>RDXH01000099.1 GCA_004292745.1 Oscillatoriales cyanobacterium | reverse complement strand
GATATTTAGTGGCGGCTGCTTTGCGGAGTTTGATCCCACCGTCTCCGGTGACGGCTACCAAGTCAGAGGCTGGTGCTTCTTGATAAGGTAAATGTCCCAATAATTTGTCCGGTGTGGCCGTACTGCTTTTTGGGTTAGAAACCGGACTCTGAGTTGAGGGCGAACTCTCCGATACTGGGTTTTGTTGAGTTGGCTCTGCTATACCGGTGTCTGGAAAAAAGTTAAAGTTGAGGTGCAGCCCAATGCTGACCCCAAAGGCGAGTAGCGGGGGTTTTCTCGATAGACTCGCGTTATCCAAGCCAGCTTCGCTCCTGCACTTCAATAAGGCTCAACGTTACAAATTGTAGACTGATATTGCCCAAAGTCATTGGGAATTGGGAATTGGGCATGGGGCATGGGGCATGGGGCATGGGGCATAGGGAATTGGGAATTGGGAATTGGGAATTGGGCATAGGGCATAGGGAATTGGGCATAGGGAATTGGGAATTGGCATTTAGACCCTTCGACTCCGCTCAGGGAACGAGTTCAGATAGTGTAGGTTGGGTTGACGCGAGAGCGAAACCCAACTCTTTTAAAATAATGTGTTGGGTTCAGGAACCGCTTCAGGAAGAAGGAATAAGGTTTTTAGACACTTCGACTACGCTCAGTGTCCGATGCCCGATGCCCCATGCCCAATTCCCGATGCCCCATGCCCGATGCCCCATGCCCCATGCCCGATGCCCCATGCCCCATGCCCCATGTCCCATGCCCCATGCCCCATGCCCCATGCCCGTATAAGATTTAGCCAAACTGCGTCAGGAATCGGAAAGCATTCAGAACGTGAGTTGCACAGACATAAGGCGAAGTATTATAAAAAGCTTGCCAAGCCGCCGCCTTATCTTCATCGTATCTATCTGATCTTTCCAGGTGTTTTTCCAGCCAATTCAGCCGTACAGCGTGACCGATCAATACATCCAAGACGATGTACTCTTCTACTTGTAGCTCTGGGTTGCGTTGGGCGATCGCAGCCAACTCCATCAATGCCTCAATATTAACTTGTCTGTACTCAGGCGCAACAATTTTATTCAGCAAATGCTCCACTTGGAGGGCAAAATTCTTTTCACCAGGAGTCATTTCCGATAAAATCACCTCACTGTCCAACCGATTTCGGCGTTCCAACTTATCCCCAATAATCAAGCCTTTACAGTGCCGCAACATTCCCCAAACATTGGGATAAAAATCCTGCGGTACACGATTGACAGCACCTTCCATTTGTCGCTTCCTGCGCCATCCACCCGCAGGCATTTGGGACTCGGATGAAACAGGCGCAACCACCCATTCAATCTCTTTTTCCGATTGTTTGACCCGCAGAGATTCTTGCTGTTTCAGGACTTGATTCATTTCCTCATATTCTGACAAAACTTGACGCAGGCGGTTTTTGATTTCAAAGGGACTTAACTGCATCAAATGTTCGTAAGCTTCATTCTGCGTAATTCCCGATTCGCGGGCTAATTCGCTAGTCAGCAACAAAATAAAATAGCTAACTCTCAGCGTCAACAACCCTTTAAACAACTGCGGTTCTGCTTTAATTAGCAAACCAAGATAGATCAGAACTTCTTGGGTTAAAACTCGATCGCGAACATCTTCACCACAGAATTGACGAATTTTGTCCATCACTTCCATGTAAGAACCAGGTCGTGAAATCACTGAAGCTTCGCTGTAAGCTTTCCCCACAGCAATTTGTTTTTGTCGCACCAAAATATCCGTCACCGCATCGGACAAGCTGATATCAATTTTGTCCAACAAACCCGCAGCATAGCGGATGACAGCCCATTGAATTTTTGCTTCGGAACTATTTCCAGCTTTAGTATAAACTTCGTTGAGTAAATCTACAACTTTAACACTTTCTCCACTCGTTCCAAATCCCGTATCAAAATTGAGTCCTTTGAGGCGAACTAAGGTGTGCAGCAACTCAGTTTGTTCATACAAATTTTCTGATTCTTGAAGACTGCTTAGCAATAAATTAATATTAGTTTCACACTCTAATTTAAATTCTTGAGTGTGACCTAATGGCCAAGTTTTTTCGGGATTGTAACCCAAATAGCTGCGAACTTCCACAGCACCTGTTACTGGAGATTCTGTAAAGTCAAAATCGTGAAGAAAGTCAATTTTCTCCGTACCAGCAGTCAGGATTAATTGATTGAGATTCCCCAACTTAACAGGCGTATTTTTGCAATGTCCATCCCGGAGTTCTTTCATCAAATTGAACAAAGCTTCCCGGCCCGTTTCCAGCATTGTGTGAGTCAGCATCAGCGTTACCGTAGGCCGTCCCAACTGAGACCAGTGACGGTGAATGTAAGCTAATTCGCTATTGATTTGAGATACCAAAAAATGGTAATCTAGAGTTAAATAAAACTCTTGTCTGTCGAGAAAAGATGGCAGAAAGACGATCGCCTCTCCGCGAATTTGGAACACCCTTGAAGTGGTCAAACTCCGTAGCCTGCGAACGGGACGGCCGGTCAAGCCTAATTGGTCATTGCGTCCTATTTGGGTGTAAATGGCTGATAATTCTTTAGTTTGACGGACTTGAATTGGTTCTACCTGTTTTGGAGTTTGCGCTGCAATTCCATTGGCTGCTAATTCTGCTTGCAAATCCTCGTCTTCAGCTAACAGTGCAATTTGGACTAGAGGTTCTCTGTGCCGCCCCACTGAGAGGTGTCTTCCCAGGGGATCGATGTCACCAATGGCGATTAATCCATCGTTTAATAATTGACCTAAAAAATACAAACTTTGCGCCCAAACTAGGGGAATGTTTTCATTTGGTAAGCGCTGCTGGCTGCGGGGATTGATTTTTTCTGCATTGATATTGTCGGCTGGTATGTAATACAATTCTGGTAGCAGAGATAAACCGGAACGCTCGACGGTGAGGGATGTCAAACGCTGTTCGTACTCTTGAACCTGGGCTTGATTTTTTTCAAATATGCCGTCTAATAATAAGTAAGTGAAAAACAGCGGCCACTCGCATTCAATGTGATCGAACTGCTTTAGTTCTGTAGGTTCGTAGTGGAGGCGATCGCCATCTTCTAATACTGTTTGGTGTCCGTCCCGTAGAAACCTTTTGCAGCCGTAATTTCCCTGCAATTTTTCGATAATTTTATTTCGGGTTCTTTCAACTAATTCTTTGTCTTCTACTGCAAAAGCGGGAAAACTAATGATGCTCAAGAGAGCCGCATCTACTTCTTTTGAACTAGATTCGCGAGGTAACAGCGATTCTAATGTGATGCGGGTTCTAGCAACTTCGTCTGGCAAAACGTGAATCACAGAGGCTTGAGAGCCGTTTATTCCAAACAAGTCTAATCCATTTATTGCTTCAAGGGCTGCTTTTGCCATGCCTACTGAACTGGCATTTAATTCTGCATTACCGCGATTAATTTTATTACCTCTTTCCCAAATTCCATAATCGGGAGTGCGGTAGGCTCTACCAATATAGTAAACTAAATTCTGGACAAAATTGACTTCATCAATTGTGAAAATAATGTGCAATCCTGAAGCTGTCATTTGAGCAAGCATTAGCAAGAATATAGAGGTTGCATCTAACTGCAAGTGTCCCCATTCATCATCGCCGACAACAATATTTGCAGTTTGGGTGTTGTATTTGGCGTGTAAGGCATCTAGGGGTAACTGAGTCTTTTTAAACCTTTCTACTTTATTGGCTTGCTGCATCATCGCAAACATCAAGCCTCGCATCAGTTTAACTGTACTGTGTTCGAGTTCAAAGGTTCTACCCCGATCGCTATCAATTTTACGGTAAGCTAGGCCCAACCCCCAAACTGCGAGGATGCTGTAAACGTTGTCGCGCACCCAAGCATCGGTGTAGTCGCCGTGGGCGTTAACGGCGGTACTCGCCGGGAGTAAGCCGGTAATTGGATTCTGCCGCTTGAGAATGATGCTTTTGATTTGTTGGTAGTAATAATCTAACCTGCTTTGCCGCTGAGCTGTTGCGATCGCCATTTAGTTTTCCTGGTACTTTTTTCCTGAAGCTAGCTGAGTTGCTCTGAATAGACTTTTAAATATATCAGAAATTAGATTGCTCTGTGTCTCTCAATTTTTATTTTTTTTGACCGTCGAGTTGTCATAGTTTCTCCCTTGTCTAGGATTTGACTGTAATTTTAAGTCTATCTTAGTCGAGGAAATATATTTTGAATCGAAATTAACATTTTGTTGAAATTTACGATTTTGTAAATAATCTGGAGGTAATTACCATGTCTCACCGTCATCACCATAACAATAATGCTCCTTTTGTAAAAATTGTCTATTCTACAATTAAAGTGAATGGCAAAATAGAGTTAGTCCCGATGGAATTGTACGCTGATGGGTCTGTTAAAAAGAGCGATCGCTAATTAGGTCGATCGATTGTAGATTTTAGATTGGGGATTTTGGATGTGAGCATTCTCACTCTTCCCTCTTCCCTCTTCCCTCTGACCTCTTCCTTCTGGTATAACTACCTGTGTAGGAATCTCCCATCAAAAAATATGGATCGATCGCGCTCACAATTTTCTGTGCTGGGACTACCAGTTCACATCTTAGACGATCGAGCAGGTTGGCTGATAGAGCGTCTGCATCAAGGATTAGGAAGTCACGTCGTCACGCTGAATGCAGAAATGGCGATGCAAGCTGAGAAAAATCAGGCTTTAGCGGATATAATTCGATCTGCTGAACTCGTTATCCCAGATGGTGCAGGGGTCGTACTGTACTTGAGAATGCGAGGTAAAAAAGTCAACAGATTTCCGGGGATTGAATTAGCAGAGTCCTTGCTGGAACAAGCGGCCAAATTGCCGCATGGGGAATCCGTATTTTTCTTTGGAGGTGCGCCCGGAGTGGCGATCGCAGCAGCAGAAACTTGGCAACAGCAGATCGACGGAATCTCCATTCTATGTCAACATGGCTATCTCTCACCAGAGGAAGAACCAGAATTCCAGGAAACTCTGAAAAAAATGCAGCCAAAATTGATTCTAGTCGGTTTGGGAGTGCCACGTCAAGAGTTTTGGATTGCCAAAAACCGACACCTTTGTCCTCAATCTATTTGGGTAGGAGTAGGTGGCAGTTTTGATATTTGGGCGGGAACAAAAACTCGTGCTCCCGCTTGGTTTTGTGACAATAATTTAGAATGGTTGTATCGACTTTATCAAGAACCTTGGCGCTGGCGCAGGATGTTAGCTTTGCCACAGTTTGCATTCAAAGCATTGGGCAATTTGCGAGGGTGAATAAATTGTAGGCGCTACACTGATAATATAGCAGTCACCAAGGCTATACGCTCAGGATAAACTCCCTCGAAATATCCTAATCATCTTGGTGGTTGCTATAACAACTCATCTACTTAAAATCAATTATGACAGCCCTTCCTCAAAGTAAAGAACCAGTCATTCCCTCTGAAGCCGATACTCAACTGTCTCAGCTAGGTAGTCGCATTCTGGCTGCTTATTTTCAGACAGTTCGCACTTCAACTCAAAAAATTAAAATTGTTGAATCCAATGGTAACGAACAAGTAGTTGATATTCCTTTTGTCGCTTTCCAACTTTTGTTTGAGATCCTAGAACAAATAGCCCAAGGTAAAGCAATTACCTTAATTCCTATTAATGCCGAACTCACCACCCAAGAAGCGGCCCAATTGCTAAACGTATCCCGTCCTTACTTAACGAAATTGTTAAAATCAGGGGAAATTCCCTTTCATCAAGTCGGAAGACATCAACGTATCCGCTTTGAAGATGTTATGAAGTATAAGAAATGGATTGATAATGAACGTTTAAAAGTGCTTGATGAACTGGCATTCCAAGCACAAGAACTGAACATGGGCTATGAGTAATTATGGCCTCTAATCCGATCGCCTTATATGATGCGTGCGTATTATATTCTGCCCCATTACGCGATTTGTTGATGCAATTAGCCTTAACCGATCTTTTTCAAGCCCGTTGGACTGACGAAATACATGATGAGTGGATACGCAATGTTCTCAAAAATCGACCTGACTTGACAATAGAGCAGTTGACTCGTACTAAAGATTTGATGAATCGTTATGTCCGTGACTGTTTGGTGACAGGTTATGAATGGATAATTCCTTCTCTTAATTTACCAGATCCTAACGATCGACATATTCTAGCAGCAGCTATCAAATCAGAGGCTAGTGCGATCGTTACATTTAACCTCAAGGACTTTCCACCGTTGATTCTCGACCAATATGAGATTGAGGCTCAACACCCAGATGATTTTATCTTAGACTTAATTGACTTGAATTACCTAAAGGTTGCTAACGCTGTAACAACCTGTCATCAACGTTTGAAAAATCCCCCTAAATCTCTCGATGAATACTTGGAAATTTTGCTGAAGCAAGGGTTACAAAGTACCGTCAAAAGTTTACAACAAATCTACAAATAAAGAAACGGGTTTTTGTTGGTTTGTATTCGACATCAGCAAAGTCTGATATCGTTTCCGGCAGCATCGGAATGATATTATAGCGATTGCTTCTCTGAGAGCTCGCAATGACATATCTATATCAAATATGAAATGATATCATAAGGAGTGTAAACGGAATTGATATGAGATCAAATCTGTTAGCATCGGAATAATAAATTCGAGCTCACCGTTGACTGTCAACCGTTAACCGTTAACAGTCAACAGTCAACATCATTCCGGTGTTACCGGAATTGATATGATACTCATTTGAGTTACAGCAGAACAATTGTGGTTAAACAATATAAGGAGAATCGATCGCCTTAGCCCGTTTAATCGCCACCAAAGTCTGGTAAATCAAAGCTGAAATCTCTCCACGGGTGACATCCCGCTGCGGCGAAAGCCAATCACGGGAAGGATAATTAACCACAATCTTCAAGCTAGTTGCCGCAGCGATCGCACTTAAAGCAAAATTAGGAATTTGAGAGCGATCGGTGTAAACTTTCAAAGTATCAGGATTTCCCCCCTTCAGTTCCAAACCATTAACCAAAGACACGATCGCCTCAGTCTTAGTCAAATTCAAATTCGGGCCAAACTTCAACCCCGGAAACCCAGACAAAAAGCCAGCCCGATTCGCCCGTTCGATCGCACTTCTGGCCCAAAAACTAGCAGAAACATCAATAAAATTCGTAGCAGGCATCTTCGGAACCGGACTAAACGCAGTCACCAACAACGAAGCATATTGAGCCCGATTTAAACTCTCATCCGGCCGAAAAGAACCATCCGGCATACCACTAATTATATTCGCCGCCGCCAGGGCCTCAATAAACTTCTGAGCCCAATGTCCAGAAATATCATTGAACCTCGCATCGCCGATATTCGGATTGCCGCCACCCTTTCTCACCGCAGCTTGTACAGCTTGAAAAGCATTCACTTTCCCGTAACCGAACCAATCGCTACGCAGGTTTTTAGTATCATAAGTACCCATGCGAATACCCAACTGGGGATCGGGATCGCCATCAACAATTTTGTCAGTAGTTTGTTCAAGAATTCCCCGCACTTCCCGCGCCGTCAAACGGGGGTTGGCCGAAAGTACCAAAGCTGCAACCCCAGCCACTAGAGGAGTGGCGCTGGAAGTACCGCCAAAGGAGTCGGTATAGTCCCCTAGATCGTAACCCTCAGTCCCGATGCGATCGGTAGTAAATATTCCCAAACCGGGCAAATCCTGCGTCACCTCCGGCGGAGTGCTGATATATCCAGTTTGCTGCATCCAAGTTCCTGGCGGGGCGTTGTTGCTGGGGGCGCAAACCGAGATGCTGCCACCCCAATTGCTGTAGGCTGCTTTTTTATTCAGGGAAGTGGAAGCTGCAACCGCAATCACGTCTGGGTGAACGGCAAATCCACTCAGCCATCGAGTTTGACCCTTGATGATGTCATCGGGCCAGCCTTTTTCGTTAATCGTACCGTTGACGGGGCGGTTGGCATTGCCGGCTGCGAAGACAATGACGCAACCTCTGCCACCGCGCCCTAGGGTGGCGGCTTTGGTGATGACGGCACTTTGTCTGAGGGAAAGCGGAAAATAAACTGCTGATGGCCCCCAACTGCAAGAAATGACGGCGGCCCCTTTGTCGATCGCCCAATTGAATATTTGTTCAACAGAATCATCGTCCAGGTAGCCTGTAGTACGGATGGGTATTAGGGCGCATCCAGGGGCGACACCGACAATGCCTTTGCCGTTTTCTTCCGCCACGGCGACACCGGCGCAGGATGTGCCGTGGTTGTCTGAATCTAAAACAGGCATTGGGGACAAGTCGCCGTCTTTTAAATCTAGGGGAAAAACGATTTTGCCTTGGCCTTGAAAATCGGGATGTGTCATGTCCACCGAATCGTCGGCGATCGCGACTACGATCGATCGTACTCCGCGAGTAATGTCCCAAGCTTTCTCAGCAAAAATGTGAGAACCCGCAACCATTTGGCTACCACTTTTGTTATTGAGATACCACTGTCGGGGATACAGCGGATCGCGGGGGATATAGTGGTGTTGAGTTTGTACTATAGTGTTTGGTTCTGCAACGAGAACTTCTGGGTATCTTGTCAAACGGTTGGCTATTTTGACTGGGTTTTCTGTGGCTTGTTTGGTGACTTCATAGATAAATGTGTCGGGAATTCCTTCTACTTGTCTGACTATTTTTAATGCTGCTGCATTGGCGATCGCATTTCGCGATTCTTCTTTTAGTTGTTCGGTAAATTGAATGGTAATTCGATCGGTTAAATAAAAGAATGTACCCGGATTGTTGGCGGGACAATAGACGTGGCTAGCAAAAGCAACGGCATCGCTGGCCCTGGCCGCTTGCATGGCGGTATTGAGAAGGGCGGGCGCAACCAAATATTCTTCTAGATTGCTGTTGGCGACGCGGCGGATGAGTTTGGCTTGGGCGTTTACGAACCAAGGGTTTGAGGCTGATGCTGTGGATGAGGGGCGGACTGTAAAGCGATCGGTCGCTTTTGACAGTAGCACTTCATCTCCCCCCCGTTGCAAAATCAATGCCAGACTTTCATCTGGGACTCCTATACCTTGATAATTTATGAGAGTGGAGGCTTCGGGTTTACTTGGCGGCTGTATTCTCTAAAATCGTGCAACAATCTTTGACCCCCCCTAACCCCCCCTTATCAAGGGGAGGGACAAGACTACTGTTGCATTCTTTTTTAAAATTGGTATTACCATCCATCACCCCTTATAGTGCCCCTTTGACATTTCCCCAAATTTGGTTTACACTCATCCGGTTGCGATCGCCAATGGTAAGATCTGCTCAAGCTAAATATCTTTTTTAAAGCGCCCAGGGCGCAAAGTAATTTCATGGTATACTCTGGAACTGTTTGCTGGCTTCGCTCCACCGCCCGGATTAGCATTGTGGCGATCGCAGCTTTGCTCCTATTACAACCGCCCCAAGCCCAAGCACAGCAACCTTCTGGGCTAGATAACAAACCCCAAGTCGAACCCGTAGATGACCCTACGGACCCAAACAATCTCCGTCCCGTTATCCAAAACAACAGCCTCTTGAGCATTCCCGGAGGCCAGCGTTTAATGACAGAAGCTAGCAGCGCTATTTCCAACCAGAACTACACTGTAGCTTCTCAAAAACTTCAAGAATCCCGCCAAATTTTCAATCAATTGTCCAATTTCTACCAACAACTATCCAGCAGTTTTGCCGGAATAGACATCCGCCTAGCCGACAGCAACCGCACCAAAGCCGTCGAAACAGCCCAAATGCGCGATGAAGCCACCTATCGGCTGGCGTTGGTACACCGAGCCCAAAATAAGCCGGAACTGGCTGTTCCACTGCTGATTCAGATTATTCGTTCCCAGCAGCCAACTCGCGACTTGGGCAAAAAAGCTTACCAGCAGTTAGTGGAGTTGGGCTTTGTGGATACGCCCTATCCTCGACCAGCCAGCAGCACTCCGCCGACTCCGCCTAAGAAATAGATAGTTCCACTAAAATCTAAATTGCAGCCGTTTATCCCAAAAAAAACCAATGGTTACACCATCTCAAGTAGCGGAAATGATTCAGACTGGATTGCCAGACGCTAAAGTAAAAGTTGATGATTTAACTGGTGGTGGCGACCACTACCAAGCCAGGGTAGTTTCTGCGGCCTTTGAAGGGAAAAGCCGAGTACAGCAACATCAACTGGTGTATGGTGCTCTCAAACAAGCAATGGCTAGTGAAGCCATCCACGCTTTGGCTTTGCAAACTTTCACTCCCGCAGAATGGGACGCGCAAAGTCAAGTGGCTTAATTTTTGAGCGAGCAATTGAGTTCAGAAATTGGTTAATGTGTCAATAGTTGCTTAACCAGCAACTTTCAATGTTGAAAATTATTCAAGCAATATTTAGGAGCCACCATGAGTACAGCAGCACATCAAAGAATTGACGACTTGGTTAAACAAAACAAAATCATGGTCTTTATGAAGGGCAATAAATTAATGCCCCAATGCGGTTTTTCTAATAATGTAGTGCAAATTCTCAATACTTTGGGAGTGCCTTACGAAACTGTTGATGTTTTGGCAGACCAGGAAATTCGTCAGGGAGTAAAAGAATATTCCAACTGGCCCACAATTCCCCAAGTTTATATTAACGGCGAATTTATTGGTGGCTCGGATATTCTGATCGAAATGTATCAGAAAGGCGCATTGCAAGAAGCCGTAGAAGTTGCTTTAGCTTCTTAAATCATGGGAGGGAAGAAATTTTGGAGTTCTGAATTCTTAGTTCGGAATTTGGAACTCTAAATTTTCCCAAATTCCCAAATTGCCAACCTTAACGGCTGTAGGGCGGACACGACCGACCCTACAAAATATGGTTTTTTGACCGAGAGATTCCAACCAGTTGACTATTACAGATAAATTTTGTATTAGTAATAGCCGGATTCAGGTTGGGGCATGGGCATTTCAAAATTGGAGGGGTCGTGAATATAACGAGCGGCTTCTTCCTCCAATCTGTGAATCAGGTAGGGTTCTAAACCGTTTGAATGACGCAGGGCTGCCAAATACCCATCTAAGTAAAGCCGTAGGTCATCAAAACGATAACCTCTATTCCACATTTCGACGAGGGCGTCGGTGAGTTTTTGGTAGTGCCGGATGGTTTGGGTGTCTTGAAGCATGGTGTGAGGTTGAAATCCTTTGTGGTTAGTACAATGACGGCGGGATTTAGAAAATGCTTCGACTGTGGCCCAATTGCTCAGGTCTAGGCTATTGCTAAATAACAATTTCTACCCTGCTAACAGGTTACCCTCCATAAAAAATTTCACGGGCTAGTTGGCACGACTCAAAGTGTGTAAACGCTAGATGGATGATTCATCCTGGGTTGAATAGAGTCGGGAAGTTATTTAATTTTATGGTCAAACTATGTCAGTGGTCCGGCTACCGAGGGAACGGTGGTCGTTATTTTAGTTTGAGTTGGCAGATTTGTCAACTTCCCAGGAAGGGATGTTTGGTTGGGAATTTGTTTTTGCCGAGGATTGGGGCAGGTGGGTCGATCGAATGCATACTCTAATACTTTGATTGTAAGATAGTCACCAGAGCGCTGGAATCTTTCTGGAGTCTCAATCGGCAAAATTTGACAAAATTTTTAAAATTGTCACCCTTGTCTTGTTCATAAAAATAACACGGTAAGCGGGAAACTCAGTGTCTTCAGACCTGAGAGGGAAGCGAGCGAGGCAATTTATTGCCTTTAATCTTTTTAGTTGACTATATTCACCGAATAAATGCTATAATGTAAGCATGACACAAAAAGCTTTCAAGTACCGATTCTATCCAACTTCTGAGCAAGAAACCTTGCTGAGAAGAACGATGGGTTGCGCTCGATTAGTCTATAACCGCGCTTTAGCCGCAAGGACAGAAGCATGGTATGAGCGTCAAGAGCGAGTCGGATACGTTGAAACCTCAGCAATGCTCACTAGTTGGAAGAAGCAGGAAGAGTTGCAATTTCTTAATGAAGTTAGCTGTGTGCCATTACAACAAGGATTGAGGCATTTACAAACCGCATTTACTAATTTCTTTGCAGGACGGGCAAAATATCCCAACTTCAAAAAAAAGCATCACGGTGGTAATGCTGAATTTACTAAGTCAGCTTTCAAGTGGAAAAACGGCAAAGTATTTTTAGCAAAAAGTACCCAGCCCTTAGATATCCGTTGGAGTCGTCAACTCCCCGAAGGTGTAGAGCCGTCAACCATTACGGTGAAGCTCTCGCCCTCTGGACGGTGGACTGTTTCTTTGTTGGTAGATGTCGAAATTGAAACACTACCTGAATCTCAAGAGTCAATTGGTTTAGATTTGGGTATTACTAGCTTAATGGCTTTGAGTGATGGCGAAAAGATCGCTAATCCTAAAACATTCAAAGCTAAGAAACGCAAACTGCGTCAAGCTCAAAAAGCGCTTAGTCGCAAGAAAAAAGGATCTAATAATCGCCATAAAGCTAGGTTGAAAGTCGCTAAAGTTTATGCAGAAATTAGCGATGCTCGCAATGATTTTCTTCACAAGTTGACAACTCGACTGGTTCGTGAAAACCAAGTGATTGCAGTTGAGGATTTGTCGGTGAAGAATCTGGTCAAAAATAGAAAACTCGCTCTCTCAATTAGTGATGCTAGTTGGGGTGAAATTGTCAGGCAACTGGAATATAAGTGCAACTGGTATGGTCGCACTTTTGTCAAAATCGACCGATGGTTTCCTAGCTCTAAAAGGTGTGGACATTGCGGCTACGTTGTTGATAAGTTGCCTTTAAATGTCAGAGAGTGGGATTGTCCTAAGTGCAGTACGCATCACGATAGAGATGTAAATGCTGCTAAAAATATTCTTGCCGCAGGGCTTGCGGTTAATGTCTGTGGAGCGACTGTAAGACCCGAACAGAGTAAATCTGTTAAGGCTGGTGCTATGAAGCAGAAACTCTAAGAAGCGATTCTTAGAATCTCAGTTGCTTCAGCGCTGAGAGTAGTCAAAAGAAGCAACAGACACGACTTAAATCAAAACTCCAAACTCACAACTTAATATTCCCCAATCACAGCCATAAAGTTTTGAATCTTCACCAAAGTCCTCTGACAGGCTGTGGTATCCGTGCGGGTGCGGGGGCTGGTGCGATGACGGGACGGGCTGGAGGCGCAGTGGTGGGCTGCACGCTGCGACGTGGTTCCACTGTCGTTGTCGTTTCGGTACGAGTTGTTTGAGTTGTCGTAGTCGATCGCATACTATCCTGAAGCAATGTTTGCAAAGTCCCCGCTAAACCTTGAACTTTTGCTACCGCACCCCCAATTTTGGCAACATCTACATAAACTTCCGGCAAAGGATACTGTTTCAGGATTTCCAGCACCGAAACTTTCCCGTCATCGCTGGCTGCGAGGATCATCGCGGCGCGCAAAGCTTTGCCACTTTCTGTTTCGCGTTGAGTCCGAATTGCTTGACCAACTTCGTCAGTAATTTTTTCTCCTGGGGTACTGTAGACTACCCGCGCTAGATTAGCTGGCTTTAAGCCAATTTCTAGGCCCATTAACCCGCGCAGGGTTCCCGCATCCATTTTTGACACTCCGATAATTTGTCGGATGGTGGTGGTAGTTGTACCGTTTTTGGCAAAGTCTTCTAAGTCGCTGACATTAATGGTTTGTCTGATGGGGCCAAAGGTGAGGACAACTTTTTCTGCGCCTAATGCTTTAGTATTGGTCGATAATATGCTAGCGCTTGCTCCCAAAAATACGGTGATGCCGATCGATACAAATTTTGTTAACTTCATAATTGACTGCAAAATTAAAACTAATTAGATCCTCCTCCATTATTGTAGATGCAGCAGTTATATTCTACAAGCTCGCCACCATTTTTTTTGACAACAGCTACACATACAAAAAAGTTTTTTGATAAATTTTTCTCAGAATTAAATTTAATATCCACCATTAATTCTGGGAAATTGTCCCCATTAATTCCTTGGAAAATCTGTGTAATTTCATGTTAAAAGCCAAGCGTAAATCCCAGAAGTCTAAACGCAAACACAAACACCAACAAACAGGAATCAGTAAAAAAGAAATAGCTGCCCAAAAACGCAAAACTTCACAAAAGCGCAATGAACTCATCCAGGCGATCGCGATTTACACCTTAATCAGCATCGTTGTCATCATCCCCCTATTATTTGTTACCCGCGCCAAACTTGCCATTGCAGCAGGTTTCGCCGTAGCAATTTTGCTGTTTTCCTACAAATATCCCCGTCAAGCTCTGTGGGCCTTTCTCATTTACCTACCTTTTAGCGGGACCATCACTTACGCCATTGGCGGCGGAAATGCTGCATTTCAAGTAGCAAAAGATGCTTTCTACATACCAGCTCTCATCGCCCTTATTCAAAGCTGCAAAAAGAAACAATTGCCCATCTTTCTTCCCAAAGAATTGATTTTCACCTTCAGCATCCTCTTCATGATGGCAATGCTAACTTTAATTTTTGTGAACGGGGATATGCAGCTTAACCCCATGAAGGGTGAGAAACCCTTGCTGCAAGGAATTGTCGGCTTAAAAGTATTGATCGGTTACATACCACTGATCGCCTGTACATATTATCTGATCCGCACTAAGAAAGATTTGATATTTTTTAGTCGAATGCACATCATTTTGGCGATCGCCTGCTGCATTTTGGGTTTAATTCAGTATCTATTGCTGCAAAGTGGGAGGTGCGCCGGCACGCGAGGAATGTCGGGAGCAGAGTTATATAAAGCCACCTTACAAGCTAGATGTTTTGTTGGTGGTTCTCTGGTATTTAGTCCCGAAGTCAAGTTTATCCGTTTACCAGGCACTTTTGTCGCCCCTTGGCAGTGGGCATGGTTTTTAATTTCCAATGCTTTTTTGACCTTTGCTGCTGCTTTTTGCGACCCTTCCTTCTGGTGGCGAACCATCGGTTTATTTGGCATGGCATTAGTATTTGCCAACGCAGTTATTTCAGGTCAAAGAGCTGCTTTAGTTATGGTTCCTGGTGCTACCTTTATGCTACTAATTCTCACCGGTCAATTTGTAAATTTTAAAAGATTCATTCCCATTGGTGCAGGACTTGCTATCTTGCTATTTGTCGGTGCAGCCATTAACCCAGGAGTGATCGAACAGCGGTGGGATAGTTTTCTTAACCGCTGGAATGCCGCGCCACCCCAACAGTTTCTGTTTAATCAATTCGAGCAGAGCCATAATTTTATTATTGACAGAAATCTGGGGAGAGGTGTGGGAAGAGCGACGAATTCAACCCGGACCTTTGGTGCAACGCAACTCATAGAAACTTTTCAACCTAAGTTGATGTACGAACTAGGTTATCCGGGAATGATTGCTTTTCAGCTCATGGTGTTACACTTAGCTTTTCTCACTTTTCGAGCTTACCGTTCTGTGAAAGACAAGAGTTTACGGACCTATGGAGCTAGTTTTTGGGTATTTGTGGCATTTATTACGATCAATACTCAATACTATCCGCTGGATGTAGATCCAGTATCAGTTTATTACTGGGTTTTGGCTGGGGCTATCTTGAAGTTGCCAAAAATTGACAAACAGGTGCAGGAGGAAAAACACGAGGAAGTTGATATAGACGAATTAGCCGATCGCCAACAATTAAAGGAGAAAAAAATTCTAGCATCTTCCCCCATTTGAAAATAGAGACTAGGCGATTGAAATCACTCAAAAGTAAACGAAGTCCACTCCTAGCGGACTCCGAGAAAAATTTAAATTTTGAGTGGGATTATTGAGGTTGCCAAACAGGACTGCTAGCATTCAAGTCATTGTTACTACTCAATTTAATCACTCCCGAACCGTCGCGATTGATTACATATAAATTGCTTTTGTCCCCTTTAATATCATTAAAAGTAAAAGCAATTTGCTGGCTATCAGAAGACCATGCTAATTGAGAAATTCCTGACAATTCTAATTGAGCAGCTAACGGAGTCAACTTGGAACCGTCAGCATTAATTGTGTAGAGTTTTTGTTGGTAAAAATCTCCGGTGGCGAAGGCGAGATTTTTGCCATCTGGAGACCAGGAAAGTGCGTCGTATCTGGTGGGTTTTTTGGTGATATTTTGGGCGGTTCCGCTGTTAATATCGATCGCATAAACATCTTGCTGTTTGCCACCCCTATCCCCCGCTTTGTTGTAATAGTAGGCAAGACGGCGGCTGTCGGGCGACCAAAATAGTTTGATGTTGTAAGCTTGATTTTGGGGATTTTTCGTCAGTTGTTTGAGGTTGCTACCGTCAGTATTGATGGTGTAAATTTGTTGTTGAGGATAGGTTCCCAACCAGAAAGCAATTTTGGTGCGATCGGGAGACCAAACAAGTTCGCTACCACCGGAAACATATTCCCCTGGAGTTTTAGTTAATTGAGTCATGCCCGAACCATCTACATTCATTTTGTAGATGTTCTTGTCTTTAACAAAGGCTACCTGTTGGCCATCCGGTGACAGGTAAAATTCCGAGGAAATTTCAGTTTGAGGCGGTTGTCCTCCTACTGCCAAATTCCGAACTAATTTAGTTCCTTTAATACCTGTAGTATCGCTGGTATACAGAGATTGACTACCCGGTGCATCGGATGTAAAACCGTCGCAGGAACGCCCAAACAGAAGTTTTTGACTATTAGAAGCCCAGGCAATTCTAAAATTAGCTGCTTTGCAGAAATCTCCAGAAAATTGTTTAGTTAATTGGGAACCGTCCGCATTGACTGTATATATGTCAGTTTCGCTACCCACGAAAGCCAGTCGCTGGCCGTTGGGAGACCAAACTAGGGCGGGACTAACATCTATGTTGGGGGCAAGTTCGCGACGCCCAGAGCCATTAGTATTGACTGTAAATAAACTGTTTCTTACCTCGCCAGCACGCCTCTGAAGCGCCAAAAATGCGACTGTCTTCGGTTTTTGAGCTGCGGGTGTGGGATGGCTTGAGAGGCTCAAAAACAGGGTGATGAAGAGTGTGAGTGAAAATAGGGCGATCGCACCAATTCGCCATGTTTTTTTTAAACGCATTTTGTCAATTTATCTCCTTAGTTGTCAGTCGGGCGGTTTCAACTCACAACTAATTCCAGCGGAAGGGTTGTGAGTCACAAAGCTGAACAGTGTTAAAGTGTTTGTCGATCGATATGTCGCGACAACATCAAACTCTGTTTGATTCTACCAATAATTACCTCAATCATTTTTTTGCGCGATGGATTTTTTGCGGTGGGAGGCATCCCCAATTCCAAACAAATCAAACTCAAATCCGTTGCAGTCATAGACAACAACTTTTTCCTCACCTCTTCTTCCTTACCATTTTTAGCTTTCAAACGCAGTTGTTCATAGATTTGGAGTACCTGTTCCGGCGATAAACTGGCAGCTTTATCCGTAGTTACCTCTGGTGGAGATACCGTAGCTTCGGAAACCTTGGACATGGAAGAAATTCCTCCCCGCCGGACTTTAGCCTCAATCCTAGTTAGTTTCCGAGAAACCTCCCGCAGGATTTCCTTAAGTTCGCTAATTTCATCAACTAACTGCGAGTTTTCTTCATCATCAGCCCCAATTTCTTTTTTAATCATTTGAGATACTCCGCACACTCACTCCAAAGTTGTTCAAATTCTCTAACTAATTCTCGTGGCAGTTCTCCTTCATTAATAGCTCGTTTCAGACCCACGCTTTCGCGAATAGTCGATTCTAAAAACTTAACTTCTATACTATTCTCTTTGGAGATATCAGCGCAAAGTCTTTTCACCTCTCTCATATAAAACTGAACTTCGTTAGTCAACAATCCCCCATAGATTTTAGCTTTGTTCATAAACACTGCTATTTTGGGGAAAGGATAAGGTTCAATCCGCTTTTGCAAAGAGTTTAAGACCAAACTCAATCCCCTAGAACCAAAGTAAT
Source organism: Oscillatoriales cyanobacterium (assembly GCA_004292745.1). Taxonomy (GTDB): domain Bacteria; phylum Cyanobacteriota; class Cyanobacteriia; order Cyanobacteriales; family Microcoleaceae; genus Microcoleus; species Microcoleus anatoxicus. The sequence goes on along the minus strand of RDXH01000099.1, from coordinate 10,122 downwards.
CTGGATTCACGGGAATTAATACTAAGTCGCAACAAGAGAGTACGCTGTAAGTGAGGAGACTAAAGGAAGGAGAACAGTCAAACAGCATCAAATCATATTTGGGGAGAGTGGCAGATTTAGCTGGGTTGAGCGAGTTAACCGAGTTGGCAGAGTTGCTAATTTTGCCGATAAATCTGCGGATGAAGTCTTTAACATTTTTACCATCAAATCCGTCCAGATCCAACCAATACAATTCTTCGACGGAAGGGACAAAATGTAACTGTTCATCAACTTGATAAATGGTGTCGAAGCCAACGGGAAATTTAAAATTAGGTCCGTTTTTTTTAAAGAGTTCGAGAGCATCGTAAATTGTGCGTCTTTCCCGGAGTGATTTTTCATACCATTTACCAAATTTGTCATCTAAATGACCTGTACTTTCATTAAGTCCGATCGCCTCTGTGAGGGACATCTGCGGGTCTAAGTCTAACATTAGAACTTCGAGGTCTGTGCCTTGGGATATAATATTTCCCAGGCTCCAAGTGACGGTGGTTTTCCCGACACCGCCTTTGAAGTTGATTACGGCTATGGATTTTGGAGTCATGGTTGCCTTGGTTTAGATTTTGCTCAAATATAAATTAAAACATATTGTGTGACTGAGTTCAGCTTGCGATCGCCTAGGAGGGTCAGGATTTGCCCAGGGTTCTCAAACTTAGACTTTGATAGTATATCATTAAAAATGGTAAAATTATTCCTAAATATCCCTGATTTAAGGAGCAAATAACCAAAAAATATCCTGTTGATTGCCAAACAGATTTAACTAAAATCAAGCCGTAAAAACCAAGTCAGAATTTTAAATCAAGTCGCGATCGAAGCAAGTCTGGAACAGGCTGGAGGGCCTGTTGCACAGTAATTATTGGGGATGGCTCAACAAAATACTACTATTGGCCCTAGCATTTATTTCGGTAGATAGAGGCGCGATCGCCAGTCCCTGTGAAAATCTAATAACAAGCTCAAAAATACCAAAATTCGCGATCGCCCCCAACCCGCCATGCAAGGAACAAATCAACTCAGGACAGCAGCCCTACTAGGACTTCTCAGTGGCCTTCTCGTTTTAGGAAGCTATTATTTAATCGGCAACGAACAAGGACTTTACATCGGCTTAGCCCTAGCCGCCTTCAGCAGTTTCAGTTCTTGGTACTACTCAGATACAGCAGCCTTAATGGCTTACCGTGCCCGCCCGATCGCCCGCAGCGAAGCTCCCGAACTCTACGACATTGTAGCATCATTGAGTGCAAAAGCGGAAATTCCCGTACCGAAAATATTTGTAGTTCCGACTCAATCTCCCAACGCATTCGCCACAGGAAGAGACCCAGAACACGCCACAATAGCAGTTACCGAAGGCATCATCAACCTGCTTTCCAGCGAAGAATTGGAAGGCGTTTTAGCGCACGAACTAACCCACATCCGCAACCGCGACACTCTCACTCAAGCAGTAGCCGGGACGATCGCCGGTGCGATTACATTTGTGGGGCGAATTCTGACTTTTGGAGCACTTTACGGCCCGGTGACACGGGACAGCAGACAAGGCCCGAATCCGTTTGGTTTGCTGTTTTTAATCATCTTAGCGCCACTATCAGCAACTTTAATTCAATTGGCGATTTCTCGGACAAGGGAATTTGCAGCCGATAGCGGTGCAGTGGAAATTACCAATAACCCGATCGGCTTAGCAAACGCGCTGCAAAAATTGGAAAAAATCGGTCGAGAAATTCCGATGCACGGGAATCCGGCGATGTCACCGCTGTTGATTGTGAATCCTCTTTCCACTGAAGGTTTGCAGTCACTTTTCCGCACTCACCCTTCAACCCAAGAGCGGATTCAGCGGCTTTTAGCGATCGCGCAGCAGCAGCAAGGTTCTCCTGTGATGGCCTACGTTGGCGGAAGTTAAGTAGTTGAAAATGCGCCAACAATATTTATAAACCCGGTGGTTTCAAGCAGCCGGGTTTTTGTTTGTTTATAGAACCCATTTGAGATATTTTAAGTAAGTCTACGGACGTTAATTGCGATCGGGCATTTTTCAGATAATTTGGCTTGAATAGAGAGAATAATTCGATTTGTTTGGGATAAACAGTTGGATTTATTTTAAGTAAGTCCACTTAATTAAACGTAAGATACAGGTGGCTAAAAAGCTTGCTGTATGAGCCTTCTTCACCTCGATCTTCTTCCTTCTACTTATTGTTACGATTGTTGAACTCACACATAAAATAGCGGACTTGGGAAAAAGTTGAATATCAAACTCAATTTGTTCGTTCTTCCAGCTAAAATAAACGGGAAAAGCGATCTCGATTTACCAAATTGAATCTAGATTCAGCACAAATCCTGGGAGAACATCTTCACCTGATACAGTAGCTGGAGATTCCAGCACTTCAACTTCTTGATTGGGACGATAAATTTCAACTTGTCGCGATTTGCGATTAATTAACCAACCCAAACGCGCACCATTGTCTCGATACTCTTTCATTTTATCCTGAGTTTCTTTCAAGCTATCGCTGGGAGACATTAACTCGACGACAAAATCTGGACAAATGGGGGGAAATTTCTTTTGTTGTTCTGGAGTTAGTGCATTCCAGCGTTCTAATTTTACCCAAGAAGCATCAGGCGCTCTATTTGCACCATTAGGAAGTTTAAAACCGCCAGAGGAATCAAAAACTTTACCCAATCTATTTTGCTGATTCCAAATCCAAATCTGTGCTGTTAATCCTGCATTGCTGTTGCTAGTTTCTCCTCCTGCTGGTGACATGATAATTAATTCTCCTTTGGCTGTGCGTTCCAATCTAATATTTTCATTCTCCTGACAGAGTTGGAAAAACTGATCGTCTGTCAGCTTAATAATGGGGTTGAGGTTGAGGGTGAGGGTAGTCATAGCGGTATTTTATCGTGGCTAAACGACCTTTATTAAGGATTGTAGCATTATTGAGTGAGTTGTGAGGGCGATCGCATTGGGAACATCTCATTTTTGCAAATATATTCGTAGGGGCGAAGCATTCCGGCAGTAAAGCCCTGATCCTAACTAATAAATTATCTGCCGGAATGCTTCGCCCTTACAAAATTGAGATGCACCCGATCGCATTTCCCGGAATTCCAAATTGAGATATAATAGAGAGCAAGCAAAAATTATTACAACCAAGTCTATGTTTACTTATAGCTACTTCTTCCTATTTCAATAGCAGAGGAGAACGCACATTTACTGACTGCTTTTTACGTGGTGTTCAACATAAGAGCGCAGCACAGCATTCATCAGAGATTGATAACCTTTTCCTTGGCTTTTAAACCAATCTAATACATCGCTATCAACTCTTAGAGAAATAGCTTGTTTAGTCATAGGTTGCACCAGTTGTGCTTTTTCCCAGAAACTCGCATCTAACTCAGGAATATCAGAGGTATCGATCGCAGATTCTGGAATATTTTCTAATTCTTCAAGTCGTTTGGGCGAGATAGTCATATTCAAAGTGCCTCAAACTGTATATACAAAGCGTATCTACTTATAATATAGCATAAAGGGCGATCGCACTTTAGTAAGATAAGGGCGATCGCCTGTGATTCTATTTCAACTATGCAAACATCGATCGATCTTTCGGTTGAGGAATAGGATAACCCAGTGCGTTAGCCGTTTCTATCCATTTGTGCATAATAATTTCTAGATTTTGCAATACTTCTTGATAAGTTTCCCCATCCGCAGCACATCCTGGCAATTCAGGGACTTCGGCAATAAATGCCTGGTCTTCCTCACTCCAGTACATGATTACTTCGTACTTCATTATGGTTCAACCCCCCGCTTTTCTCAAAAATTCCCTCTCCTTAAAACCCAAAGGCTAAAGCATCCATCATATATTTACTTTTCTCACGTCCCACTTCTAAATATATTTCCAATAATTCCTCATAAGCAGTAGCTCCGCCTACAATATTCCAAAATTCATCTCCAATAACTACAGCTTCATCAAAAGGCAGATAATTCCTTGCCTGAGACCACTTATAAACAGCTTTTGTTACACCATAGGGATTATAAGGCATCGCATAGTAAGCTTGCAATTGTGGACGCTTTGCACCCCGCAGTAAATGAAACCTCAACAGACGCTGGATAACTTCTAAGCATTGACCTTTATTGGGCTTAGGAGCTTTAATTTCAAATAAGTATTCTGTTCCGTCATTAGCAAAAATACAAAGGTCAGCACGTACAGTTTTCGTTGCCAAATCATCAGTTCGTCTAGCATTAAGAACTGCTGTTATCATCTGCTCAAAAGATGGTTTAGTTAGTCCTTTTTTATCCATAGATTCATAGTATTCTTTCTGACGTTGAGCTTCTTCAAAAGCTGCAATACTTACTTCCGCTCTGATATCATATCCTCGACGTGCATCCTGATGATGTTCAAGGGCAATTAACTTAGCGCATTCTTCAAGAGAGTTTCCTAATCTGGTACTTAAACCTCGCTCAAATTGATTGATTCGTATTAATTCTATGGGAATTAGCGCGGCTTGAAAAGGTTTTAATTCTCCATTAGTTGAACTGCGGGACAGGTACTCTATTCCAGTAGTTGATTTATGAATGATCCGACCTTTATATTCATCTACAATACCCTGAATAAAACCTTCAAGATATCCTTTGATTATTGCTCGTTGTTTTGCGCTAATAGCTGTCATATTTTAAGTCACAATTACAAAATAATTTCGAGTAAAGCTTTGGCTAAATGGTAAACCACAGGAATTGACACAGCATTACCCAATTGATGTTTTGCTGTAGTTTCATTTTCATAAATTTTGAACCATTCGGGAAATCCTTGCAATTTTGCGTAATCCTGTGCAGTTAGAGGTTGAAAATTTTTCTTTTCATAAATTTCCCGAATAAATGTTTCCTTATATGCTGCGGGCTCTTGACATTGAATCGAGATTGTTGCTACAAAGTCTCTAGTTCCAGTTGCAGTTAAAGTTGCGATCGCATCCGCATGAGGTAAGAAAATTTTAGAAATGCCATTAATTCCTGAAGAAATTTTAGAATTTACAAAATCATAGCCTTTCTCATCTACACTCCGCAAAATTTCCTTGTCAACTAAGTTGTCAATTTCTGTTTGTTTCAACTCAGGAATTAGTCTTGCTAACACTTTAAATTCTAAGGGATTACCGTCCTTTTCTCCATAAATATTTTTTCTCCGATTTTTCATAATGGTTTGACAAATTAATTTTTCCCTGCTGGTTGTTTCGATTAAATCCCAAGAATGGATGGTAGTATGTCCATCTCTAATATCAGTAAATAAGAAGAAGTCATTTAATTCATCTAGCTTTTGAAATCTGCCTCTGGAACCGGGGACTTTTCCATCAAATAAAACAGTTGGTGAAAATTTTTGCTTCCTAAAATTGCTACGCTGAATCCCTGGTATCACATCATAAAGCTTGCTCGCGCGATCGATTGGTTTGGGAAATGTCAATCCCCAGCATCTTTCTAGATCATTCCTAATGCCAACTATAAACATTCTATCTCTATCTTGGGGTAGCCCAAAATCATAGGAATTTAGCACTTCGTATTTGACAACATAACCAGATGATGTTAAATTATTAATTATATATTTCAAGCTTTCTATATTTCTTGGTTCTGTCAAGCCTTTGACATTTTCAAATATAAAAGCTTTGGGACGATTAGCTTTTACTACTCTAAATACATCTGTCCATAACTTGCCTCTTGGGTCGTCCAAACCTTGCATTTTACCTGCAATCGACCAAGGTTGACAAGGAACACCACCGACTAATATATCTATCGGAAAAGGCAATTGATTTAGATTGGTAATATCCCCTAAATGCGATCGGGTATTTTTAATAGAAGTTGGATTGAATAGTTCAAATAATTCAAGTTGTTGAGCATACATAGTTGGATTCATTTTATTTTCGTTATGACTGACCTTCGACATAAGATTATCGCATATTTACCGTATCTACTTATAACATAGCATAAAGGGTGATCGCACTTTGGGAAGACAAGGGCGATCACTATCATCTGTTATCTAAGTCACGTTTTTCTGTAGTCGAAATACTCATCGAAAATTACTCTCAAAGCCAAAACTTTGTTCTAATTGCTTCATGTAAGTATTCAATTTGTTTAAAACGTAGCCTGCTAAATAACCAGGAGTATTATTAACGGTATAACAAAATTCTAAGGCAATATATTTCTCATTTTTAGCATTTACTAATATATCAGGTCTAATATTTGGTAGGTCTGGATGGGGTTTCTCACAACTAAATGATAAATTGGATTCTTGATATAAATCTTGTAGAGCTAAATATAGACTTTTATTTAAAAGGCTATCGCTGATTTTATTATTGACTATATCTTTATTAATTTTCTCAAAAGGGTCTTTAGCATTTGCTAGTCCCTTTTCTACAGTACCACTTTTACGTTTTCCAGCAGTGATAGGACGACTTAATAATTGGAAGTATAAAGGAGTAGTAGATAAAGTGTTTTGAGCCGCTTTTTTTCCAAACCAATGATCAAGAACTTTATATTGGTTAATAAACTCTTCTCTAGAAATAGGAATCTTTGCCTCTTTAGAATAGGCAGCGATGCAATTCACTAAAGCATTTGTTGGTAAGTACATAATTTTTGTTGTTAATATGCCATTAAGTGCCAAAGTAAGACGACCAGGTTTCCAATCAGCTTTTCTTTGGTTATTTTCTTTAATATAAGTGAAAAGCGCACTGTAATTTGCGTTCCACATTTCGTTAATGTTATCAGACTGTTTAGCAAATTGAGCTACAACGCTTTCTGCTTTAGGATAAGAGAATATAAACCAGACTTCTGTCGGTCTAGGAACATTCTGCATCAACTGTTGTGTATATTTTGTTCTATCTCGTGAAAGATCTCTTATGTCTCTTAAATAGTCCCTGATAATAATTCTATCTTTGGGTTTTTGTTCATATTTATCCTTAATAATGTCATCAAAATCATCATCGTTTAATTGAAAATCATAACACGTTTTTCCTTGGTTAAAAAATGCAATTGTGTTCTTAGCAATAGTTGGATATTCTTCTATTGGTGGTCCAGTAAACTCTAGAGTAGGTATTTTTTGATAAAACATTGTACTAGAAAAAGTTTTTGCTAAATCTTGCATAGTTGTTAAATCTTGCCTATCTGTTACTGGCCAAATAATCAGAATAGGGTATTTACGTAGTAATCCATTTAAATCTCTAAAGAAAGCTATTACTTGCTCATTATCTTCACCCTGTAAGTTTTCTAAATAATCAATAACAATGCACAACTTATCTTTATTGTCATTTTCCGCCAAAAACTTAATAGACTCCTGCTTGAGACGAGTGAGTAGATTTTGCAACTTCAAACTTGGGTCATTAGTTAAATCACTTGCATCAATAGGCACAATTTCTTTGATACGAATATGTTTCCTCCATTCCAATGAACTTATGAAAGTTGATTTTCCTACTCCTGAAATACCGTATAAAAATAATAGATAACCAGATAGTTTAATTTGACTAACTACTTGAATTATTTTTTCTTCAAATTCAATTACAGGCGTAATAAACCGTGCCATTAGAGCTAAATTTTGTGCTATTTTTTGTTGATTGACTTCTTGTTGTAGGGTTTCCTCATAAGTTTCAGGTATAATTAATTCCAAAATTTCATCAGACAATCTATTGAAAGCAGTTTCTGTTATATTAGCAGATTCTGAAATTTTATTTTTATCAGTTTCATTCGAGACAACTGATGTATTAGTATCATTTATATATTCATCTACGGACTTCATGTAAGATTCGGTATCTGTTTTATCTGTAGATTGTACTACTTCAACCAAGTTTGATTTTTCAATATCATAAACTAAATCTAGCTCTAATTGTTTGTAACCGTTATTATCATTATCTGCTTTTTTTCTAGCCATATGTAGTTAACGCCATAATTGAGAATTACGAGTTAGGCAAGATACCTACTTATATTATAACCCAAGTTCTGCTCTTTAATTGTCTTAGACCAACTCACGCAACCTGTCCAAATTACTCTCCGAAGTCTCCCAATAACCCCGGCCATTCACCTCAAGCAAAGTGCTGACAATTTTACGGAAAGAATGAGGATTCAAGTTAAGTAAACGCTTCTGCATCTCCTCATCTTGGATAAACGTACCGTTCACATCCTCATACACCCAATTGTCCACCGCGCCCGCAGTCGCACTCCATCCAGTCGTATTCACCAGACGCTTAGAAATCTCCCGCACGCCTTCATATCCGTGCGACAACATCCCCTCGTACCACTTCGGATTCAGCAGCTTAGTCCGCGAATCTAAACGCACGGTTTCTGATAGCGTCCGTACCTGCGCGTTCGCTGTTGTGGTATCAGCAACGAAGGATGTTGGTTTCTTACCATCTGCGCGCAAACTGCCGATTAATTTAGTCGGATCGGAGTCGAAATAGTGCGACACGTCGGTTAGCGAAATCTCCGCAGAATCCAAGTTTTGGAAGGTGACTTCAGCAGTTTTTAAGGATGATTCAAAAATCTGCCTGTCTTGTTCCATTGTTCCGGGATTGTCGGAAGAAAAGGCGAAGGATTTGCGGGTTAAATACATTTCCTGCAACTCGGCTTCGCTTTCCCAGGTGCTGTTTTCTACCGCCAAGTTGACGTTAGATGAATAGGAACCAGAAGCATTGGAAAAGACGCGGGTTGCTGCTTGGCGCAGGTTGATTCCCATTTCTTCGGCTTGCTTCAAGGCGTGTTTGCGGACGAAGTTCATTTCTAACGGTTCGTCGGCTTCCGCTGCCATTTTCACGGCTTTATCTAACAAGTTCATTTGGTTGATGAACAAGTCGCGGAAGACGCCGGAACAGTTAATTACTACGTCGATTCGAGGCCGTCCTAATTCTTCTAATGAAAGTAATTCCAGTTTGTTGACGCGGCCCAAAGCGTCGGGTACTGGCTTCACTCCCACCATCCACATTACTTGGGCGAGGGATTCGCCGTAAGTCTTGATGTTGTCGGTTCCCCACAGCACAACGGCGATGGTTTCGGGATAGTTGCCGTCGTTATCAGTGCGCTGTCTTTCTAATAGCCGATCGACTACAACCTTAGCAGACTTGATCGCCCCCGTGGTGGGGATTGACTGCGGGTCCAAAGCGTGCATATTCTTGCCAGTCGGCAAAACATCCGGGTTGCGAATCGGATCGCCGCCTGGGCCGGGGATAATGTATTCGCCCTCTAGCGCGCGCAATAGTGCACCTAATTCGTTGTCGGCGCAAACTTGCTGCAAGCAGAATTCCAGATACTCAAACAGCGGTTTAATCAGGTCTACATCGACTTTTTTGTAACCGGCTGCGTGTAAGGATTCAATCCAAGGTGTTTTCTTGCCCATGTTGAAGAAATTCAACTTGGAAACTAGGGAAACTCGACCCTCTGCATCGGTTTGTTCTTTGACTAAAGCGGTGACGGCATCGCGACAGGCTAAGGTGATGTTTTGCAGCAATTCAACATCTGCTAAAATGCCTTTGTCGTTGTTCGTGTAGATGTCGTCAATATTCCGATCGCAACTTAGAGCAATAATCCGCGACAAACTGACTAATCCGTCTTCTTCCCGGTCTAAATTGGCAATGTTGACGAGTGTTGCGATCGCCTCTTCCGCAGTCGGTGGCTTACCAATAACGTGCAAACCGCAAGGTAACAACCGCGACTCAATCTCCATCAACTTGCGGTAAACCAAGCCAACTAAATTGTCCCGTTCCTCCGCAGTCATTTGGGCCGCTACCCCCCCTGACCCCCCCTTACTAAGGGGGGGTTCGGAAGATGTGGTTAGCCCCCCCTTAGCAAGGGGGGGTTGGGGGGGTTCGGAAGATGTGGTTAGCCCCCCCTTGCTAAGGGGGGGTTGGGGGGGTAAGGCGATATCCTTGTCCAAATTCACCAAACGGCATTTCTCGACGATCGCATCCACAATCGGCACACCGCGCCCAGTCTCTTTCAAAGTTTGATAAGAAGCAATTAACTCGCTGAGTTCCTGCAAACCTTTATACAACCCAGCATTTTCAGCCGGAGGAGTCAGATAGCTGATAGTTTCAGCATAACTGCGACGCTTCGCAATTGTTGCCTCACTGGGATTATTAGCAGCGTAATAA
>RDXH01000098.1 GCA_004292745.1 Oscillatoriales cyanobacterium | reverse complement strand
GAAGTTAGCTCGTCAGCGTGTTATTGCTCGCTGCGTTCGTGAATTGTTTAAAGAACTTTGTGCTATAGTTGAGGAACCTTTGATGCCATAAGGCGTTGAGCATTTTCAAGGTGTTAAACCAAGGCGTTAAGCGTTGGTAAGTTTGTTTTTAAAACCTTTGATGTCACAAGGCTTTGAGCACAGCACAGTGATCGCAAACTTAAAAACTCCTGGGCAATTAATCCTGCCGGTTTTTAAACTGGTTTCAAAATTGCTACAGTGAAAAAATCAAGGAAATATCGCCTAGTTGAGTTGAAAAATGAGCAATCGAGACGGTTTTACAGGCGGATTTATTGCAGGTGCCGCAGTTGGTGGCTTGGTGGGTGCTGTTTTGGGGGCGGTGCTATCGAGACGCGCTGCTGAGGCATTCCTGGCGGACTCCTCAGAGTCAAAGTCCATCAAGGGAAGCAAGGGCAAAAGCAGCCAAATGGAAGCCCAACGCATGGAAGTAGCAAGGCTGAGTTTAGAAGATAAAATTTCCCAACTCAATCAGGCAATCGATGATGTGCGACTGGAAATCCGTGACGTGAATGGCAACAACGTACAGCACACCAGCCAAAGTTCTTTAGCTGAAGATTCCTGAATCAATTTCAGGTTGCTTAGCCTAACCGAAAGCAATTGGCTACCAGCCCCCGGATTGATCCGTGGGGTGAATTCTGCAATCCTCAATCTAGAATCCAACAGCGAAAATCGCTTCAATGCGCCAATTATGCTAAACTAAAAATCAAAGCTTTTCTAAACTTTACTCAACATCAAGCAAAATTTATGAGTTATTCAATAGGGCTTTTGGCAACCACCCTGTCATCATTTCTGCAAATCTATTTCGTTCTCATGATTATTCGGGTGCTGTTAAGCTGGTTTCCCAACATCAATTGGTATGACCCTCCTTTTTCGATTTTGAGTCAGTTAACAGACCCTTACCTTAATTTATTTCGCTCAATAATCCCCCCCCTTGGAGGTATTGACTTTTCTCCCCTGATTGCCTTTTTTGTCCTTCAGTTCGGCTCGGAATTCTTGATCGGTCTTTTAAGCAACTTGCAAACAGCACTTTAGCTAATTAAGTCCATCTCCAATAATAGAATAATTATAAACCCGACTTTTTTCAGAAGTCGGGTTTATATTTTTAGCGACGCACCACACCAGTAAAACCAGTAGCTTTAAACTGCTTGAGCTTCAAAGGAGTTGGTTGATTAGCCGCCACGGAGATTCTAAGCTGAAAATCGCTGACTCCGGGAGGAACTTCTTCGATGGACCCCAAACGAGTGCGATTCTGCATCACCGGGTTGTCATCCGCATCATAAATTCGGCCGAAAATATCAGCGTTAACAACAGGTTTACCACTGGTATTTTCAGCTTTACCAGTAATTAAAAAACAGTTAGCTTCGATGGAACTGCCACTAGAGACGGTTCCTTCTGCCATTTCTGCCGGACATTCGCGATAGGAAAGATCCGATAGTTTAATTTGTGTCAGCGCCCAAGCTGGTGGAGTGAATGCTAAACTAAAAATTCCGATCAGGCAAGTAGCGAAAAACAGGCTGATAGCTCTAAATTTCATAGGTGGCAGCGCCAGGATATTTTAAATCTCAGCTTAGCGCGAATTCCGTAGCAAATTGCTAGTCAATCTAAGCCCAAATGCTTTCGCAAGGCGAGGCGCATGACTTCTACGGGGACTGATTCTGTTTCCAGCCAAATTTTTAAGGCGGCGGCTCCTTGTTGAACTAACATGGGTAGCCCGTCAATGACTTGGGCTCCGCGAAGTTGGGCATCTTTGAGAAATTGAGTAGGGCTGGGGTTGTAAATTAAATCATAGGCGATCGCACCAGGGGAAATTTGGTCGATCGCAGCTAACGGAATCGGCGACTTTTCTCCCTGGGGATACATCCCCACCGGAGTCGTGTTGACTAGCAAATCTGCCTGAGAAATTAACCTTGACAAATTATCCCAAGTATGAACTTGCAAAGATTTGACAGGTATGGGAGAATCAACCCAACTCTGCTGAAATTCTGCCAAATTTTGCTGATGGCGGCCCACAACATGAATCTGGGCACAGCCCAATTGAGCACAGCCGGCCACCACCGCTCTCGCCGCGCCCCCATTTCCCAAAATTACGGCTACTTTCTGACTCCAATCGGACTCCCCCCTAGCCCCCCCTTGGTCAGGGGAGGGAGAGGATTCGGCAGTCATATTGCCACTTTCTAAGGCAGATTTCACCTCTTTCGCCCCCCCTTGGTAAGGCAGGGCTATTTCATTCTCTTGTAGGGGCGGTGCCCCCGTGCCCGCCCCAATCTCTGAAACACATACAAAATCGTGGAGGAAGAGGGTAGGCACGGGGGCACTACCCCTACACAACCATGATTTGTCTGAGAATGAAACCGCCCCCCCTTGGTAAGGGGGGGTTGGGGGGGGTTGCAACGGGGCGAGAAAGCCTTCCACATCGGTATTTGTACCGCACCAACCTTTGTCAGTTCGGTATACGGTATTGACAGCACCGATCGCACGAGCAATGGGAGAAACCTCGGACAACAGGGGTAAGATTGCTTGTTTGTGGGGAATGGTGATGCTAAATCCCCGCAACCCGATCGCCTCAAAGCCTAAAAGAGCAGCTTTTAGATCCTCTGGTTTTACCGGAAATGCTAGGTACACAAAATCGACTCCCAAATGGGAAATCGCAGCATTGTGCATCACCGGTGACAGAGAATGGGCGATCGGATGACCAATCACTCCCAACAATTTAGTAGTACCTTTAATCATTTTTTGAGTTGAGGGTTGACTGTGAGCTGTTAGCTGTCAACCATCAACTCTCAAGCATCAACCGTCAACTGTCAACTGCTATGCAAATACTAGACTTGTCTAGACACTTGCTTCTTACTTCATCGGGAGCATGGGAGTGGCTATCCCTCAGTCAGCTTTCATATCAATTCCGGTTGTATCGTCAGGTGATTTAACCGCGAAGGCGCGAAGAACGCGAAGGAAGAGAAGAGAGAGTTTAATACAGGACTCGGAAGAGAGGATTTTAGATCGCGGTTTAGCCAACCGCGATAAATTAATCGCTAGCTAGGTACTAGCTCTTTGGCGTCAGCCAAAATTGGGTTGACATCAAACCAATAATCCTCACCATAACGGTACTCAAATACCCACAGGCTGCGCAACAAAATTTGATATTTTGTTTCTCCGCTGACTGTTTTGGCTGAGGATACTTGCTTCAACAGTTCCCACTCATCAGGCTCGATCGCCAAAGTGAGTTGATGACGCCGCTGAACGATTACCTTTTCCAAGGTTTCCCTAGACAGCGGTGGATCTTCTCTCTGGAGACAACCATAAAGTAGTTGCAGCAAATTACGGACGTGTCCGCCGCTAACTCGACAGAGGCGATCGAGGGTTTCGGGAGAATCAAAAATCTTACCAATCAAAGCATAGCGTTCGTTTTCCTGCACCATTGGGAAAGCGCGAGCCAACACCATCTGGCGCAACAATTCTACACCCTCTGTACATTCAGAACCATCGCGACTATGTACGGGGACCATTGGTAACACCTTGGGATCGACCCCAAACCGATTGGTCAACTGACCCAAATCATTAGAAAACATCAACACCAAAGGAATGGTATAAACTACGTGACAATTGAGTCTGGCCAACTGTTCGCCGCGATCGACAAACAGATATTCCGGCTGAAGGCGTCCTGTGGGCTTGGCGCACAAATGTATGCGATCGAGATTATCAATAATCACCACCAGGCCTCGTTTTCCCCTACTTTTGAGAGCTTGAATAGCTGGTTCCAGCAACTCCTTATTCAGAGCCTCCAAAATCACATTAGTTCGCGGCTCCAAATATTGCCTCAACTCCGATCGCAAATTCGGAGAATCCTTAGCTTTGGCAGTAATTTTACCAATACCAAAAGCCAAAGAAAATTCTCCCTCCGTGCTCGCACTTATTTCCCCCACACCCGGAAAATTTGCGTCAGCTTTCAGATCTATTTGAGTTTGAAAAACATCTGCAACCCCCTTCAGCAAAGCCTTGAAACCTGTGGGTTGCAGCTTAATTTTTAGTTTTTCAATACTTTCGCTCACCTGACGAGCAACACTCAATAAAATGTCAGTTATATCCACATCTGCCATATCCAAGTCCTTGCTAGACTCAAAGTAGACTACGTGAAATCCCTGATGTTCCAATTCCGATTGGAGGCGTAACAATTCTGTAGATTTACCGCAGCCAATGTGGCCAGTGAATAATTGGCAAGTCGGTTCGTCAGGGGAGAGACGGCTGATAGTCCGCTCCAATTGTTCTACGATTGTGCCACCCCTAACCGAAGAGAATTCGATGTAATATTTTTTGTCTTCTGAATTTGCTACTGCGAGGGTGTAGCTGGGATTGCAAACCTTATAAAATCTCTGTAAATCTAGTTCCATACCCTGTCCACTCAAATTTATATTATATCCTAATACCTTATTCATTTCGCTATCTTAATTATCAGCCCAAATTGCCAATTTATTATTCTCATTTTTTGAGATTGGCGATTTTCATATTTGTCCCAAAAATTAATCGGGCAAGGATAAAACAACTTTCGACCCTATAAAAATCACTGACGCAGATTTGGCGATAATGTTCTCGAAGGGCATGGCTTATTTTAGTAAAGTTGTGAATCAAAAAAGCAGGTACTAAGTAAACACACTAAAAAAAACAGAAGATCCAGAAACCAGACTGATTTAAAAAGTCTGGTCTCTCACAGAAAAGGCTGTTACGTTTAATAGACATCTGCTAAAAAGCCTGTCAAGGGGAGGCTGGATTCCTACCCACAATCATTTTACGAGATGTCTAATAGACTTCTTCCAAACAGTCAAGAACCGCCATCCTGCCTGTGTCCCAGGAATTATGGGATGGCCTTAAATGCTGAAATCTAGACAGGGTAAGCGATTTAGGAATTTTTGAATTAGGGGTTGCCACAGCCATAATCTGTGTGCTATTATTAGTTACTGTCATCCAGGAGAGGTGGCTGAGTGGTCGAAAGCGGCAGATTGCTAATCTGTTAAGGGTGTTAACATCCTTCGAGGGTTCAAATCCCTCCCTCTCCGTTGGTTCTTACTCTTGTCTGTTAAGAGTTTGAGGTTTGTTAACATAGCAAAAAAATCCGTTTAGCGCTCAATTCTGCCGCTAATGGTTTTATAGTATTCTAAAATTCCAGGCGATCGCTTTTGTCATTGTTTGCCACCTTGTGTTTCCAAATATAGTCGGCAATGGGTTTATCTGGAGACAAAGGAGAGAACGAAGTCTCTGTAGGCAAATTAAATAAGACCGATCGCGCTTTTACCGAACCAATTCCCAAACGCCTTTCTACACGGCTAGGAATCCCATAACCATAAACAAGATGTCCTCTCCCCGCCAACACTACAACTTGATAATCGGGATTGGCTTGGACAAATTCAGCTATTTTTTCAGCCATGGTTTCATCCCACAAAATTTGAGCTTGCAAAAATCTTTCAAAGGCCTTACTATTTCCCTGCTCTGCTTTTTGATGTTGCTGGTAAATCTCTAGTAACATTTTTCGATAGGCGACGTTATCAGTGCGGATTTCTGATAGTGGTGGAATATGCTTTTTTTCATCGGGAGTGAGGCTTTCTAAACCTTGGGTGGCAACTTTTCTTGTCACTTCCGTTGGTGTGTTTAACGCCAGAAGTGGCAGTTTATTTAAGGCTGCAAATCGCACTATCGGCGCGTAATATTCCCAGGGAAAACGCCATCTTTGATTGTATTCTGTTTGCTCAATCAGTTCCTCTTCTGTGAGTTTACCTGCTAAATATTGGTCTAGTACGCTTTGGAAGGGGCGCTGAAACATTTCAAGGGCGATCGCAATTTTCGGATTTTGTCGCTGCATTTCTCGGATAATCACCAGTTGAGCTTGATGGTCTTCGATGCGATCGTGGGTTTCTCCCAGATACACGACTCTTGCCTTTACCAACTGTTGCAGAATCTCTTGGTTAGTATAAGCCTGCTGTGGCTGAGGGCTCCTTGTCGGTTCAGCCACAGCAGCGCTGCTGCACAATAAAAAAATACTGAGCGATAGGGCGCACAGTTCGATCGGTTTGATTCTTGTCATAGAAATATTATGCCATTTTTCTCGATCGCAGGCAGTGCCAGACTCTAGTATTTTAACTTCATGCCCACAAGCTCATTATTAATAATTATTTACCTTGTGCCCTCTTGCTGCTGCCTTTATTTGTAAAGTTTAGTTGCAGGTACTTGCCGTTTTCAAACAAGGTGCTAAATTAACAATATGAAGCAAATAAAAAGCTTCTCTGACAGATGCCACAGCGAAGTTCAAAATTGAATATTAAGGAGTAAAACGCTGTTTAATCTCAAATCTGTCTCATCAAAAGTCAATAGCAGCACCTACCAACAAAGCTGATAATTCCTCAAATAATTAGAGGGAGCAATGCCAAGGAATCTCGGAATTTATGGCAACTCCGTATCGAAGTTGAAAAAAGAGGAAATCCCTCGGTACATATGGCTAGGTGCTGTTGTTGTGAACACAGCTTTTCGGTGCAGGTATTGAGCTTTTGAACTAGCATTTTTTACTTCTGTGCGCTAAACGATTTTTTTTTAACCCCAAGTGCGGGAATGCGATCGATAATCAGGACAGTCGATCGCGTCTTCCGACAAGGCTATGGTAGGGCGAACGGGACACTTGAGGTGATAGTCGCCCGTAAAAAATACACAATTAGCACAAGGGATTTGGTGCATACGTTGGGCTCGGCGCAGGGAGTCGGTGACAGTACGGCCAATACTTGAAAATAGCATAAACATTAAGCCCCAGGCAGACACAAAACATAGGGGGACTAAAACAGGCTGTATTGTCTTAATCAAAAAGTAAAGCATAGAAATATTGCGATTGTGTTAGAAACAAAGCAGATATCAACGATCTGGATAGTCGAATTGGCGATCGCAGGACCAAAAAGTTTAAAATCATGTAAAGTTCGATCGAGAAACCAGACCCTTGTGAGATGATAGAGAACCATCCTTAAATACAATTAGAGGAAATCAGTTATGTCTCTACGATTAGGCGATACAGTTCCCAACTTTACCCAAGCATCTTCCGAAGGAGAAATCAATTTCTACGACTGGGCTGGGGATAGCTGGGTCGTGTTGTTTTCTCACCCCAAGGATTATACTCCAGTGTGCACTACAGAACTAGGTGCTGTCGCCCGTCTCAAGTCTGAATTTGACAAGCGCGGTGTCAAAACCATTGCGCTGAGTGTCGATGATGTCGATTCTCACATGGGCTGGATTAAAGATATTGAGGAAACTCAAAAAGTCACCCTCAATTATCCAATTTTAGCAGATGGCGATCGCAAAGTCTCAGACATTTACGATATGATCCATCCTAACTCGTTAAATAACTTAACAATCCGCACTGTTTTTGTAATTGACCCGCAAAAGAAATTGCGTTTGAGCATTACTTACCCGGCGAGTACGGGACGGAATTTCAATGAAATTCTGCGGGTAATTGATTCCTTGCAACTTACGGACAAATACAGCGTTGCTACTCCCGTAGATTGGAAAGACGGCGACGATTGCGTAATTGTACCTTCAATTACCGACCCCCAAGAGTTGGCCGAGAAATTTCCCAAAGGTTACACCCCAGTTAAGCCTTATTTACGGATGACTCCTCAGCCAAATAAATAGGTTTAATTTACCCACAGGTTTGTAGTAGGGACGACCGTCCTTACTACAAACATAAAAATTGCACTATTGTCTTAACAATTGAGATTTGAGGGCAAAATACTGTCATCAACAATCGTATTGCGAATTAGGTAAACTCAGCATGGATATCAAAAACGGCTTTGTAGGCACAATAGGCAACACGCCACTAATTAGATTAAACAGCTTCAGCGATGAAACCGGCTGCGAAATTCTCGGCAAAGCAGAATTTCTCAATCCCGGCGGTTCGGTTAAAGACCGGGCTGCTTTATACATCATTAAAGATGCAGAAGAAAAAGGCTTACTCAAACCGGGAGGAACTGTAGTAGAAGGGACTGCCGGCAATACGGGCATTGGCTTAGCCCACATTTGCAACGCCAGAGGTTACAAGTGTTTAATCGTGATTCCCGATACCCAATCCCAAGAAAAAATAGATGCTTTGAGAACCTTGGGTGCGGAAGTTCGGACTGTTCCGGCTGTCCCCTACAAAGACCCAAATAATTATGTTAAATTGTCTGGAAGATTAGCAGCGGAAATGGAAAATGCCGTGTGGGCAAATCAGTTTGACAATTTAGCAAATCGCCAAGCTCATTACGAGACAACTGGCCCGGAAATCTGGGAACAAACGGAGGGTAAAGTTGATGCTTGGGTGGCTGCAACGGGTACTGGTGGGACTTTTGCTGGAGTAGCGATGTTTTTGAAATCGAAAAATCCTGCTATTAAAACTGTCTTGGCAGATCCGATGGGTAGCGGGCTTTACAGTTATTTTAAAACCGGGGAAATTAAGACTGAAGGTAGTTCGATTACCGAGGGAATTGGCACCAGTCGGGTTACGGGAAATATGGAAAATGCTCCGGTAGATGATGCTATCCAAATTGATGATACTGAAGCCGTCCGGGTGGTTTACCAATTGTTGAGAAAAGAAGGGCTATTTATGGGGGGTTCTGTGGGGATTAATGTGGGGGCTGCTGTGGCTTTGGCGAAGCAAATGGGGCCAGGACATAGGATTGTGACGGTACTGTGCGATGGTGGGGCTCGGTATCAGTCGCGTTTGTTCGATCGACAATGGTTAACTTCCAAAGGTTTGTCACCAAATTAAAAGTAACCAAGGACTAAGGTATTCCTGGACCTAGGGCTGATGGGTATGTTTCCTGTTGTGTCTGGGAATTCCTAAATGTGTATTTTGTTGATATGAGAAGCGTTATATACCCGCACCTATTCCCATGATAAAAAAATAGCATATATTGAGATTATTGTCAAATAAAAACTATGAAAATTATCGAATCTTCTCGGCGAGTTTTGGTTTGTCAAAACCGCACTTGTCGCAAGCAAGGTGGAGCCAAGGTACTGGCGGCTTTTGAGAGTTTGTCACCCTCAGCAGTGGCGGTGGTTGCTAGTAGTTGTTTAGGACAATGTGGCAGTGGACCGATGGTGTTAGTGATGCCAGAAGAGGTTTGGTACTGCGCGGTTTGTCCTGAAGAAGTAGCCTCAGTGACAGAGCGACATTTGCGGGGAGGAGAGCCGGTGAAGGCGATGCTTTACCGCAAATTTCATGGCTCTGCTAATTAGTCGATCGCCCTTGTTTAAAATTCTTCAGCAAACAATCGGCGGAGAATTTCGGTAACTTCGGCGCAGATTCTAGCATCGAGTTCGATCGCCAGACTATCGGTACTCTTAGAACCATCTAAAGTTTTTACACCCCGCAAAGTCAAAGCTAAAGTTCTGAGTTTGGCTGGCTTTCCACCCGCCTTTGGCCGCTCGTCCACAAACCACATCAAAGCCAGGTAAACTGTTTCTATAGTTCCCCTAATCGAGCTGACTCCGTGGCCGAGTTTCGAGATAATTACTGGAGAAGTGATGACGCCATCCATCCCCAAAGTTTTAATTGCTTGATCTCCATATCGAGCCGTGTCATTTCCCATGGCTTTAATAATGCTTTTGAGGCTGTTCCACTGAGCACCTCGCAAGCGCGATCGCTGTTCCAGATTGTAGTGCCATCCTAACATTGAAACTAACTTAGTCAGATCGTAGGCGGATACAAAATTATCTTGTTTAGGGCTATTTTCAGCGGCTGTGAGTACCACTTTTTGTTTGATTCTATCAAAAATTTGGGGATTTTCAATAAACGGATCGTCGCCGTAGTCGCTGCGAAAAATGAGGTCATTATTGCCAGTAGTTTTCTTCAGCCACTGTTCAAGTCCTACACGAGTATCAAAGCGTTTGAACATCGCCGCCAAGGAGTTGGAAGTTGCGATATTTTCCGTATAGCTAATCATGTCTGTGGCTAAATCATCAAAGGGAATATCGTTTTGTTGCCCATCTCCATCTCTGATGGTACAGTTACTAATGTCGCAGTCGGGATATTTGATATTTACTTGACAGACGGTATTGATTAGGGGAATAATTTTAGTGGCACTCCAGAACTGAGCTTGGGTAAGTGCATTTTTTCCCAGCCACTTCGCCTGGATTTTACCATCCACAAAAGTGCCAATACAAACGCAGGCTTGTTTGATGTCTGCGTGGATAAAGTTTAAAGCTTGAGTGTCAATTTGAGGCAGGATTCCGAGACTCGGAAAGGGGCTAAATTTGATCGGGTTATTGGCTGGGGGAATGTAGCTAATGAACTTTACACCGTCTGGTTTTTGCTTGAGGTAATCGGGATAGTTTTTAATTTCTTTGCGGTAAGCAGATTTTTGAATCCCCCAGTCTAAAAATGCTTGTTTGTCTGAGTTAGCTTGGATATCTATTTCGATTTGGAGGAATTTTTTGAAAATGAGCGATCGATCTTTCGCAATTTCGATGGGAGTTGGGTTCATAATAGTAGTTGGGTAGTCCGTCGGGAATCTGAAACCTTAAGCTTTTTTACCACGTACTTGAATACGTTTATCAGTTTTTTGTTTCTTAGCCCAAGAGATAAATCTCTGGAGTTGAGGGTCGTTTTTGAGCTTTTCCAGGGAGTTGAGCTCTTGGGCTAGGTGTTTGTTGTCAAATAGGGAGTGAATCTGGCGGTGACAAGCAGAACAAATGTCGATTGTCGGGCTGGGATCTGCGTTTTTTCGCTTGGTGTTTTGTTTGGGTATCAGGTGATGGGCGGTTAATGCTTCCATTTCGCGATCGCACAATTCGCACTTCATAGTTTTCTCTATTAATCCTGGACGAAAACAACCCGGTTTCTTCCAAAAATAGTCGTTTTTTTCGACAAATATTTACGCATAAACCGGGTTTTTGACTCCCCATGCGTAAGTCCTGTCTATGTTGTTTAATAGTATAAACTACATCAAACCGATGACTAATCACTCACAACTAAGCTTTTTTTTCAAACACCATCAAATGTTGCTGAGGTAACATTTCCTTAGTTTGTTTCCAAACTAAACCCACCGCAGCCATTTCTTTTTTTACTTGTTTTTGCGTCATTTTGTGCAAACCTTTAATCGGCAGTAAGGGGTTTTCGCCTCGATACTCGATGGATACTGTGTGTCCTCCCGGTTTCAGTGCCTTGACAATGCCTTGCATCATCTCTCTAGGATATTCAAATTCGTGATAAGCATCCACCATGACAACTAAATCTACACTGTTTTCTGGTAAATTCGGGTCAGTGATACTACCCAAAACTGGCTCAACATTAGAGATATTTTTCTCAATCTTATTCAATTCTACAAATTTTAGCATTTGCGGCTGCACATCCACGGCAAAAACTTTTCCTTGTGGAACCAAGGGTGCAATCCGAAAGCTGAAATATCCGGTTCCCGCGCCAATATCTGCCACAATATCTGTTGGTTTTAAATCGAGATTATTCACTAATCTGCCTGATTTTTCTTCCATGCCACGAGAAGGTCTTTCCAGCCACCCTGCGCCTTGATATCCCATGACTTGGGCAATTTCTCGACCCATATAAAATTTGCCAATTCCGTCTGGATTGTGGATGGTTCGTTGCTGATAAATATTGTTGTTTTTGGCAATTTCACCTGCGATTGCTACACCAGCATTGAGTGGTAATAGACAAAAAAATGCCAAGAAAATTGCTGATATTGACTTAATAAAATTTTGGGTGTTTTTCACAATAATCCTGAGCTTATGTTTGTATGATTGTCTCGTTTCCAGGCTTTTCCTGGGAACGCCGATGCTTTGGGAGCATCCCGATTTTGTAATGGCTCTCGCATTGCGGCTGTAAATCTCTGGTTATCACTAATAAATTGTCTGCCGCAATGCGAGAGCCCCTACGAATATATTTGTAAAACAGAGATACGCCCGATGCTTTTGCTGTGCCTTGCCAAGATCGACCAATAATGCCAGATTTAATTAACAGCAGGCTCTAACAATCTAATTGTACCATAACCTGCATCAATTTCAACTTCTTGACCGATGGGTAAAGTGAACTTATCTCGAATATGACCGATCGCAGAACCGTACCAGGCAGGAATTTTCAAGGGGCGGATATGATCCGACAAAACTTGAGTTAAGGTGAGAGATTCTTTCGGTGTTTCGGGGTCACACTTGGTACATTGTCCGAAAATAAAACCGGATATTTGATCCAGAATGCCAGCTAACTTGAGTTGAGTCAACATTCTATCTATTCGATAAACTTCTTCCCCAACTTCCTCAACAAACAAAATATTGTTTTGCCAATCTGGCAGATACCCGGAGCCAATCATAGTTGAGATCACTGAGAGATTCCCACCGATCAGCTTTCCCCTAGCTTTTCCTTCTCTAATAGTTTCAATATCCATTTTTTGAGGATTTTGGCAAGTGACAGCACCAGCGTCAAACAAAACTTTTTTGAGATAATCTACTGTAAAATAACTCCAGCTAGATACACCCAAAGGTCCGTGAAATGTGACCAGATTAGTTTTAGTATGAATAGCTAATAATAGCGCTGTCACATCGCTGAAACCGATAATTATTTTCGGATTGTTACGGATTATGTTATAATCGAGAAGTGGCAAGATCCGACCGCATCCCCAGCCGCCCATACCAGTGAAAATAGCTTGCACTGAGGAGTCGGCAAAGGCGTTATTGACATCGGCGGCGCGATCGGCATCTTTACCAGCTAAGTAGCCGTAGCGGTCGTAAAAATGTTCTCCCAATTTAATTTTTAAACCCAAGAGTTCGGCCGCTTTTAAAAAAGGTTTAACTTCCTTTTCGTAGGCGAAAGCTGCGGGATTGATTAAAGCTACAGTATCACCTAATTGCAGGCGACGTGGTAAGATAGGAGTTGGGGATTTGGGTAAGATATTGGATTGGGCGATCGGTAATAATTGAGTACCAATAGCAGTAAGTCCAAAAGTGCGGAGCAGATAGCGACGGGGTATAACCATAGCGAGAAAATTATCAGTGATATGATTGTATAATAAAATATATGTTGTGTTGTGTTGAGTTTAATTTTGAAATTATCCCATGAAAACAGACAGTAAAACATCAGCTAAAAAATCTTGGTCAAAAGCTTTAGCTCTTCCTGCAGCAGAGTTTCCCCTGACTAAAATATCAGTTAAAAGTGGCAAAATCCCCGCCGGATTTCGCGGGAGTCTCTACCGCAACGGGCCTGCTCGTTTGGAACGCGGAGGTGTTTCTGTGGGACATTGGTTTGATGGGGATGGTGCAATTTTGGGCGTACATTTTACTGATGGCGGTGCTAGTGCTGTTTATCGCTACGTGCAAACAGCGGGATATCTAGCTGAAGAAAAAGCTGATAAATTTCTCTACAGTAATTACGGCATGACAGCACCGGGTCCTGTGTGGTTGCGGTGGACTAAAACTGTTAAAAATGCTGCTAATACTTCGGTTTTAGCTTTGCCCGATCGCCTTTTGGCATTGTGGGAAGGTGGCCCGCCTCACCGCCTCGATTTGCAAACTCTGGAAACCTTGGGAATGGACGATTTAGGCAGTTTAGATAGTAACTTTGTGTATTCCGCTCACTGCAAGCGCGACCCGATTACTGGGAATATTTTCAACTTTGGAATTACCAATGGTGCGACTACAAAGTTAAATCTGTATAAAAGCGATTTTACTGGCAAAGTCGTACAAAAATCAACTGTTACCTTAGATGGAATTTACGCGCTCCACGATTATGTTTTTGCGGGAAAGTATTTGATATTTTTTGTACCGCCGGTGCAAGTCAATTTTTTACCATTGTTAGTGGGAATTAGCAGTTATAGCGAGTCCTTTAAGTGGAAACCGGAATTAGGAACGCAGATATTAGTTTTTGACTCGGAAACTCTATCTTTAGTTAGTCGCGGCGAAACCGAGGCTTGGTTTCAGTGGCATTTTGCTAACGGTTTTGTTAAGGAAGATGGCGATGTGGCGGTTGATTTTGTGCGCTTTGCTGATTTTACAACTAATCAGCGACTGAAAGAAGTAGCGACTGGTGAAACTCACACCGATGCAGAGGGTACTCTTTGCCGAGTGCATCTCAGTCCTCTAACGGCGAAAGTGACAGGAATAGAAGAATTGTTGGATAAACCTTGCGAGTTTCCCATCGTACCGGCGGCCGAAGTAGGACAAGACTCCCGCTATATTTATGTGGCAATGTATCGACCTCAAGTAGATATTGTAGCGGAACGTTATGGTGCGATCGCCCGTTTCGATACCCATAACCGCAATCTCATAATTGCCGATTGTGGCGAAAATCGCTATCCCACAGAGCCCATCTACGTTCCAGATATTTCCTCAGAAAAAGGTTGGATAGTCACAGTTGTTTATGATGGCAATTCTGACAGCAGCGAAGTCTGGATATTTGACAGCGACGGGCTCGATCGCGCTCCTATTTGTCAGCTAGAATTGCCTAGTGTCATACCTTTAGGGTTTCATGGTACTTGGAAAAATGCTGTATGAGCAGATTGTAAAGAAGTGTTGCGGAACATTTATTAAAAATTGTTGCCGCTTTAGCTTCTAGTTGTTAAGGTGTGTGTAGAGAGGTAATTCTCGTATATAGGAGGCGTGAAATTTATGCTCTATATTGCTCAAAAATCCTCTGTTTTTTCCCGGCGAATAGAATTACCTGCTACACAGGAAAACACCGCCAATCCAGGCGAATATCCGATAAATTCCCGGTTAATTCCCGGCGAATTCCCGATGAATTCCCGATGAATTCCCGGTTAATTCCCGGCGAATTCCCGATGAATTCCCGGCGAATTCCCGATGAATTCCCGGCGAATATCCGATGAATTCCCGGCGAATATCCGATGAATTCCCGGCGAATATCCGATGAATTCCCGGCGAATATCCGATGAATT
>RDXH01000283.1 GCA_004292745.1 Oscillatoriales cyanobacterium | reverse complement strand
ATAACAGTACCATCAAGGAAATCTTACATACCCTTCATCGGGCTGTTAAGAAGCCCACATCATAATCTGTACTCAGATTTGATGTGGGAGTATGTCACTGTGTCAGGTTTAGTCCAGATCTATTCTTTCTCCTGTCAAGCATCGAGCATCCAAGCAATACACTGCTGCATTTGCTCTCGCATAATTTCCACCTCAGCATGATACCTGCGACCGTGCCCAGGTAACACCCATTCAAAGTCATAATTAGCCAAATTCTGCATGGATTTGATTTGTGCTTCCCAAGAATACCAACAGACTTGGCGAAATCCAATCAAATGCTGCAAACTTTCTGACCAAGCGAGATGATCGCCACTAAACAAAAACTTGTTATTATAAAGTAAAACTGTGTGACCTTTCGTGTGACCAGGTACTGCAATAATCAACAAATCATCTGCTATTTGATGCGGTTCGTTCCCAGACAATTGAATTTCTACACTGCGAGTACCCGCATTAACTTCGTCACTATGCAAAATGCGATCGCACCCAAAATGGTCTCGGTATTGTTGATGATCTGCCACATCATCCCGGTGAGTCAAGTACAGATAGCGAATGCCGCCCATTGCTTCGATATTTTTAACTAGCGGTGGCACAAAACGAGGAGAATCGACCAAAATATTGCCCTCTGGGCGGACAATTAAATAGCTAGCAGCACCGTAGGATTTCTCGGAATGGTAGCCACAGTGGTAGATATTTTCTGCTACAAGTGCTGGCAAATGTTGCTGAACTTCCTTGATATTTTTTGGTTTGTCCACAGTGCCGATCGAACTTGTGGGACAAGACAAAAGAGCTGCGAGCGATCGCCTTTCTGCCCTATCATCAGTTGGCTGCTGGTAAACCGCCGACTGTTCTCCCACTTGAACAAATACTTCCGGCGCCATCCACCGACAAGTATCGCAGCTAATGCAGGTACTATCTACATAAAAGTTACCGCTAATATTTTCAGTACGCCGCCGATTAATGTGAGCCATTTTTCTACCTCTTAATAATCAATATAAATAATGCTACATTATACCAAAAAACGCTTACTTCTCATGCTTCGCTTCGCTCAGCATCTCCGAGATGCTTCGCTTCGCTCAGCATGACAACTATAGCCTTTCTCAGCTAAATGAGGTATACCTCACTTTCTCGAAAACCGCTATCGCACCGGTGCGTCGCGCGAAAGAATCTGCAAGTTTTATCGAAAATCTCGCAGCGACGCACCCTACAGATTTAGCTTCTACTGCTGCTTCTGACTCGCTGGAAAAGCACCAGCTTTTACAGCCACAGTCACAGGTTTTCCGCCGCGAATCACCTCAAGCTGCATATTGCTACCCACTGTGCTTTTCTCCACAATTTGCTGTACGCTGCCAGCATCGCTCACCTCTTGACCATTAATTTTCTTAATCACATCAGCAACGCTAACTCCAGCTTGTGCCGCCGGAGAATTTTTCGCAACTCCCAAAACTAACACACCTTTATCTTCAGTCAACCTCAATTTGGTGTTCGGATTTCTATTGAATTCTGCCTTGACTTCGGGAGTAATACTCAACATCCGAACGCCCAGATAAGGATGTTCGGCTTTCCCTGTTGATACTAACTGATCGGCAATTTGTTGCGCTCGATCGATCGGAATAGCAAAACCCAATCCCTGAGCACCTTGAATAATCGCCGTATTCATGCCAATAACTTGACCCCGCTGGTTCAGCAATGGGCCACCGGAATTACCAGGATTAATCGCAGCATCAGTTTGAATAAAGCTGACGCGCTTGTCGGGAACACCCACATCCGAGCTAGAACGACCTGTAGCGCTAATAATCCCCACCGTTACAGTATTGTCCAAACCGAGGGGATTGCCGATCGCGATCGCCCATTCACCAGGCTGTAACTCTTCCGATTTACCCAAACTAACCACAGGCAAATTGTTAGCTTCAATTTTAACAACAGCCACATCTGTCACTGTATCTATACCTAAAACTTTGCCGACAAATTCCCGACCATCTTTCAGTTTTACCGTCACCGTATCCGCACCATCAACAACGTGAGCGTTAGTCAAAATGCGACCATCGGAACCAAAAACAAAACCCGAACCTGAACCCCGTTCGACCCGATTTTGTGGCGCACTCGGAGATTCTGAGCCAAAGAAACGACGGAAAAATGGGTCTTCTAAAACATCAGGTTGTTGGCTCTTCACTGTGCGAGAGGAATTAATCCGTACCACTGCTGGGCCGACTTGCTGCACTACTTTTGTCACAAAATTAGAGTCTTGAGAAGGCAGTATATTTATAGGTGCTGCTGCAATTGGCGCTGGACTTGAGGGTTCAGCTTTGATCGCATTAGAAGTTCCCGGCACTTGGGAAGTTAGGGCATTGCACCCAACCATTGCGGTGGAGCCCAGCAAAACTAGGGATAAACAAGCAAGTTTTTTCGGCAAAGACAAACTGCGATGATGCTGAGTTTGATTAGGCATATTTTTGGTTTCCGTAATATTGATTTGGTTGGAGTCAGAGCGAGAATTATAATTATGGTTTTTCATTTGTAACACCTATTTAATTAAGTTAGAACCAAAGGCTCTTTAAGTTAAATAGAAGCATTTTTTAGATGTGTTCGCCTGGTGGGATTTACCCTACACCGTGGGGTAGAAACCGTGCTATGTGACATACTCCCACATCAAATCTGAGTACAGATTATGATGTGGGCTTCTTAACAGCCCGATGAAGGGTATGTAAGATTTCCTTGATGGTACTGTTATC
>RDXH01000282.1 GCA_004292745.1 Oscillatoriales cyanobacterium | reverse complement strand
AGTCCCTCGCTGGAATTTTCACGTTATAGGGTGGGTTAACAGCTTGAATGATGAGGCTTTCTAATTCTGATGATAGCTGAATCCATTGAGTAAAATCTAGCTGGTAAAAGGCGATTCGGATGTCTGTGGCTTTCAATTCTTCAATGAATGCCCAAAGTAAAGCTTTGTGGCCACCGCGAAAACGATCGCGCAGTGTTCTGGTGAGAGCCAATGTAGAGGATTCCAAGGCTGCGATGTTTGACAGCGTAGATACCAGCCCTCATCGGAAGTTCGCGAAATTCTTTGGAAAGGGCAATACAATCCTGAAAGGGAGTGGATGCAAGAATATTTAGTATGGCTTGGGCTTCTTGCTGGATGGATTCAGGCATAGCAGTGGGAGAGTTTGCAGTTGTTTCATCCTACAGCACGATCGCTCCTCTCCATCCACAAGACCGTGAAGCGGAGCTATCCCGAGCGTGAATCGCCCTTTCCCATTGGTGTCAACTTAAGCCTGAAAGCCTTGGTATCTCTCGTTCATAGCCAAGTCTAGATCCCCCTCGCATCCCCCTTAAGAAGGGGGACGAAAGATCGGACTCTTATCCCCCCCTTCTTAAGGGGGGCTCGTTCGGATCTAGATTTAATAGTCAAACAGCAGTCTGTGGCTACCTTTGACCTTAAGTTGACACCAATGGCCCTTTCCATATAGCCAAAAATAGCCAAAAAGCGATCGCACGTTTTGACTTATTCCAAAAGGGCGATCGACTGTCATTGTCTCCTTAGCTCGGCTATAATAGTCCTCGTATCATTGTTTAAAGAAGCTTTATGCCAGAAGTTGCACGATTTTACGGAATAATCATCAAAATTTTCTTTGGGGATCACCCACCTCCTCATTTTCACGCAGTTTACGGTGAGTACAATGCTTTAATTGGCATTGAATCTTTAGAAATTATTGAAGGAGATTTACCGAATCGGGCTCAAAAGTTGGTAATAGAATGGGCTACGTTGTACCAGAAAGAACTGCTGGATATGTGGAATAGCCAAGAATTTAGTAAACTGCCACCATTAAAATAACTGGGATTTTTTTATGAAACCTGAGCGCATTGTTTCTGCTAAAGCTATGGACGATCGCACCTTGATGGTAAAGTTTACCAATCTAGAAGTTAAAAAATACCACATCTCTAAGTTATTGGACAATCCGATGTATGCGACATTACGCAATCCTGGGTTTTTCAGAAGTTTTACAATTGAACCTGGTGGTTATGCACTGGTTTGGAATGACGAGATAGATATCAGTGAATATGAACTTTGGCAGAATGGAATCAGTTGCACGGATGAGGAAATTGAGCGATATATTGAATCTATTCATCAGGTTGTTCACTGAGAAATAATACTTGACTATTCTGATCGCTCGCACTTTTTGACTAATTCCAAAAGGGCGATCGACTTTAGTTGGGTACTAACACCACACACTAAAAAATCTCTATAAGGTGGGAGTTCCCTCAGAAGGATGGCTGGACGATTTTTAGTTGTCCCGTCAGCTTGGGGTATTGGGGTGAGAACAACATCAGCTTCCTGCATAGTCAGGATTTAGTGTTTTAATTGCATTGCTCGGGTAATCATCGTCCTGACTGTAAGCATTGTTTAGTTGATGCCTTGACAACCACAACCAGGCTTCGCGTTCTGCTAATTGTTCCGGGAGGACTGTGACAATTAGTTTTATGTTTGGTTCAAGCTTATAGGGTTCATCTAGCTGAATAGATTGCCCATCAAAATGTGCTGACAAAGAAATAAGCTTCATGGCTTGGATATCTTGAAGGCGAGTGCTTTTACTAAGTTTATCATATTTTGACGTTCTAGGGACACAGGCTTTGACCCGTTTTTCTACGATTAATTTGCTCCATTCCTTAGAAAAATGATCGCCCCTCCTCGAACCAAAAAGCGAGATTCCTCGGTCGAGAAAAGCGATCGACCTTTCCATCCCACTCATAGCGATCGCCCCTGTCCATCGACAAGACCGATCGCCCTTTCCATATAGCCAAAAAGCGATCGCACTTTTTGACTAATTCCAAAAAGGCGATCGCCTTTTATTTCCGCTTCCGAAATAAAGGGCGATGGCGAGATATTCAGTTTGTATTGCACTATTGCACCAGTGTATACTAGATTATAGGGGTGTTTTGAGCTAGTTTATGCCACAGATATCTACCATAATGTCGTTAAAGCCGCTCTCATTAAAGACGGCTGGACAATTACTCACG
Organism: Oscillatoriales cyanobacterium; assembly: GCA_004292745.1. Lineage (GTDB taxonomy): Bacteria > Cyanobacteriota > Cyanobacteriia > Cyanobacteriales > Microcoleaceae > Microcoleus > Microcoleus anatoxicus. Next base: position 537 of record RDXH01000282.1, on the reverse strand, counting down.
ATCCTTTCACTATTAGATTTGAAGACTTGACTGTTTACGCGGATCTAGGAGCCGAAAGATTAATTGCCGCCGAGAGTAGTGAGCGAAAAATTGCTGTTTAGGTGAAGGTATTTATCAGTCCTTCCCCAGTGACCTATCTCGAACGAGCCGTTGGACAATACTATCTATATTCGAGTTTTATTGCGCGGCTGGAGCCGGATCGTAATCTATATCTTGCCATTCCGAAACGCACTTATGAAAACTTTTTTCAGCGTCCGTCGATTCAGGAATTTGTTAAAGAAAGACAATTCCCTTTGATTGTTTTCAATCCTGACTTAGAGGAGATTGTACTATGGAAAAGTTGACTCAGTATCGATCGATCGCGCGAGAAGTAATCGACGAATATGCCCGATATAAACCTAGTTTCGGGCAGAGCGATATGTCGGCGGTTTATGATAGCGATCGCGACCATTATTTGCTGGTTAGTTTTGGATGGAATGGCGATCGGCGAGTTTACAGCACTATCCTGCATCTGCGAATTTTCGAGGGTAAACTCTG
>RDXH01000097.1 GCA_004292745.1 Oscillatoriales cyanobacterium | reverse complement strand
CAAACAAAACCCGCCTCCGCGGGTTAAAGAATCAAGAATTCCTCTTCAGTCCACGGAGGTGGACTTCGGTTGTGTAGCCGCGGTTTCTAACCGCCGGGGCCCTAACTAACAACTAACAACTAACAACTAACAACCAACAAATCCCATGAAAAAAGTAATGTTTGTCTGCAAAAGAAACTCCTGCCGATCGCAAATGGCAGAAGGATTCGCTAAAACCATCGGAGCCGGCAAGATTGGAGTCACCAGTTCCGGGTTAGAATCAAGCAGAGTTCATCCCACAGCAATTCAAGTCATGTCAGAAATCGGCATTGACATCACCGATCAAACATCCAACCCATTAAGCGAATTCAATGCAGAAGACTACGACGCCGTAATTTCTCTGTGCGGCTGCGGCGTGAATTTACCCGAAGCTTGGGTATTGCGAGAAGTGTTTCAAGATTGGCAACTAGACGATCCCGACGGACAACCCATCGAAACATTTCACCGCGTCAGAGATGAAATTAAAGCACGAGTTGAGAAATTAGTTGATTCTCTAAAATAAAACCTCTGGGACCTATCCTTTTTGAGTCTAACCGAAAATGATGTGAGTTGTAGAATTACCCGGCGATTGAAATCGCGACTACAAAAACAAAACCCGCCTGCGCGGGTTGAAGAATCAAGAATTTCTCTTCAGTCTGCGGAGGCAGACTTTGCTTGTGTAGCCGCGGTTTCTAACCGCCGAGGCTGAATTCATGCTAAATTATCAGAGACGTTCCACCAGAACGCCTCTAAATTCGTTGCGAGCACAGACTAAAAAATTTAGCACATGATTCAGACAGCAGTTACCCCTTTCAAAAACAAACTCAACTCAGCTTTAACTAAAAAGCAAATTACAGTCTTACAAATTAATCAGGGCAAACGCTGCAACCTCGCTTGCACTCACTGCCACGTAGAAGCTAGCCCGAAACGAACAGAAGAACTTTCCCCGGAAATTTGCGATCAATTAATTGAAATCATTCGCCGTTTTCCTCAAATTCAAACTGTTGACCTCACCGGCGGTGCTCCCGAAATGCTTTATGGGTTTAAACCGCTGGCGGAAGCTGCGAGGGCGACAGGTAAAGAGGTAATTGTTCGTTCTAATTTGACGATTTACTTTGAAAAAGGTTTTGAGGATATTCCGGAATACTGCGCGGATGGCCTACTCAGAATTGTGGCATCGCTTCCCTGCTACCAAGCTGATAATGTTGACAAAATGCGCGGTAACGGTGTTTTTGACCGTTCGATTCTGGCGCTGCAAAAACTAAATCAGTTGGGATATGGCAAAAACCCAAATTTGATTCTGGATTTGGTGTACAATCCGCAAGTGCCGGCAACAGATAAGTTTTCGCTAACGCCACAACAAGGGAAGTTAGAGGCAGATTACAAGGTTTATTTAGCGGAACATTTTGGGATTTGTTTTAATCAATTGTTCGCGATTACTAATTTGCCGGTGGGACGGACTAAGTTTCATTTGGAACATCAGAAACTGCACAAGCCTTATCTGGGGTTTTTGGAGGATAATTTTAATCCCGGTACTCTAGAACATTTAATGTGTCGCAATGAATTGTCGATCGACTATTTGGGCAATGTTTACGACTGCGATTTTAACCAAATGGAAAATCTGCCAGCTAAAACTAGCAGTGGTGAAACCATTACAGTGGCTAAGTTGTTAGAATCTGGGAGTCTAGATTTGATTGAAGAGGTGCAAACTGCTGCTTATTGCTATGGTTGTACGGCTGGTTCAGGTTCTAGTTGTGGGGGTACTTTGATTTGAGAAGAAGAACCCCCCCCTACCCCCCCCAAGGGGGGATGGAAAAAGAACCCCCCCAGGGGTGAAGGAAGAAGAACCCCCCCAACGGGGGATGTAAGAAGAACCCCCCTTGGGGGGAAATTCAGGAAGATGGAAGAAATTATGCGCGATGGCTAACGCCCTAGGCCCGCTGGTCCATGTTATTGAGAGTGGAGAGTTGAAATAATGAATGATTCCCGATCGCCCATCCCAGACAATCGGCAACCATCAAACAAGTGGAAGTTGATTTTAGTGGTGGTTTTAATTGTAGCTTTGATTGTAGGAGCCAAGTTTTTTAACTTTCAAATAATTCTGCAAAAGGCCTTGGAGTCGATCGCCAATCTTGGCCCTTGGGGTCCAGCAGCTTTTATTCTAATTTACATTGTCGCAACAGTTCTGTTTATTCCTGGTTCGTTGCTGACTTTGGGTTCTGGTGTTTTATTCGGAGTATTTGGCGGTTGTGTTTGCGTTTCCATCGGCTCGGTTTTAGGTGCAACTGGTGCTTTTTTAACAGGGCGATATTTAACTCGCGACTGGGTTTCTCAGCAAATACAAGGAAATCAAAAATTTCAGGCGATCGACTCCGCAGTTGCCTCTGAAGGATGGAAAATAGTGTTACTCACTAGGCTTTCTCCAATTTTTCCGTTTAATTTGCTTAACTATGCTTTTGGGGTCACGCAGGTATCTCTCAGAGACTATTTCTTCGCATCTTGGATCGGTATGATACCCGGAACTGTGATGTATGTTTATATCGGTTCCTTGGCTGGAAGTTTGGCTGCACTGGGAACCCAAGGGCGATCGCGCACCACTGCTGAGTGGCTGCTGTACGGTATTGGTTTGGTAGCAACGATCGCTCTTACAGTTTACGTAACCCGCTTTGCCAAAAAAGCCTTAGAGGAAAAAATCTCATCTTGAATCAGAAACCATGAATTAATATTATTGTCAATAAGTATTTACACTTAATTAAAATTGTATGTTAATTAAGAAAACTCCGTAATTTTTCTGTGTTATTTCAAATTATTTTGTTATACAAACGAGATAGATCCTCAAATATTACCTAAAGTAACAATTAATTCTAAAATCTAAAATCTAAAATCGACCGACTAAAAAGAGAAAAATTGACGATGCAAAACTCAGCAAATGAAGCCTGCGCTGTGTCTGCACAGCCTCCCAAGCAAACAAAAAAGCTGCGCCACTTATGCCAAAACATTGGCATCAGTGCTCGAACACGCTGGCAGCAACTGCACAGCCTTTGGGAACACAGACGACATCGCCGCCACTTGCTGACTCTGCTAATTCTGGGTGGCACCGCTTTAAGTATTAGCACCACTGCTTGCATCAGCTATTTTGTGGTGCGCGGACTAATTCTGGATAATTTAAAAGAAATAGCACTATTAAAACTAGAAAAAGGTAGCGATGAAATCGATAACTGGCTCAGCATTCGCAAAGCAGAAATAGAAACCATCGCTTATTCTCCCACTCTTCGTACTCTAAATTGGACCTTGGCTGAACCTATTTTACAAGGAGAAACCTACAGATTAAAAGAATATTTTGTCCTGTCATTGATTCAAGCAAATGGGTCGGTACAAAACACTTTAGGTACTAGCACAAACAGCAAAGACCGCCAACATTTTAAAATAGCCATGTCGGGAAAAGTAAACGTTTCTGACCCCTTGGTAGGCAGGAGTACAAAGGTTTCTACAATCATCATTGCAGCTCCCATTTGGGCATTGCCTCCCACTCCCAACAAAGCAATTGGAGTCTTAGCAGGCAGCATCAAAGTAGACCGAGTAGCCAACGTGGCAAAAAGCTTGTACTACGGTTCAGAAAGTTATGCTTTTGCGCTAAATTCCCAAGGAGTCCCCATTGTACACCCCAACAATAATTTAATTGGAAATATCGACGAACCCGCCCCTAGTTTTTTAAACTCACCAGACCATGCACTAGCAGCAATTGCGCGTAAAATGACCGATCGCCAAACGAATATAGAACTGGTAAAAATAGATAAAAAATGGGTTTATGTCGCCTACACACCCCTCGATGAAGTTAACTGGTCAATGGCTTTAGTAATTCCCCGCGAAAATATTGAATCTCAACTACAAGCATTAAATTTGTTGACCTTCGTTGCTGGGGGACTGCTCGGTCCGGCAATGTTAGCAGCCATATGGGTAATTTACTCCTCGGAAAACAATCGGGCTCAAGCCGAGCGAGAAGCGATGTTGAACCGGATTTCTGGACGCATTCGTACTTCTCTGGAATTAGAGAAAATCGTACAAAGTACAGTGGAAGAAATAGTAATTTTGCTGCATTTAGAACAAGCCGGATTTGGTTGGTACGAACCGGAACAGCAAATGTTACAAATTATGTGGGAATGTTGCAAGTCAGAGCATCCAAAACCCCTAAAACAGTTTGCTCCTTACTGCGTAAATAATTTGTCATTGCCGCTAGAAAAAAGCGAGCCAATTATGTTTCCTACTGATATTTTTTCAGTACAAAACAATTCAGATTTACAATTAAAACGTAACAGTTATTTAGCTGTACCAGTCCTGACTCAAAGCCAGTCCCACGGTTATTTAATTTGCAGTCATGCTAGTCACTGGTTTTGGAGTAAAGAAGAAGTTCAATTATTAAAAGCTGTAGCAGACCAACTGGCGATCGCCATTACTCAAGCTCATCTTTACAGCCAAACTCAAGACCAAGTAAAACTGCTCAACAGCACCTTAACGGAACTCAAAAAAACTCAAACTCATTTAGTGCAAAGTGAAAAAATGTCATCCCTAGGTCAAATGGTAGCCGGGATAGCCCACGAAATCAATAACCCCGTCAACTTCATTTTTGCTAACTTGCCCCATACCACAAAATATACTACCGACTTGTTAGAATTGGTGAGTTTATACAAACAAGCTTTTCCAGAGATTCCCCCGGAAATAGAAGATTTTGCCACAGAAATCGAGTTAGATTTTATCGAAGAAGATTTGCCGCAAATGTTGACTTCTATGAAAATAGGAACTGAACGGATTCGCAATATAGTTCTTTCCTTACGCAACTTTTCGAGACTGGACGAGTCCGACAAAAAGCTAGCGGACATTCACGAAGGTATTGATAATACCTTGCTTCTGCTATCCAATCGGATTAAGAATGGAATTTATGTAGTCAAACACTACGGAGATTTACCCTTATTAGAGTGCTATCCTTCACAGCTAAATCAAGTTTTTATGAACTTGCTGAGCAACGCGATAGATGCTTTATTTGAGAGCAATCGCCGGGATAAAATTATTACTATTTCTACAGCATTGCTGAGAGAAAATGGTGCTAAATTTATCCAAGTGGCGATCGCCGATAACGGTCCGGGAATTCCTGAGAAAATTAAAGATCAAATTTTCAACCCGTTTTTTACGACTAAACCCGTTGGCAAAGGCACTGGTTTGGGGTTAGCGATTAGCTATAAAATTGTAGTTGAGGGACATGGTGGCAGTATCAATATTTCTACACCTCCTGGCCGTGGCACGGAATTTTCGGTGAAAATTCCTTTTCATAAGGGCAAGGAAGAAGCAAGAAGCAAGAAGGAAACCCCACCCTTGGGGGGGACAAGAAGGGGGGAAGGAAGAAGGAATAAGCAAGAAGTCAGTAGTTTGTAGTTTAAGTTCCTTGCTATTGGTTAGGATTAAAAAGTTAGTCTTGAGAGGAGTTTTATGGCTGTTGGGAAAGAGACAATTTTTGAACGCTTTTTATCGCCATTGATTCGACTGGCGATCGACGAAGAAGCAATCGGACGATTCTACCAAAGTATCGACTGGGAAACAGCAGCCGGGAGCTACCGACAACCAGACCTAGTTTATCCCGAATATTACAGCAGCCAAAACTTTCATGGCATTAAAGGCGGCTACCTCAATCCCAGTGCCGCCGTTTCCTACGATCCCATTACCCAGTATGTTTTGCCTCCTAACGAAACAGTCGTCAGGCAAGGCTTAATTGATGCAGTACGGGTTAAGCCCCGTCGCATTATCGATTTGGGATGCGGCACCGGTTCAACCACCCTCATGCTCAAGCAAACCTTTCCTGAAGCGGAAGTTATCGGTCTGGACTTATCGCCTTATATGCTGGTAGTAGCGGACATCAAAGCTCAAACAGCCGGATGCAATATCCAGTGGCGTCACGGTAATGCCGAAAGCGTGGGTTTTCCCGATGCTAGCTTCGATTTAGTGACTGCTTCCTTGCTGTTTCATGAGACACCACCTGCTGTGTCGCAGGCAATTTTGCGAGAAAGTTTCCGATTGCTGGGAGTTGGGGGACAAGTAGTAATTTTGGACGGGAATCAGAAAACTTTGCGCCAGACAGAGTGGCTGACTGATATCTTTGAGGAGCCTTATATTAAGTCTTACGCAGTGGGTAGCATTGATGCTTGGATGGGAGCAGCGGGCTTCTGCTCAGTACAAACTCAGGATCACTGGTGGGTACATCAGGTGACGCAAGGCGTGAAACCTCTTCCGGGTCAAGATTTGGAGGAGGTGCGGGCGGCTTGGGGGTGGAATTGGCTCGATCGCACTCCTGATGTTGATGGCGATTTACCAATAAATTGGGTCTAAAGCCCCGTTACTTCGACTACGCTCAGCACATCGCCTTGTAGGACGGCTTTTCTTTAACTTCCGGATCATCTCTCTGGGCACGTCATTTTGAGTGCGCTCCGATTTCTCGCAATATTTCAAAAGTATTTCATACTCTTCGTTAGAACACCGAACCGTTAATTTTTTAAGGCCGTCATATTGCTGTCAACCTATGGTAGAATACTAGCATGAAAACACTGAAGTTTAAACTCTACGCACACAAACGGAATAGACACCTCAAGCGCACAATTAATGCTGCTGGGGTGATTTATAACCATTGCATTGCCCTACAGAAACGGTACTACCGGATGTGGGGTAAACACTTAAACTGTGCAAAACTTCAGTCTCATATCGCCAAACTGCGGAAGAGAAACCCATTTTGGCAATCACTAGGTTCTCAGGCAGTACAAGATATATGTCAACGCATTGAGAAAGCCTACCAACTATTTTTTAAGCATAACAAGAAAGGAGTTAGACCACCAGGATTCAAGAAAGTTAAGAAGTACAAGTCTTTCACCCTCAAGCAATCAGGTTATAAGTTGGTGGGTGGGAACAGGGTAAAAATTGGTAGTCGAGTTTATCAATTCTGGAAATCCAGAGAGATAGAAGGAACCGTTAAAACTTTAACCATTAAACGCACCCCGTTGGGTGAATTGTTTCTGGTTTTGGTTGTTGACGACGTTAGCCCAGAAGTTGAAGTTAAGACGGGTAGAATCGCTGGTTTTGACTTTGGGTTAAAGACATTCCTCACCTGCTCAGACGGTACAATAATTGAGTCTCCCCAAATTTTTAAACAATCCCTAAGCGCTATTAAAAAAGCTAGTAAACAGCATTCTAAAAAGCTAAAAGGCTCATCAAACAGAGAAAGAGCTAGAAAGAATCTAGTACGCAAGCATGAGGATATCTCTAATCGTCGGCATGATTGGTTCTGGAAGTTAGCCCATGAGCTAACTGATAAGTTCGATATTCTCTGCTTTGAGACTTTAAATCTCAAGGGGATGCAACGTCTTTGGGGTAGAAAGATATCAGACTTGGCGTTTGGTGAGTTTCTACAAATCCTAGAATGGGTTGCCAAAAAGAAGAAAAAACTGGTTGTTTTCATCGACCAATGGTATCCCAGCAGCAAGACTTGTTATCATTGTGGACACGTTCTAGAAAAACTAGATTTATCAGTTCGAGAGTGGCGTTGTCCCTCCTGTCAATCGGTTAACGGAAGAGACGAAAACGCCGCTAAAAATATTCAAGCAGTCGGGGCATCGACTGTTAGCTTAGGTGATGTCAGACAGGCTAGTCCTGCAATTACTGCTTGAAGCTAGAATCAAGAGTGCGTTCACGCCCGGGAGTATGTCAAAAGGCTTTCCCGCTCCTGCTTGAGAATCATTAATAATAAAGAACAAATAACTCATGACTCTAAAAGCAGTTTTCTTTGATTTTAACGGCGTGATTATTCATGACGAGCAGATGCACGAGCAAATAATCGATAAATTGATGCTGGAGGAAAATCTTCAGCTCAAACGCGGTGAGTTTAGAGCTGTTTGTTTGGGAAAGAGCGATCGCGCTTGCATTGTCGAACTCTTGAGTCGCAGAGGGCGTTTTGTGACAGAAGTTTACCTTCAACGGTTGCTACGGAGTAAAGCTCAAGCTTATCAAGCCAGAATAGATAGTCTGGAAACATTGCCGATTTATTCAGGCTTAGCAGAGTTTATTGCTAAAATTCGGGCCGCCGGACTCAAAATGGCCATAGTCAGTGGGGCGATGCGATCGGATATAGAATCAGTTTTAAATCTGGCTGGTTGGACAGAAAACTTTGAATTAATTGTCACAGGGGATGATGTAAAGGCGAGCAAGCCAGCACCAGAGGGCTATTTGTTGGCTGTGGAACTGATGAATCAGAAATATCCCGGATGGAACCTGGAACCGGGGGAGTGTTTGGCGGTGGAAAATACTTTGGCTGGAATTGAAGCGGCAAAAACCGCGGGGATTCAGGTATTGGGTGTCACTCACACTTACCCGTTTCATATGATCCAGCGCCAAGCTAATTGGACGGTAGACTTTTTTGCAGATTTGGAATTGGAGCGAGTCCAAGAACTTTGTATGTAATGGGAATAGAAAGTAATTGATGGTAAAAAATTACCAAAATAATTGAAAACTTAGCGATAATTTATTTGATTAAAAAACCTCTAAAAATCAATTTACAATATTAAATCCTATCTCCCTATAAATTAGTTAAATATCTCTGCTATCCCTCTGTGTTCTCTGTGTTCTCTGCGGTTAAATCATGACCATGCAACCGGAAGCGAGATAAATTATCAACAACCAGAGAATTTATGCTGGAATGGCTGGGGGAAATAGAAAAATATGTGGGTAGCTTAATATAGTTCGGCTTCCAGTTTCTCATTGGCGATCGCCAGAGGTTCACTCCGCCCGATACCCGTAGACTATTAGACATCTCCCATAATTCCTGTGGATCACGCCAAACAGCTTATTCTTCACAGGTTTTTTGGGAGGAGATGTCTATTTTTGAACACTCAACCTGACTTGATATCATGTATATTACTCCTGACCAAGACCAAAAAATTCGTTGCACCCTGCGGGAGTGCGGTGCACAAGCTCAAAAACTCGCAGCAGAACCCTTTGAAGTTTGCGAGAAAGGGCCCAACGACTACGTAACCAGTATCGATCGATTCTTAGACCAACAGCTATCCACCGCCTTTAGTGCATTGTTTCCTGAAGACGGTATAATTACTGAGGAAAATGCCGCATCCAGAGCAGCTTACCTGGGTAATTACAAAAGCCTCTGGTGCATTGACCCCCTAGACGGCACCGAAGAATTTATTCAAGGGAAACTCCACTACGCCCTGATGGTGGGGCTCCTGCAAGAGGGGGAACCGGTAGCGGGTTGGATCTACGCTCCGGCTTTTGAGCAAATGTACTTCGGCGGGAAAGGTTGGGGCTTGTTCCAAACCCTTGGAGAATCGAAGCCTTCCGCGATCGCCCTGCACAAACCACCAGCTCCGACAGCAGATAGTTGTAAAATTGTTCTGGGAGACAAAGATCAGAAAAACTACGGTATGGCGATCGCTCAAATCATACCTGGTGTCGAATTTTATTCCCTCGGCAGCTTTGGCTTAAAAGTTCTCGAAGTCATCAGCGGTAGAGCCGGTTTGTATCTCTACTTCAATGGCAGAGTCAAAGTGTGGGATACCGCAGGCCCTCTGGCCCTAGCCAAGGCAGCCGGATTAGTCTGCTGCGACTTGGAAGGTAAACCTCTGCGGTGGACTCCCGATGCTCTCGATCCCTCAAGTCTGGCCCACTCTCAGGCGATCGCGATCGGCCAGCCGGAGTACATAGAATCTCTGTTACCAAAAGTTCGCATAGCAGTAGGAGGGCGATCGACCAGTTGACTATGAAAGAATCTGTGGATTTGGCGTCAAGCCCGCCTGAGCCCTCCGATCCGTAAACTGGGTTGAAAACCCCGTCCTTCCCTAGGGCGGCTTTTGTGAATCAGTGCCACCAGTCCTATGGTCTAATGTAAAAAGTCGGGATAGGGCATAGCCACGACTCTAAATGGACAAGTCGGGAGAGTGAGACTACTTGGGTAGGATCACCTTTCGGAAGTGTCAAGAATCACCGCCCTCACAGTGCGGTGAGGATGTCAAATTTCCTACCTCAGCGAACTTGCATGAAGACAGAAGCTTTCAGTGAGCTTTTCCCCCTGTTTAAGGGTGCTAACCCAGAAACCTTGGGAGGGCTACTATCCAATGCCGTCAAGCACGAGTATCCCGCAGGCAGAGCCGTTTTGATGGAGGATTCTTGGGGTAACGCTATTTACTTTGTAGTTTCCGGGTGGGTCAAAGTCAGACACCTGTCTGGCGATCGAGCCGTATCAATGGCTATTTTGGGTAGGGGTGCATTCTTCGGCGAAATGGCGATTCTGGACGAATCTCCGCGATCGAATGACGTACTTGCTCTATCACCCGTGCGACTGATCAGCGTTACGGCTCAGCGATTTATCCAAACCCTGTTCAAAGATCCGCAGTTGCACCACCGAATGCTGCAACTGATGGTACGGCGACTCCGCCAAACAAATCTCCGCTATCAACTCCGCAACCGCCAGCCAGCGGTTAAACTAGCAAATACCTTAGTCGAGCTGGCAGAAAACTACGGTCAGAAAACTGCCCAGGGCAAAGATATCTTTAATATCCCCTATGAAGACTTAGCGGACATTACAGAAATCACCCTAGATGAAACCAGCAAAATTATGGAAAAACTCGATAGCAAAGGCTGGATTAGTGTCGATCCCGAACGCCAAACTATCCATTTGATCAACCTCAAGCACTTGATGAATTTAGCAAGTCAATGACTGATGTCACCTCTTTGGATACCTCGTTGGTTGCCGCGAATCTTTCAAAGCAACCTCAAGCACCGACCATAGAATATTCCGTGGCGATGCCCAATCCTGAATCTCACTTGTTTGAAGTGACTTTGCGCGTGCAAGGTTGGTCCGAGCCGATGATGGATTTAAAAATGCCTGTCTGGACTCCCGGTTCTTACTTGGTTCGAGAGTACGCCAAACACCTGCAAGATTTTCGCTCGACCACTGCGGGCGATCGCTCCTTATCTTGGCGCAAACAAAGCAAAAATCACTGGCAAATCGAGACTAATTCGGTTTCTGATGTAACAGTTAATTACCGGATTTTTGCTAACGAACTGACAGTGCGAACCAATCATTTAGATTCAACTCACGGTTATTTCAATCCCGCAGCTCTGTGCTTTTTCTTGCCAGGATTTGAGAGCAATTGTTACAGGATAAAAATTGTCCCGCCGCGACCAGAATGGCGGATAGTTACTACTTTACCACCCGTTTCTGGGGAACCCAATACTTTCGAGGCGGTGGATTTTGACACTCTCGTAGACACTCCTTTTGAAATTGGCTGTCACGATTTGTACGATTTTGAAGTAATGGGGAAAAACCACCAGCTAGTTGTTTGGGGGAAAGGTAATTTACAACCGGAAGAAGTAATTCGAGATATCCAAAAAGTGATCGAAGTCGAAGCGAAAATGTTTGGCGGTTTACCCTACGACCGTTATGTATTTTTACTGCATTTGTCAGGCTCAGGTTTTGGGGGATTGGAACACAAGGATAGTTGCACTCTCAATTATCCGCGTTTCGGTTTTCGGAATAAAGACAAGTACGATCGCTTTATGCAGTTGGTGGCTCACGAGTTTTTTCACCTCTGGAATGTCAAGCGCATCCGACCGAAAGCTCTAGAAGTATTTGATTACAACCAAGAAAGCTATACTACTTCTTTGTGGTTCTCCGAAGGGACCACCAGTTATTACGATTTAGTGATTCCTTTTCGCTCAGGTCTCTACGGCGTGAAGGGTTTTTTGCAGGGTCTAAGTAAGGAAATTACTCGCTTGCAAACCATTCCTGGGCGGAAAGTACAATCTGCTAGCGAGTCTAGTTGGGATACTTGGATTAAGCTGTACCGCAGGGATAGTAATAGCGATAATTCGCAAATTTCTTATTACTTAAAAGGGGAGTTAGTATCGTTTTTACTGGACTTATTGATTCGGGCAAAACACGGCAATGAGCGCTCGTTGGATGATGTAATGCGTTTGATGTGGCAGAAATTTGGTCAGGGAAATTTAGCTCAAAACAGTGGAACTAAAAAATCTGTAATTCCGGGAAACGGGGCATTAATTGATAATTCATTACCCTCAGAAATTGGTTTTACTCCAGCAGAGTTACAAGAGGCGATCGAGTCGGTAGCTGGTGTCGATTTGAGTGATTTTTTTGCGCGCTATGTTGATGGTACCCAAGAGTTACCCTACAACCAATATCTCGCACCTTTTGGGCTGGAACTTGTGGTAGATGAAACTAACGAAATTCCTAGCCTGGGTTGGACTTTGGGAGTCGAAAACGGGCGGGAAATGGTTAAATTTGTCGAAGCAGGAGCTCCCGCACAGTTGGCGGGAATTGACGCTGGGGACGAGTTACTGGCGATCGACGGTTTTCGAGTAAATGCAGAACAAGCGAGCGAGAGGCTGAAAGATTATCGGCCTGGGGACACGGTAGAGGTGACAGTGTTTCACCAAGACCAACTGCGGACTTGTCGGGTTACTCTCGCCAGCCCGCGGCCAGCCCGCTATCAGATTCTGGCGGTGGAACACCCAAGTTTGATTCAGAAACAAAACTTTACCGGGTGGCTGGGAGTTGCTTTATAAAAACTGTGACATTATGGTTAGTAGTTATTTATTAGTTGTTATGGGTGGATTCCTACCAATAACAACTAATAAATAACCCATAACCAATAACAAACTTTTTATGCAAACCCCACCTCCTCCATCCATTACACCCCGCCAGATGAACCTGTTAAGAATAGTTGCTTCTATGGCCTGGGCTGACGGAGAATTAGCAACAGAAGAAGTCAATTTAATGCTCGATCGCTTTTGCAGTTTGTTTGCCACCGATGTCGATGGTCAACAATTGCAACAAGAACTCCGCGACTATGTGATGCAAAATATTCCCCTAGAAGAGTTGATTTGTCAACTACAAAGTCAGGAAGAAAAGGAATTGGTGCTGCAACTAGGTTATGAGGTGATTGCATCTAGTGCTCGGACTCCCGATGAACCAAAAATTAATACTGAAGAAGCCGCAGCTTATCAAAAATTAGTGCAATTGCTCAATCTTCCAGATGAGGCTGTCAAGCGGATTGAAGCGGAAGCATCCGCCACATCTACTTCCGAGGGAATTGTCGAGAAGATGGTTGATAAATTAGAAAATTTAATGAAAGGTTAATTTCGGACTAACTAAGTCACCCTTTCCAGGGCGGGTTATCCTGCCCGACCAAAAATACAATTGTATTCAGTTGTCTTTAGACGGCTTTAGCTGTGAGACAGGGGTTTTCAATCCCTGGCGGCCGGCACTACTAGCGCCAAAGATCCATGCACCTGTCGCACTCTCCGATTTGTAAACTTTTTTATCAACCCGATCGCACAGTTGTCATTTGATAGATAATATGAGGTTATTTATTTTTAGCTACCCACAGATCGCACCAAAAAAAGTTTACCTTTCTTTACAAATAACCACAAAAAACACCGTATAAAACAAAAATTTCCTGACAGACTTTAAATGCGTCGCGCGATCGACTAAAGTGAAAAAAATGGCTTGATCCGTTTATTTATCGCAAAGGAAACAAAGCTCATGACTCAACGCGGTTCTACAGTTCGGATTCTCCGCAAAGAATCTTATTGGTATCAAGAAGTCGGCACCGTTGCCACCGTAGACCAAAGCGGCATTAAATACCCAGTGATCGTTCGCTTTGACAAAGTAAATTATGCTGGCGTCAACACCAACAACTTCGCCCTCAGCGAAGTAGTGGAAGTGTCAGCACCCAAAGCCAAAGCCAAAGCACCAGCAGCACCAGCCGCAGGAAAAGCACCAGCAGCAAAAGCAGCAGCCAAACCAGCAGCAGCACCAGCCGACGGCGCTCCTAAAGAAGGCTAACCAAATAACTAGACTCAAGAGCGCTAATTGTGCCAGAACTGCCAGAAGTAGAAACTATTTGCCGGGGGCTAAATCATCTCACCCTCGATCGAGCAATTTTGGGCGGAGACGTGCTGTTAGCCAGCTCGATCGCCCGCTCTATGTCTGCGAGCGATTTTTTGACAAAACTCAAAGGAAAGTCGATCGAGCGGTGGTACAGGCGCGGCAAATACCTCCTGGCAGAACTATCTCAATGTAGGGGCCCTTCAACATCCCCACTTGGGGGGGGCTGGGGGGGGTTGACTTCTTCTGTCTTCCTTCCTTCCCAAACTGGCTGGTTGGGAGTTCACCTGCGGATGACAGGTCAACTTCTGTGGGTGAATCAATCGGAACCGCTACCAAAACACACGCGAGTCAGGTTGTTCCTTGAGGAAAACCAAGAATTGCGGTTTGTAGATCAACGCACCTTCGGGCAAATGTGGTATGTACCTTCAGAAACAGAGGTTTCCAGCGTTGTCACTGGCCTGAAAGTGTTGGGTCCGGAACCATTTTCAGCAGAATTTTCCACAGCATATTTCGCGCAAAAGCTACACCGACGGGCGCGACCAATTAAAACAGCATTGCTAGACCAGTCTCTGGTGGCGGGTTTGGGCAATATTTACGCTGATGAAGCTTTGTTTGTGTCCGGGGTTTTGCCCACAACTCTGTGCGCTGATTTGACAGCAGACCAAATTGGGCGTCTCCATGCAGCTATTATTCAAGTTTTGCAAAAGGCGATCGCATCTGGTGGCACTACTTTCAGCAATTTTCTCAACGTCCAAGGCGTCAATGGCAACTATGGGGGTGTTGCTTGGGTATATAACCGTAAAGGCCAACCTTGTCGCGCTTGCAGTACACCGATCGAACGGATAAAATTAGCAGGGCGATCGACTCATTTCTGCCCCGTTTGTCAAACTAAGGGTGAAGTCAATGGATTTTAGATTGACTTCACTCAAATACTGCTTTTATTCCTCAGTCCGCGCAGGCGGACTTCGTTTCTGTAGAAGCGATTTCAATCGCCGAGTAACTTTAAAGACAAATCTAGATTAAAATTTGTATAGTTTTTTAAACTAAACAAAGTAAGTCATGGCAATTAAAAAAGGCAGCATAGTCCGCGCCCTACGCGAAAAATTGGAAAATAGTTTGGAAGCAAAAGCCAGCGATCGACGCTTTTCCTCCTATATATTTGAAACTAAGGGCGAAGTGCTCGATGTTCGTGGTGACTATGCCTTCGTCAAATTTGGCAAAGTCCCTACCCCCAATATTTGGCTCCGGGTAGACCAACTCGAAGATTTCAACTAACTTTAACTGGTTCCCAGGCTCTTCCTGGGAACGAGTAAAAATTCCCAATCCAAAATCTCAAATCTAAAATAGAATGACTTCTATCAATTCCAGTACCTCAAATTGTCCATCAACTCGCGTCTCAATTATTGGTGCAGGGAAAGTTGGCAGTACCTTAGCCCAGCGGATAGCTGAAAAAAATCTGGCTGATGTGGTATTGCTAGATATTGTGGAAGGTTGGCCCCAGGGTGTAGCTTTGGATTTGATGCAAGCAAGGGGTGTAGAACGACACGATCGCCAAATTATCGGTACAAACCACTATGCTGATACTGCTAACTCAAACATCATCGTCATTACCGCAGGTATACCACGCAAGCCCGGTATTAATCGCGAAGATTTAATTAAAATCAATGCTAAAATTGTTACCGAAGCCGCACAAAAGGCGATCGCCTATTCCCCCGAAGCAATCTTAATCGTAGTCACAAATCCCCTCGATGTCATGACCTATTTAGCCCTGGAAGCTACCGGTTTACCAAAACACCGAGTCATGGGTATGGCAGGAATTCTCGACTCATCCCGCTTCCAAACTTTTATTGCCATGGAATTGGGTATTTCTATTGCTGAAGTGAATGCCACCGTCCTGGGTTCTCATGGAGATTTGATGGTTCCTTTACCCCGCTATTCTACAGTCAATGGCATTCCCATTAGTCAACTTATGGATGCAGGGACGATCGCTCGTTTAGTCGATCGGACACGTCACGGAGGCGCAGAAATCGTCACCTTGATGAAGACTTCGAGTGCCTATTTTGCACCAGCATCTTCTGTTTGTGTCATGATAGAATCAATCCTATTGAATCAGTCTAGAATACTGCCTTGCTGCGTTTATTTGCAGGGTCAATACGGCGTACAAGATATGTTTTTAGGTGTTCCCTGTCGCTTGGGATATCAGGGTGTGGAACAGGTGATAGAACTCGCTCTGAGTGATACTGAAAGAGCTGCTTTTATGGAATGCAGCAAATTAGTTTGGCAAAGTATTCAAGAAGCAAAGGCTATCTTGAATCATTCTGATTAAAAGCCTAAGTTTTTCTTAAAAAATCTGGTAGACATCTTAAAATAGAATAAAATCTAGGTTATAGCATAGGTGGGAGGAAGAAGGAAGAGTCAATAACAGCAATACTTTTAGGGTTCAAAAATGTCCTAATCGTCGGGGCGGTTGCTATAATAGCTAAATATAGAAACCCCCGATGCGCTGAGGAGTTTGTTAATTGCTAAAATCCTAGATGGGATTGCTTATTGCTTCTTAGTTCCACCTCTGTTATAGCAGGTCTGAATCAATTGTGTAATTCTTTTAGGGCCGAAGCGCAGCGGAGGGATTCCCCCCTGGTTGCGCCAATATATTTGGGTTAGGCACGCACCATCTACTATCCCTACAGTTTTTGCACCAATCATTTAGGCTTACTATCTAACAGGCAAAATTTGCTCAAACGCCATCGGCTCAATTTCCATAAATTTGAGTAAACACGCTCTATAAAATTTTTTAATTATCACCTTCAGCAAGATAGCTAATTAACTTTGCAGTCATCATAAGAATGTGATAATTAAAACAAACACAGATGGTAAAAAATGTCAAAATAAGTAAAATATAAAATTAACTACCATTGATCCCTTACAAAATAATCGAGGGCAAAATCATTCACTAAAGGTACAAAAAATTTATGCAGAGCGAAGGATGGTGAAAAATAACACTTGGTAAGATCAGTATAATTTGCTGGTGAGTTACCGAAAAATCAATAGCATTTGCTATCAAGTCCCAGTATTTACCAAACTCAACTCAACACATCGCTAATTGGGGTGTCCGCTAAATCTATACCAAACCACACAATAACTCAAGAGATACTATATGTTTCATCAATACCTGTATCACGAAGTAACCAGCTTGCGGATGAAGTTAATTCATCTAGAAAGAGAAATGCAGTCTCAAACCTGGTTCAAAAAGCTACAAGCCCTGATGGGAGTTATTGGCAAAATTCGCGAATCCCTAGACTTAGAAACAATATTCAAAACTACAGCAACCGAAGTCCGGCAACTCCTAAATGCCGATCGCGTCGCCATTTATCGCTTCATCCCCGACTCCCAATGGAACGATGGTGAAGTAGTATCCGAAGACGTACTTCCCCAATACAGCCCCTCCCTAGGCGCACAAGTTCACGATCACTGCTTTGGAGAACAATTTGCCGCCAACTACGAAAAAGGCTACGTTCAAGCTGTCAGTGATATCTATCAAGCGCGATTGAGTCCTTGTCACCTGAAAATTCTCAAACGATTTCAAATCCGAGCTAACTTAGTCGTACCACTCCTGCAAGGGCAGCATTTGTGGGGATTGCTGTGCATTCACCAGTGTGGCCAACCCCGTGATTGGCAAGAAGATGAAATCGAATTTGCCAAGCAAATAGGAGAACACTTAGCGATCGCCATCTACCAAGCCGAATTGCACTTGCAAACTCAGCAACAATTAGTAGAAATCGCTCGCACTCAGCAACAACTACGGGAAAGCGAAACAAGATATCACCAAATCCTCGACTCGATCGGCGACATGGTATTAGTCAAAGGCCCTGAATCAAAAATCCTCTGGGCTAATCAAGCATTCCGCGACTATTACGGCATCAGTGAAGAAGAACTAGCAGGGATTGTAGACGCACCTTTCAATACTCCTGACCATACTCTCCAATATATTAAAGATGACACCTTCGTATTTGAAACCGGACAAACTCTCGATATTCCCGAAGAACCGGTCACGCGACACGATGGAGAAGTGCGACTGTTTAGTACAGTAAAAACACCGATTCGCAACGCAGAAGGTGAGATTACAATGACAGTCGGTGTCTCCCGCGACATGACCGATCGCAAACTAGCAGAAGAAGCCGTTAAAGCTAGCGAAACCCAATACCGTCGCCTAGTAGAAACTTCCCAAGACATGATTTGGTCAGTCGATGCCCAAGGTTGCTTTACTTTCGTCAACCCAGCAGTTAAATACATCTACGGTTACGAACCAGAAGAAATGCTTGGTAGACCTTTCTCCGACTTTGTAGTCCCAGAACAACTTCCGAAAGATTTAGAAGCTTTCGCCCGCTTGATGACAGGAGAATCCATTGTGCTACAGCACGAGAGTGTGCACATTGCCAAAGACGGCAGCCTCAAAAACCTGATGTTCAATGCGATCGCCCTGTACGATGACACAGGAAACATCCTCGGCATCACAGGCACGGCTACGGACATTACTGCTCGCAAGCGCGCAGAAGCAGCCTTGCAACACGCCAACGCAGAGCTAGAGCGCAGAGTAGAAGCCCGCACTGCCGAATTGCGACAGACTTTTGCAGCCCTGGGTGCCAGCGAAGCCAGATTTAGAACCATCGCAGCCACCCTCCCCGGAGCTTTGTTCCAGTTTTGCAGCTGCAACGGAGTTTGGCAAATTGACTACATGAGCGATCGCATCTTCGATATCAGCGGTGTCACAGCCACAGAAATGATGCGAGACATAAATATATTCATATCTCGCATCCACCCAGATGACTCCCCAGGCTACCTCGCTTCCGTCACCGCAGCCGTAGAAAACCTTTCCCTGTGGCACTACGAAGGACGATTAGTCAAGCCCGACGGCCAGATTCGCTGGTGGCAGGGTGACTCCATGCCCACCCACAACGAAAATGGCGAAATCGTATTTTGTGGCGTCCTATTCGACATTACCGATCGCAAACTGGCAGAAACCGCCATCCGTGAAAGCCAGCGACAGTTAAAAGAAGCCCAAAGACTAGCTCATGTAGGCAATTGGGAACTCTACCCAGCCACGGGAACCGTCTCTTGGTCAGAGGAACTATTCCGCATCTTTGGACTCGAACCAGCCGCCACAGCACCCACCAGAGCAGAACAAGTCGCTCTGATCCATCCAGAAGATGTGGAATTGTGGGGAACCGAAATACAGCGGGGAGTTGACTTCGGCATCCCCTTTGATTTTGACTTCCGTGTTTACCGCCCCGACGGTAGCTTGAGACACCTCAACGCCGTCGGTCGCTCTCAAACCGATGCTCATGGCAAGATAGTAAAATTGTTCGGTACGGCGATCGACATTACCGATCGCAAAAACGCAGAAGCAGCCCTGCGACAAGCAGCAGTCGAGTTGGAAGACAGGGTGAGCGAACGCACAGCCGAATTGTGGCAAGCAGTCGCCCAGTTAGAACTAGAAATTAGCGATCGCAAAAACGCTGAAGCAGCAGTCCAAATTTCCGAACAAAACCTGCGAACTATATTTAACAATGTCTACGATGCTATCTTCATTCATGATTTAGAAGGTCAAATTCTCGATGTTAATAATCGAATGTTAGAAATGTATGGAGTTAGCGCCTCCCAAGCCACCAAATTATCATTTAAAAATGACTATTCCACGGCCGAAAATCCCTTTGCAGAATTTGCCGAAATTTGGCAAAGGGTAATAGCAGGAGAAACAGCTCGCATTGAATGGAAAGCGAAGCGTCCCCATGACAATTCAACGTTTGATGCAGAAATAGCCTTGTCTCAAATTAATCTCAACGGCAATGTTAGCATCATTGCCAACGTCCGAGATATTAGCGATCGCAAACTGGCAGAAGCCGAATTGCAACGCACCCAAAAATTCATGGAATCTGTGCTCCAAACCATACCAGTAGGAGTAGTTGCCAAATCAGCCACAGACTTACGATTTGTACTGTGGAATCCAGCCGCCGAACACTTATTCGGTTTTTCCGCCACAGAAGTTATAGGCAAAAATGATTTTGACTTTTTCCCCAGAGAACAAGCCCAAACTTTTATGAGCAAAGACCGGGAAGTTCTCAACAATAGGCAACTTGTAGATATCGCGGAAGAAGAAATTCAAATAGCTACAGGAGCATCGCGGATATTTCATACTAAAAAAACCGCAATTGTCGATGCCTATGGTCAGCCCGAATATTTATTAGCAATTACCGAAGATGTTACCGATCGCAAGCTAGCAGAACTTACTTTGAGGCGCTCTTCAGCCATACTCAAGCAGCAAGCCGAGCGAGAAAAATTGCTCAACAGCCTCACAACTCAAATCCGCAATTCCCTGGACTTTGACAACATCATTACTGTCGCAGTCCAAGAAATTCGTGCTTTCATGCAGATCGATCGCTGCTATTTTGCCTGGTATCGCACCGAAAAATCAGAGCCTTTCTGGGAAATTATTCAAGAATCTCGCAGCAGAGCTCTTCCTGATTTAAGAGGTTGCTATAAAGCTTCAGAATTCGGCACTTTAGGAGAACAGATGTTGCGTCTAGAAACGCTGCAAATCGATGATATCGGAACACTAAAAGACCCTGTTTGGATAAATTCTCTGAGCTCTATGGGCTATCAATCTGTGTTGGCAATTCCGATGCAGGCACTTTCGGGAGTTGTGAGTGTTGTTACCTGCGCCCACTCCGCTGCTGTCCGCCCCTGGAGTGATAGCGAAGTAGAATTATTGCAAGCAATTACAGTTCAATTGGCGATCGCCCTCAATCAAGCAGATCTTTACACTCAAACTCTCAATAAAGCTCGCGAATTAGAACACACATTGGAGAAATTAACTAGCGCTCAATCGCAGTTAGTTCAAAGCGAAAAAATGTCCTCCCTCGGTCAGTTAGTTGCGGGGGTAGCCCACGAGATTAACAACCCAGTTAACTTTATTTACGGCAACCTTAGCCATGCTAACGAATATACCCAAGACATACTGCACCTAATCGAACTTTACCAAAACCACTATCCCGAACCAGTACCAGAAATTCAAGAAGAAGTAGAAAATATTGAACTTGATTTTCTCATGGAAGATTTGCCTAAATTGCTGACATCGATGAAAGTCGGTGCCGATCGCATTCAACAAATAGTTGCTTCTCTCCGCACATTTTCTCGCATGGACGAAGCGGAAATGAAAGCAGTCAACATTCATGAGGGCATAGATAGCACTTTGATGATCTTGCAGCACCGACTTAAAGCTAAACACAATCATCCAGAGATTCCGGTGATTAAAGAATACGCTAACTTGCCTTTGGTTGAATGTTATGCCGGACAGTTAAATCAAGTATTTATGAATGTGTTGAGCAATGCTTTAGATGCTTTGGAAGAACGAGATTTGGGTCGTTCTACTGAGGAAATGCGCCAAAATCCTAGTATCATCTCGATTAAAACAGAACTGTCCAAACCCGATCGCGTACTCGTCAAGATAGCTGACAATGGACCGGGAATGCCAGATAGTGTTCGGAATCGACTTTTTGACCCATTTTTTACTACGAAAGCTGTTGGTAAAGGTACTGGAATGGGTTTGTCCATTAGCTACCAAATTATTACCGACAGACACGGCGGCTCCCTGCAATGCACTTCTTCCCCAGGAAAAGGTGCAGAATTTGCGATCGAGATTCCGCTCAAAGCTAATTCTTAATATTACCCGGAATCAGGAGACGGCTTTTGGAGTGTCCTTACGTGATTATCTTGGGGTAGGGAAACGGCACTGCCCATTAGTGTCAACTTAAGCCTGAGAGCTTTGATAAATCTCGTTTTTACCTAAGTCTAGATCCCCCTCGCATCCCCCTTAAGAAGGGGGACTTTGAAAAGATTCCTGTCCCCCCCTTCTTAAGGGGGGCTCGTTCGGATCTAGATTTAATAGTCAAACAACAGTCTGTGACTGGGCTTGACGTTAAGTTGACACCTATGGGCACTGCCGTCTCCTCATTAGTTATCATATTGAGCTAAAATATTTATGGATTCTCCAAAATAGAGCAATCAAACTAATATGCTTCAGTCAACAGAACACTGTCACATTGTCAGGAATGATGAAATTCTGAGTGGTGAACCCATTATCAAGGGTACTCGAACTCCGGTGCGGGCGATCGTGGAGATGTGGCGCATTGGAGTTTCGCCAGAAGAGATTCCTCATCGTTTGCCACACCTCACCCTAGCACAAGTATTTGATGCCTTGAGCTACTATCTAGATTGCCAAGCAGAAATCAACAAGTATATTGAACTTAACCGCATTCCCGATGAGTTAATCGATCCGCGATTTAAAGATCAATAAGTGAAATTTTTATCCATGTCTATTTAGATGAAGATGTCGATGTGCTTGTAGCTAGCTTGCTAAATTCTCGCGGTTTTGAAGCAACAACTGCAAAACAAGCAGGACAACTCGGAAAAACAGATGTCGAGCAGTTGGAGTATGCTATTAGCAAAAAAGCAGCTATTCTTACCCACAATCGAAATGACTTTGCAGCGCTTGCTCAAGAATATTTCAGTCGGGAGGGAAAACATTATGGAATTATCATTGCAGTCCGACATCCGTATGTAAAAATCGTCGGTAGGCTGGTTTCAATCCTGAACACCACAACAGCCGACGAAATGGAAAACCAAATTCTTTATATTTAAACAGAAGTCCTCCGCAAGGCAGGGCTGTTTCATTCGCAGAAAAACCAGGATTTTGTAGGGGCGGTGCCAAGAGTGCCCGCCCAGGCTCAGACACGATAAATTGGGCATTTCAGCGATCGGGGCAACCACGGGGGGTTTGCCCTACAAAAATATGAAACTATTATGAATCGATCGATCGCTTGAGCATTTCAGTGATATAATCACCATCCAAAGGTTTAGAAAACCAATATCCCTGAGCCAGTTCGCATTCGAGTTCTCGAAGCTGTGCTAACTGTTCGGCGGTTTCAACACCTTCTGCGATCGCCTCCAGTCCCAAATTGTGAGCCAAAGTCACAATCGCCCGCACAATTTGTAAATGCTGACTCCCATCATCACCATTTTCTGTCGCTCCCAAACGACTTACAAAAGAGCGATCGATCTTCAGGGTATCCAGCGGAAAACGGTGCAAATAACTCAAAGACGAATAGCCGGTACCAAAATCGTCGATGGACAACCGAATATTTTTAGCTTTCAACTGAGAGAGCACAGTATTAGCTTTCTTCACATTTTCCACGATCGCGCTTTCAGTAATCTCCAATTTTAAACTACTTGGAGCGCAGCCTGTTTCTGCCAAAATTTCATCGATTTGCTCCAACAAATTGGGCATACCTAACTGTTTTGGAGACAGATTAACACTCATTGTTAATTGCCAAGGGTCAATTATTGCTAATCGGTAATTGCGAATTGGGCGTTGGGCATCGGGAATTGGGCATTGGGAATTGGGCATTGGGAATTGGGCATTAGTAGCCTTCTCTCCCCTCTCCCAATCTCCCCCTCTCCCCCTTATTCCTTCTTCCTTCCCCCCTTGGGGGGGGCTGGGGGGGGTAATTCTTCCTTCTTCCTTCCCCCCTTGGGGGGGGCTGATTCTTCCTTCTTCCTTCCCCCCTTGGGGGGGGCTGGGGGGGGTGATTCTTCCTTCTTCCTTCATTGAAATTAACATTTCTTGCCACTGGCGCAATTGCCGACAAGATTCCCGCAGCACCCAAGCTCCCAGAGGTACAATCAAACCAGTTTCTTCAGCTACCGGAATAAAAGTAGACGGTGGCACTAGACCCCGAACCGGGTGCTGCCACCGTACTAAAGCTTCAAAACCCTCGATCGCACCAGTAACAATCGAAATAATCGGTTGATAGTTAACAATAAAATGGGAACTTTCGTCCTTATTTTTTCCTAAATCCTCCTTACCAAAAATCGCCAATCGCAAGTCAGTTTCTAACTGCAACAGTGACATACTTTGGTCGTGCATCGCCAAATTAAACACCTCATGACGAGCCTTGCCCAAAGCTTTAGCGCGATACATCGCAATGTCGGCATCCCGCAGAAATTCTTCAGGATGGGTATACAAAGCACTCTGCTGACCGTTCAAATCTTCCTCTTCTAATGCTTCTACTTCGTCTCTACTAAAAACTATGCCAATGCTAGCGCTGGTGAATACTTCATGACCTTCCAGGTTAAATGGTATGGTCAATTCTTTTTGTATTCTGTTAGCTGCTAGGGTGGCATCGCCGAGGTTTTGAATGCGGTCTATGAGGATGGTAAATTCGTCTCCGCCAAGTCGGGCGACAGTATCAGTAACGCGCACGCAATCCTGAAGTCGCTGGGCCAGAGCGATTAACAGTTTGTCACCGAGAATGTGTCCTAGAGAATCATTAACTACTTTGAAGCGGTCTAAATCCAGGAACAGGACAGCAAATTTGTAATCGGAAGAATATTGAGAAAGCTGTATAGCTTGTGCTAGTCTATCGATAAATAAGAGGCGGTTTGGCAAACCTGTCAGCGCGTCGTGAAAAGCATCGTGCAGGAGTTGCTGTTCTACTCGTTTGCGTTCGGTGACATCTCTGATGATAATTTGGGCTGCGGCTGAGCCTTGATAAGTAGCGGGTATACCAGCCACTTCCACATCGATGATGGTTCCATCTAGGCGCATCAATTTTTCTTCCGCCAGTTCGATCGGTCTATTTTCTTCCTCGACTTTCCGAATCCGCTCTCTGGCGATTTCTACATAGCTGGGATGGACGAAATGCAACACGGGAAAGCCGATGAGCGCCGATGGAGAGCTAGCGCCCAGGAGTTTTGCTCCCGCTGCGTTGATATAGGCGATTTTGCCTTGACAGTGAACGGCGATCGCTTCTGGAGAGAGTTCCACTAGACGGCGGTAGCGTTCTTCACTTTCTTGGAGAGATACTATCAACTCCGATCGCTCTTTTTCTACTTGCTGGCGTTCTATTTCCATGCTGTGAGCCGCCAGAAATTTTCCCAGGCTTTGAGCCATCAATTCTATAATTTCTCTTTCCTGGGATGCAAAATTTTTAGGTCTGACTTCTCGGGAACAAAAACTCAAAGTACCATAAATTTTATTATTTACAAATATCGGTGTGCCGATGTAGGATTCCAGACCCAATTTTTGATAGATTACATGATCGTCCTTATCAAGTATTTCTCTGATGTGAGAACAGGCCATTGTTTTTTTGAACTTAATCACTGCGTCACAGTAAGTATCCTCCAGCTTTAATTCTAATCCGGGAGCTAAAAATTCTAATTCTGTCTTGGCAGACCTAATCATAAAAATTTGATTTTCGACTTGAGCAATGATGCCAATAGAAAAACCAAAAATCAAACACCCCGCGGTTAGATAATCATCAACCAGTTCTTGAAAATTTTGATAATGATAGGTGGTAATTCGATGTAAATGTTTGAGATTGGCACTAAAAGTTGCTAGATCTTGAGATTTTGAGTATAATTCTTCTTCGGCTTTTTGACGCTCTGTGATGTCTGTTTGAACCCCAACAAAGTGGGTCAAGTGTCGTCGCGAGTTGTACACCGGAGCAATACAAAGTTCGTTCCAAAAAGGCGTGCCATCTTTGCGGAAGTTACGCAAAATAACTTGGCATTCTTTGCCTTCTTCAAGAGATTTTTTGATTTTTTTGACCGAGGCTGGATTAGTGCCTTTGCCCTGTAAGAATCGGCAATTTTTACCAATTAATTCCTCTCGGCTATAGCCTGTGATCCGCTCAAAACTGGGATTGACATAAATAATCGGATTGTCGGCAACTGTAGCATCCGCGATCGCAATGCCGTTGGTGGCACTCTCCATGGCCCTTTCCATCATTTGCAGGCGTTCTGACGATCGAATCCGTTCGATCGCCGCGGCTAACAAATTGGCGATCGCCTCCACAAAATAAACATCATCTTGGCTAAAAACCCGCTCTTGAGTGCTGTGAACCCCCAAAACACCCCAAACAGGAGATTTAGTATTGGGGAGTTCAACGGATTCTCCCCAGTTCGTCTTAGCCATACCCGGAGTTCCCGGAACCAGCACCGTGACACCACTGACAATTTGCTGGTTGTGCAGCAGTGGCGATTCACTGAACCTGGTTTCCACCCGCAAATCTGCGACGATAATCGGTTCCCCCACGGACAATGTATAGCCAGCTTGAGACCGTAGTGAAGCAGTGACAGTAGCGCTACCAACAAGCTCGGCAGACCAGCCACACCCCGATCGCAACAGGAAAGCATGACCTGAAGGCAATAGTTCCAAAAACTGACAATACTCTACATCCAAAGTTTGGGCAATCAACACTCCAGTTCTGTCCATTAGCGCCAACAAATCTGTTTCACCCAGCGCCAGATGACCTAAGTAAGCTACAGCGGCTTGCTGACGAGCGCGACAATGAATTGATGCCAGCAATTGCCGTTCTAGAGCTTCGGCTCGCTTTTGCTCCGTAATATCGCAGAACACTGACAAAACAGCTTTTTCTGAATGCAAAGTCAGGTAGCGCATCGACACAGTTGCCCAAAATAATGTGCCGTCCGCCTTTTTGAGGCAGACTTCTGCCTCGGAGACGTGCTGATTGCGAGCTAGTTCCTCCAGTAATTTCTGGCGGTCTGCGGGGTTGTTGTAAAGTGTTTCGGCTTTTTGATGCTCGATCGAATCTGCGCGTTTGATTCCGAAAGAAGTAGCACACAAATCGTTGCAATAAAGAATGGTACTGTCAGCCAGACTGCTAATCGCCAAAGGGAGCGGCATCGACTCAGCGATCGTCAGCAATAATTCTTGAGTATCTTGCAGCGCTTCCCGGACTTCCGACTTAAAGTCACAACTCTGACAGTGTTCGGGGATCAAACTTTCCAGTTTTTGATTGACCCATTCTAATAATCTTTTTTGCACAAAACCTGACTCCTTTACCTCTTACCGAGGGCTATGAATTTTTGGTAGTTGGCGATTTTAGACAATCCCGGACGATCGACACCGATCTCTAGCATTATCTGAATCCTGAAACAACCCCACCCTAAACCCTATAAATTATAACATTTAGTTTTTTTTCCTTTTGAGGAATCGCTGTAAGTAAGTGAGGAATTTTTCACCCCACTTGCAGTTTAAACTAATCCACTGTTTTTGATTAGTTTAGCCCCAGAGTCATTTAACTTTAATAATTAGGTATCTTTTTTCACAAACAAACTAGCTCAAGCGATTGTTAAGTTATGGAGTGGAGACTGAGCTTATGTATAAATACGGCAATATCTACCATCATATTACAATATCATAGACAAGCGTAATTAATCAACTTGAGGCGAAAAAGAGTGATGCTCCGATACCCTAAATTTTTGAATTTGACTTGCGGGCAAGTTCGGTAAATATTTGTCTTTGGTATTGAACTCCACTTTTTTTACCCTTGCGTTAAGTTTTTATAGAGTGGGATACTTTGTCCAATCATGAGTACAAGCTCCTCATTTTCAAAGTAAACTGAACTGCAAACAATCAACGAACCACAGAAATGCTTGAATCTTACCGCCAACACGCAGCTTCACGGGCAGCCTTGGGAATTCCCCCACTGCCCCTAGATGCTCAGCAAACCTCAGAACTTTGCGAATTGCTCAAAAATCCGCCACCGGGCGAAGAAGAAACCTTAGTAGAATTATTGCGCGATCGCGTGCCACCCGGAGTAGACCAAGCAGCCTACGTCAAAGCCGGATTTTTGACCAGCATCGCCAAAGGAGAAATCCAAAGTCCCCTAATCTCGCCCAAATGGGCAGTCTACCTGCTAGGGACAATGATGGGCGGCTACAACGTCCACTCCCTCATCGATTTGCTCAATCCCACAGCCGAAACCGCAATTCCCGCCACCGCAGCCCGTGCCCTCAGCAAAACCCTGTTAGTGTTTGACGCATTCCACGACGTTTTGGAACTGTCCGATGTCAATCCCTACGCCAAACAAGTCATCGACTCTTGGGTGAATGCCGAGTGGTTTACCAGTCGCCCGCCACTAGCCGAAGCCATCACCGTAACCGTGTTTAAAGTGCCGGGAGAGACGAATACCGACGATTTGTCGCCGGCCCCCCAGGCTACCACGCGGCCGGACATTCCGCTGCACGCTTTGGCCATGCTGGAAAGTAAAATGCCCGGTGCTGTGCAAACCATTGCCGAATTGAAACAAAAAGGTCATCCCGTAGCCTACGTGGGCGATGTTGTCGGCACCGGTTCCTCGCGGAAATCGGCGATTAATTCAGTCCTGTGGCACATTGGTAATGATATTCCATTTGTGCCGAACAAGCGCAACGGCGGTTATATTCTAGGAAGTGCGATCGCCCCGATTTTCTTCAATACCGCCGAAGATTCCGGTGCATTGCCGATCGAATGCGACGTCGCCAAAATGGAAACAGGCATGGTAATTACCATCCATCCCTACAAAGGCGAAATCACCAATGAAGCCGGAGAAATCATCTCAACCTTCACCCTTAAGCCAGACACAATATTAGACGAAGTTCGCGCCGGTGGCCGAATTCCCCTATTAATTGGACGCACCTTAACCGACAAAACCCGTGAAGCTTTAGGACTAGAAATCAGCACTATTTTCACCCGTCCTAGCATCCCAGTCGATACCCACAAAGGCTTTACATTAGCACAGAAAATGGTCGGTAAAGCTTGCGGTTTAGTTGGCGTGCGTCCCGGTACATCCTGCGAACCAGTCATGACTACAGTCGGTTCCCAAGATACCACAGGCCCGATGACACGGGACGAATTAAAAGAACTAGCTTGTTTAGGATTTAGCGCCGATTTGGTAATCCAAAGTTTTTGCCACACCGCCGCCTATCCCAAACCAGTTGATGTTAAAACTCACCATGAATTACCCGATTTCATGGCTCAACGAGGCGGCGTAGCTTTGCGTCCGGGAGACGGCATTATTCACTCTTGGCTAAACCGGATGTTATTGCCAGATACAGTAGGAACTGGCGGCGATTCTCACACTCGTTTTCCCTTGGGAATTTCCTTTCCGGCGGGTTCGGGATTGGTAGCATTTGCTGCTGCTTTGGGTGTCATGCCTTTGGATATGCCGGAATCGATTTTAGTGCGGTTCAAAGGTGAATTGCAGCCGGGAGTCACACTGCGAGATGTTGTGAATGCGATTCCCTATGTGGCAATTCAAAAAGGTTTGCTAACTGTCGAGAAACAGAACAAGAAAAATGTCTTTTCTGGGCGGATTATGGAGATTGAAGGTTTGCCCGATTTGAAGGTC
>RDXH01000281.1 GCA_004292745.1 Oscillatoriales cyanobacterium | reverse complement strand
TTAGAGGCCTCCACAAAAAGAATGATCCAATAGCTATGTGGGTTTAGCGAAAATTTCCACAAACCATTTGTGAAGATTGGGCAGACGATTTATCTGGGTTTCAATTTCTGCCATAGCTAACTTGTTAACTTTAACTCCCGTGGAATAAATTGTTTCTACTAATGTCACTACTGGATTTTTATCGTTAAATGTGAGAGTTTTGGCGAAATTTACCACACTCTCAACACTGTCAAGTAAACTACCATTCCAATGCTTTTCTAACCAACCAAAACAACGCTCTACTGGGTTATATTTACTATGATATGGCGGATAATAAGCCAATTGTAACGTCAGTTGAGATTTCTGGGAAAAATCTAAAATTCGTTTCATAAACTGAGTACGACGAGAATGATTTTCCGGCCCATTATCCTGATTGATAACCAATTTTTGAATGTGACTAAAACGGTGTTTAACCGTTTTCCACCAACTTTCAAGTAAGTCAACTATACAATCAGCCGTCAACTTAGAAGTAACGAAGAATAAAAATAACTCGTTGTACTCAGGCAGAAAAATGCCATAGGGAATCACAGTTGATTCAGTCGCAAAATCGTGATCGAGTGCAATAGTTGGCGTCCGATTTTTACCACCTCTATCAAATTCTCCAATCTTGACGGAAGCCTTGGCATCAATGGAGATTCGGAGAGTATTAGGGTTATTATCAGCTTCTGTATTGATTTGTCCAAGTTGTTCAAAAATAGCTGATGTTTCCGGGATTTTTTTAATCGGTTTAGTTTTAAGAACTCGTTTTAAGGTATAACCCAAATCATTCAATTTTCGTCGAATTGTTTCTGTACTTGGTAGTTCTTCGTCACTATAACCAAATTGTTCAATTAATTGACGATGCACTTCCTTGGCAGTAATGCGTGTATATAATCGCGTACTCTTAAAGCTAGGATCAGTTTGACTGTGTGGGTCTACTAACGATTTAATATCTTTCAATAAGTTGGGTAATGAAAGTTTCAACCCGCTTTCGTCCACTGCGCTTGAAACCATCGACAATTGGCTCACCACTTTTCAATTCTTTCATCCCTTTACGAATGGTGCGTCTGTTCCATCCTAACTCCCGTTCTACTAACGTTTGTCCACCTATTCCTAAACCTTTGACTACCGATGCCATGAATTGTCGTCTGTCTGTCCCCTTGAGTTTTTGAGCTGTTTTGATGTAAAGATTCGGTCAGTTTCATGATAGATTTTAGAGACATAAGATACGCTGCACACTGAAATTATCTTTGGGTCATTATAGGATCAATCATTCTGTGGTGCTCCCTAAATGCGCGTGCATATCGACAAAACACGGGAAAATTAAGCCGCCTTGCAAGTCTACCATCGGAATATCTGCAAGTTGGGATAAAGATTCTGTACCTGTGGGGATGATTTGGGCGATCGCGCCGTTGGCAATTTCCAGATCCACCAGACAAAAATTGCGATCGGCTGTTGTGGTGATAGTAGACGCTGAATTGGCGATCGATTTCATCTCTAGAAGAGATTCGGGTACGCGACCATTTTTTAGCAAATAATTAGATGTAGCTGGCAACATGAAATTTTCTAGTTAATATTTTATTGAGTTGAGAGTTATTGAAGATGTCTATTGTAGGGGCGCGTATCTGCTAATAATTCATGAAACAATCCAGTGTGTCAATGCTCTCATCCGCGCTCTTCTCCTTAAATGAACTCTATTGGGTTATACAATAACATTATAGCAGCTTTAATAAACATGATATTTGTCAAATTTTGCTGCTGGGATAAGCCCCTCAGGGAGAGCAAAAGTAATCTAAAAATAGACACAGAGATTGCTTTCATAAAAAATCGCGTTCATGTATATAGCGTTATATCGTTGACCGTTACATCGGAATGATTTAACCACAGAGAACACAGAGGACACAGAGTCCGAGAATAGAGAGATGAATCATTCTGATGCTACCGGATTTGGTGTTACTCACTTCGGAAAAAATTAACATTTACCCAAGCATATCACTCGATCTAAAATCTTAAATGAAAAATCCCCATTCCCCAATCCCCAAATCTAAAATCAACTGAGCCGTGTTGCTTTATATTATTGGCAATGTCGTGCATATTTCTGACCCACAGAAGCAGTTGGCGGTACGGGTAGACGATGAATGCAAGGGTTCTGACGTGTTTAGTTCGGATATCTGCACTTGTTGCCGTCCTGATTTGGTACAGGGTATCGAAATTTGCATCCAAACGGCACAATCCGGTAGTTCTGGGGTAATTGTTTACTTCCGCAAGCAAGGCAGAGCTTTGGGGGAAGTAACTAAGTTTTTGGTGTACAATGCCAGAAAAAGGCTGGGAGCATCTCAGTTTTGCATTTATAAGTGCTGTCCCCGCTCGCGAGTTGTAGAATACGCGAGCTCTTGCGTGCTCGCACTATAATAAAAAAATGCTTTTTGCAAAACTGAGATGCTCCCAAAAGGCTCGAAGGTGGCGATCGCCCTGATGACTATTTTACTCGCACTCAATGTGTTGCAGGATTTCAAGATATGCGGTTTCAAGAACTAATGCCAGACGTGCTGCACTGGTTGGGTATCCCTCGCACTGACCGTTTAGTTTCCATGAGCCATCTCAAATACAATGCTATTATCAATTCTGGCATTCAAGTAGTCGATCGCCTCCCCATCCTCGAAGATTGGATTCTCGCAGGCGCACAAGTCGAAATCGTCGCCAAAAAAGCCGCCGCCTACTACACGCCAGACCCTGTGCCAGATGCTACAATTCTTGCAGAAGCGATCGGACGCGATGCCAGGAGATTCAGAAGGCAAAGACACGACTGTTCGGAAACAGTTGCGTCTTTGCCAAATTAAATTTATTACTGGTTTTTGATCAGTCAGGGTAGGTTATGGCTAATTTGCGTTCTACTGTGATCGTAAAAACAGATATTTGCGGATATACCGCCCGAGTTAAAAAATTATCTCAGTCGGACTTAAGTAGTTTGTTGAACGAGCATAAAACTTTTATTTCAGATATTAGTACCAGAAATGAAGGAAGTTTGATCAAAGGCGAAGGTGATTCATTTTGGCTGATTTTTCCCAGCGTCACAGCAGCCGCGATGGCAGCCTTAGAAATGCAGCAAGAATTGAGAACCCAACAATCTAGCAAATCGAACGACGAACGATTGGCTATTCGCGTGTCGATTACCTTGGGAGATGTCTTGCATCAAGATAAAGATATCTTTGGCGATACGGTCAATTTAACAGCGCGTATAGAATCAGTAACTCCCCAGGATGAAATATATTTGTCCCAAGCAGCATGGCTGGCGCTCAACAAAGCAGAAGTGCAAACATCTTTTGTCAATGAGTTTTCCTTGAAAGGGATGAGCGAACCTGAAAAGGTTTACAAAGTTGACCAAAGTTACAAGACGCGAATTGTGGAAAATCAAGCAATAATTAAAGCGGATTTGAGAGGTTTTATTGCTTATCAAGAATCTAATTCTATCAGAGACGTTGAATATTTGCTCACCAACTTTGATACTTTTGAAAAAAACATTTGCGAAGAATACGGTGGCACAATTCGCAGTATTGTTGGCGATTCGCATTTGTTGACTTTCCCAGAAGCTCACTCAGCCCTAGCGGCCATGGAAAGTTTGTGCGAAAATTGGAAACTTTTTATACACGGCCATAAAATACCTTGCGGTTTGTCGGTGGGAGTTGCTAAAGGAAATTTGTATATATTTCGCTCTTGCACTTACGGAAAAGATATTAACATCGCCGACAGGCTGGAAGACTTAAGTAAAATAGTATCTCCGGGTACAGAAAAAAATTCGGTAATAGTTTCAGATCAAATAAAACGCGAAGTTAGTGGCTCGAAGTGGGAATACAAGCTGATCAAAATCGATAAAAATGCGATTTTAGATAATCTGTTAGATTACAGTCAGTTTGACTTTTTTCAGGAAAATGATGTTTACCGATGTTTAGTTGTTTAACACTCGGCTGCCGTT
>RDXH01000280.1 GCA_004292745.1 Oscillatoriales cyanobacterium | reverse complement strand
CCATGACATAGAATTGTCTTGATAAACGCAAATATTGGCTTTGTCAAAAAAGAAGCCTTTGTCTTGAGTAAAGGGCAGATTTCTGTCTACATGATATGCGGCTCCTAGCGCTACACTTCTAATATTGTAGCCGTCTCGGTATGCCTGATAAATCGTGCTTAGAAAATTCCTCATCCAAAATTCTGTGCTGGCATCATCTTTATATTTGGTAATGCTTGCTTTAATCTTTTCTACTAAAGGTGTGTTGTAAAGAATGTTATCTTCCATTCTGCGGAGGTCGGACATCGTTAAGCCCGTAATTGTGGGAACTATGGATATCGCTAAGGTTTCATTTTTGGATTTGATGTTTTGGGATTCATATCCTGTATAATAGGATAATCCGGCTTTTCTGGCGAATTCGGCATCTTGAGTTACGTCAATGAAAGAGTTGGCTTTGATTTTAACTCCACTGTCTTTTACTTCGGCATATTCGATTTTGCGATCGACTACGTGGGGAACAAGAGTGGAGTTGGAAATCAGTTGAACATCGGCTGATGACAGCATTTCTTTGAGTGCTTTATCTGCCGTTTTTGGTTGTAAGCATGATTCGGGAACATTGGCTTTGTCTAAGAATTCCCGGAAGCATTGGGCGTAGGGTTGGTTGTACCAATCGGGGATTTTGTCTAAATCGACGTAACCTAAACCACCACGGGTGAGTACGCCACCTAACATTGCGGTTTCATGGTTCGATCGCACTACGGCTACTTTTCCCTTTGCACCTAGGGTCTTTTTTGCCCAGATAGCTGCACATATGCCCGGTACTTCGTCGTGTTTGAGGCGCTGCTGGGGGCTGGTGTGTGGCTGTTTGGCGCAGACTTTCGGTGTCTAAGGTGGCACTTGCTTGGTTTCGGTGTGCGATCGAATCTTTGGTTTGTTTGAAATAGGGAGAATCAACTAAAAGTTTGATGGCTACAAAAAAGATGGCAATGGGAGCTAGTTTCTTGAAAGTAGAAAGCATTTAGTTGACTTGTGGATAAATTTGCATTACCTGAAATTGCTGTTCAGGGTTTACGGGAATATAGCACGTTTAGGTGCTTTCGGGACAAGTTTAATTTTTCCGGGAACGGTTGTGATTAGATTATTGAACCGCGAAGACGCGAAGGACACGAAGGAAGAAGTAGGAAGAAGTGGGAAGAAGTGGATAATCTCTACCGGGAAGGAGTAAATTATTGGAATCTCCAAGCAGTTTAATGCTACAATCTTTAAGGCAAGTTTACCGATCGCAAATTCCCGTTCTGCCCGATCGCATTATTGCTGCTACTGGTTTGTATCTTATTCTACCCGTTATTAGTCGCGATCGGCTACAATAATTTAAGAACAATAATTGAGTCAGCTTAAACATACAGAAAATATGGAAAAAGTTTTTGTACATCCTGAATGTCCTTTTTCAGAGAACACATTTAACCTATTGGCTGAATTTTATGAAAATCCAAGCTCAGATTTTTACATGGCACATAAAAGAGATTTCTTAAAATATGTAGAAGAGCCAGTAAAGGATATTTTAAGCCACGTAGAAGAGCAGTTGCCTGATTTTATTAAAGAATATATAGATATCAAGCATGAGAGCTTTGCCCCCATAAAAACAAAATATTTGCAATCAACAGTAGTCTACAGTGTAGACTACTGTTTTAACGGTAGGACGGCTAGCGAATCTGCTAAGTTAATGTTAAGAGTTGAAAACCAGAGATTAACTTTTGGTTTGTATACACAAAACAATTTGTTTGAGTTAATGGTAGATAATTACAAAAATAATTATAGAAATAACGTTAATTTCATCGAAATCCTTAAAAATCATAACCTTCCCAAGAGACATCATTTTTATTTAAATAATTATCGATTAAACTATAATTCTAAACCGGATATACTTAACCGCAGAATGAAACCTGAAAAATCTATTTATGAACTATTAGAAAGTATGTTGTCACAAATAATTATGTATCCAAGAACAGAACGTGAAGTATTTAATTTTTATAATCTTCAAGTCGCTATCTCACTTGAGTTCGAGGAAATACTAAGATATTCGGCCAAACACTTAATTCAAAAAATAGCACAAACCTTTAAAAAATTATTTCCTTTATTATTAATAATTAACCCGCTCAATAATAACTCAGAGATTCTTATGTTTCAGTATTTTTCAGTCTATGAAAAGGAATTAAATACCGAGTATCAACTAGAAGAAATTTCAGAAATTACTGGTTTTCAAACAACCCAACTAACTCAATGGATACAGGCCATTAACCGCAAAGGCCAAACCATCATCCAAGGCCCGCCCGGAACCGGAAAAACCTTTATAGCCGAAAAATTAGCCAAACACTTAATCGGCGGCGGTGACGGTTTCTCAGACATAATCCAATTTCACCCCGCCTACACCTACGAAGACTTTATCGAAGGCATCCGCCCAACAACTCAAAACGGACAATTAACCTACTCAATAGTTCCCGGTAGATTCCTAGAATTCTGCGAAAAAGCCGAAGTCTGTGAAGACACTTGCGTTCTCATTATTGATGAAATTAATCGCGCAAATTTATCTCAAGTTTTTGGCGAGTTAATGTATCTTCTAGATGACCGAGAAGACACAAAACGTTTTATTACACTAGCCAGCGGCCAACTATTCAGAATCCCTACAAATGTCCGTATCATCGGCACAATGAACACCGCAGACCGCTCTATTGCCTTAGTCGATAACGCACTCCGTCGCCGCTTCGCATTCATTCCCGTTTATCCCAATTATGAAGTGCTGCGACAGTATCACCAGAGAGAAAAAACAGGTTTCCCAGTTGATAAATTAGCTAGCATTTTAGAAGATGTCAATCGGGCAATTAACAACAAACACTATGAACTAGGCATCTCCTTCTTTTTGACAAAAACTTTAGCTGAAGATATCCAAGATATTTGGCAAATGGAAATTGAGCCATACCTCGAAGAATACTTCTTTGATAACCAGGCAAAAATGGATGAGTTTCTCTGGGATAAAATCAAAGATAAATTGAGCAAGTGATAATCTAACGCTACTATAGCGCCTCTGAATGAGTTCTACAATTAAGGTAGGGGCAATCCCACGCGCGGTTGCCCCGATTGGGGGTAGGCACGGGGGCACTACCCCTACAAATGTTGCGCTCCGATCGCCAACAACGGGGCAATCCCACGCGCGGTTGCCCCGATTGGGGGTAGGCACGGGGGCACTACCCCTACAAATGTTGCGCTCCGATCGCCAAAAACACCGCGTTACAGCATCTATGAAACGAGAATCACCCCAAATCATCGAACTTACAGAATATCAATTAGCCACCTTTGACCGAGATTCAATTTCCGAATCAGTAGGAGAAAAAATACACCATAATTATGCCAAGGAAATCGAGATAGAATTTCCCAACCCTAAAACAAACAATAAATGGGAATTAACATCTAAAGGCATAGTTGGCAACATTCCCATCACTCCAGAATTTCACATTTTCATCCGCCCAAAGGTTCCCATAAACAACATCTTCGGAATGCTTGAATATGCCTACAAACTTAAGATAAAATTTCCCATAGGACAGATTCAGTGCCAATCTTTAGAACAAGCCTATGAAAGATTAGCTAAC
>RDXH01000096.1 GCA_004292745.1 Oscillatoriales cyanobacterium | reverse complement strand
GTGTCCGGTATTTCACGGGAATCCCCTAGCCGCCAATTATTAAGGCTCCAACAGCACCAACTCCTTTAGTCAAAATTATAACGCTGGGGATTCATTGTAGCGGGCGATCGCACTTCTGGAAAATATCAAATTTTCGAGATGGAAATTTGGGATTTTTCACCCCCCCCCAATAGCAGCTTTCCAACGCCCTGGGTGATACTGGATCCCGCTAGCGAGCGCAACTTTTTCTACAATCTGTGTCTGTTGCTGAGATGTTTTCCTGGGGAAACCTGTCTTGAGGAAGACTCCAGATAAATTAGCTATTATCTACTATTTTTAAAACAATACTGGGAAATAAAACCGTGATTCAACCAGAGCGGAGTTTAGGGGAACAGGCGATCGACAAAGTAGTTGAAATTGCGATTTCTAGCCAACTCGACGAATCAGAAAGTTTGTCAGTCAATGTCCAAACCCAACCCATGCAGTTAGCGCAGGGCGAGGTAGATTCTGTCACCATCGACGGTGAAGGTTTGGTACTAAAGCAAGACTTGCGCGTGGCCAAATTGCAAGTAAAAGTAAACGATATTTCCGTGAATCCTCTCAGTATTAAATATTTTTTATGAATCCATCTAAAGTTATAAAAATAATGATAGCTCACGCAAAATAAGTCTCACTGGCGCTAGAGGTGCAAAACAAATCTTTATTTGTAGACTTGAAAAGTATTGCTTGAAAGTTTGGAAAGATAAAGATAGCACTGAAGATGCTAAGGAAAGTTCCGTTACCAAACTCAATCCTCTGCAAAAATAAGGTACGGAGACAAAATATATCAATAAAGGGGAGCGAACGCTCCCTTTTAAGTAAGTCCACCTAATTAAATGCAAGATCCAAATCGCTCAAAAGCTTACTGGCTTGCTATTCTTCACCTCGATCTTCCCCCATCCCCTAGGGGGATGGGGCATCGGTAACTAACAGTCAACTGTCAACTACATTACCATTGCAAACCCTGATTCAACAAAGCTGTAGCTGCCTCGCTATCGAGAGGTTTAGAGAAGAAGTATCCCTGACCGTACTCGCAGCCCAACGCGCGTAATTGAGCGAGTTGAACGGCGGTTTCGACACCTTCTGCTACCACCTCCATCCCCAAACTGCGAGCTAACATGACGATCGCCCTGACGATTTCCAAATTTTCACCTGTTTCTCCGATGCGGCTGACAAAAGAGCGATCGATTTTCAAAGTATTGATCGGGAATTTATGCAAATAACTTAAAGAAGAATAACCTGTTCCGAAATCATCAATACAAAGCTCAATGCCCAAATCTCTCAAATGAGAAAGCATAGCCGCCGCCGCTTCCCCATCTTGCATCACTACACTCTCGGTAATCTCCAACTTCAACCAACGAGCATCCACCCCTGTTTCCTGCAAAACTTGTTTAATTTGTTCTATGGAATCCGGCTGTTCAAACTGTCGCCCGGAGAGATTTACAGCTATTGTTAGCGGTGAATCTTTGCTCGGTAATTCCAAATTATGCCACTCGATAATTTGACGGCAACTTTCGTTCAAAACCCACAAACCCAAGGGCATAATTAGGCCAGTTTCCTCCGCCATGGCAATGAATTCCATCGGAGAAACCAAACCCCGTTCGGGATGTAGCCAGCGGACGAGGGACTCAAATCCTGCGACTAAGCCAGTTTTTAAAGAAACAATTGGTTGGTAATAAACAGTAAAAGGACATTCTAATCTTTGACTAAAAATATGAGATTTTTGATTTTCTAAGGAAC
This sequence comes from Oscillatoriales cyanobacterium, assembly GCA_004292745.1. Classification (GTDB taxonomy): domain Bacteria; phylum Cyanobacteriota; class Cyanobacteriia; order Cyanobacteriales; family Microcoleaceae; genus Microcoleus; species Microcoleus anatoxicus. Next base: position 49,977 of record RDXH01000096.1, on the reverse strand, counting down.
GATTAGTTTCGTACAGAGACGAATTTTCTCCGTGACTCCCCCATCGCAAATCTAACATTGAATATTTCAAATTCAGTTCTTCTATGGACTGCCGCAAATCATTTTCCAAGTGCATCAAAGCCACAGCACGAGTGTGCATGGCACTGGTAAACACTTCATAGCGAGCTTTGCCGAGAGATTTGGCCCGGTACATGGCAATATCAGCATCTCGCAAAATATCTCCCGGCCACTGATATTCGTCACTACTCAAAGCAATGCCAATGCTAGCAGTAATCGAAACTTTATTTCCCTCTAAATGTAGGGGTCGTTCGATCGCCTTTTGAATTTGCTTGGCTTGGGTGATGGCATCTTCCACACCTTGAATTTCCTCCAATAAAATCACAAACTCATCTCCGCCCAAACGAGCTGCGGTATCACCAGGACGCAAACAAGTCAAGAGACGGCGAGCAATGCCCAGCAGCAGCCGATCGCCCGTGCGGTGTCCCTGGCTGTCATTAATCACCTTAAACCTGTCCAAATCGAGAAACAGTACCGCAAACTGATAGTTAGGATGCCGTTTGACACGAGCAAAAGCTTGGCCCAACCGGTCTGTCAACAAAGCCCGGTTGGGTAAATCGGTCAAAGCATCATGCAAAGCATCGTGCAATAACTTATCTTCTGCCATTTTGCGCTCTGTGACATCGTGGCAGTTGACCACAATTCCCCGCACTGAAGGTTCTGCGAGTAAATTCGTCGCCACCGCTTCCAAAACGCACCAGAAACCATCCTTATGCCACACTCGATATTCTGCCAGTCCCAGGCCTACTCTTGGCATTTGGATGATACCTTTAAACACTTGACCCACCATGGGCAATTCGTCGGGGTGAATCAGCTCAAATACAGACCTACCAAGAACTTCCGCCGTCGGATAGCCCAAAATCCGCTCTAGGGAAGGAGAGACATAGCGACAGAAACCTTTCTCGTCGAGAATCACAATAATATCTCTAGCATTTTCAATCAGCGATCGAAAGCGCTTCTCACTTTGTCGCAGTTCTTGTTCCGTGCGCTTGCGATCGGTAATATCGGTATTCATGTAAATCTGACCGACTATTGTCCCAGTGGAGTCTTTAATCGCATCGGCCCGCAGCAGCACTTGCAAAATCTTGCCACTTTTGGTGATTTTGGTAACTTCACCACACCAAGAATAACCGTGGGCGATCGCTTCGATCACCTCCTGTGCGACGGCCGCGTCAGCAAAAATAGTGTGTATCCCCCCAGCCTTCCTGAATTCTGCTACGGTTTCGTATTCAAATAGTTGAGAAAAAGATTGATTTTGATAGATGTGAGTACCGGAGACATCAGCCATGCCGATCGCATCGCTGGAACTTTCCACCGCCTTGCGAGTCAACACCAAAGCCTCTTCTGCCTGCTTGCGTTCGGTAATGTCAATCCCCACCAAACAGGCTGCGTTGCCCCCATCGTACTTTTGACCCACAATCAAATAGTGTCCCGCCGACTGGCCATCGGTGGTTTTAACCTTGGTGGAAAGTTCTTTGACTACTTCTGTAGCATTGCTGGCAAAAAACCCGCCCAAAAAAGAGTAAAAATCCGAACTCACGCCCAGAAAGCCGATATCTTGGCCGACGAAAGCCGAAGGCGGTAAACCGTGGAGTTTGGCTAAATGTTGATTAACCCCCAAATAGCGCAAATCCGAGTTCACCCAAGATACTGTTCCGGGAACTGCTTCCAAAATAGTTTGCAGTTGGTCATTAGTTTGCTGCAACTCCTGCTGGACTTCTATGCTTTCGGATAAGTCTGATAAAATTCCGACGAAGTGAGTCAAATACCCCCTCTCGTCTCGCACCGGAGATAGGAACAACTTATTCCAAAAAGGAGTACCGTCTTTGCGGTAGTTTTTGATCGCCACCTGACATTCTAGACCTTTGGCGATCGCCTCATGGAGGTTAGCGACGGTAGCCGGATCGGTATCAGGACCTTGCAAAAAGCGACAGTTGCGCCCCAATATTTCGTGGCTAGAGTAACCTGTAATCCTTTCAAAGCCTGGATTGCAATAAATTATGGGATAGTCGGGGGCTCTAGCCTCAGCAATGACAATACCATTGCTGGTAGCAGCCAAAGCTCGATCGCGAAGCCACAGTGATTGTGACCCATTATTGCGATCGCCAACCTCCTCGACTCCACCTAAATTAAAAATTGACTGGCTCTCCCGATTTCCCATCAGCCGATTTTTGAACGAAACCTCTACAATTTCGGAGTTTTTCTTACTTTAACGTTTTTCAGGACTTACGCAAGCCCAATCTTATTTCCCTACTAAAATACCCTATATTTCCCACAGCAGGTCTAGTACATGATGGGTAAAGCCCCCGGAGGTGTTGGTAAACGGCCCCACTCTTCGATCCGGATACACGCCAGAATTTGACCAGCCTCAGTTCTTCCGAAGGTAAAATATTGTTCCAGGTTCTCGTGTGCCGATCGTTCAAAGCAAATACTTAGTTTTTCTGAGGCGAAAAAACCTGAGATTGCTGATTTTTGGATCTTTTATGGCGCAACGCTTCCATATAGGTGTAAACCACCGGCGTTAAATACAGCGTCACAATTTGGGAAAACAGCAAACCACCGACGATCGCAATTCCCAAGGGGCGGCGGGCTTCGGAACCATCACCCAGTCCCAGGGCGATCGGCAAAGTTCCCATCAAAGCCGCCGCCGTCGTCATCATAATCGGGCAAAAGCGCGTCAAGCAAGCTGCAAAAATAGCATCCATCGGGTTTTTGCCTTCTTTTCGCTGCGCTTCTACGGCAAAATCCACCATCATAATGCCATTCTTTTTCACAATTCCTACTAATAAAATAATGCCGATAAACGAGTAAACATTTAACTCAACATCAAAGATAACTAAAGTCAATAAAGCGCCAAATCCCGCCGAAGGTAGACCCGAAAGAATCGTAATCGGGTGAATGAAATCCTCGTAAAGAATACCAAGAATTAGATAAATCACCAGAATCGACACCAACAACAGCAACCCCAAATCATTAAACGACTGCTGAAAAGCTTGGGCAGAACCTTGAAAACTAGGAGTAACAGTCGTCGGCAAAATTGCCTGAGCGGCTTGCTTAATCGCATCCGTCGCTTGATTTAAAGATACTCCCGGTGCGACATCAAAAGAAATTGTAGCCGAAGGAATTCCCGCCAAGTGTGCCACAGTCAGCGAGCCGACATTTTCAGATATTTGGGCGATCGCACTTAAAGGTACCTGTTGCCCGGAACTCGAAGCCACATAAAGCAACGACAAAGCGCTAGGATTTCGCTGGTATTGCGGTGCGACTTCTAAAATTACATACTTGTAGAGTTAAAAGAATTAAGTCCAGCAATTTCAGTAAACTGCCGTTCCAGGGGTGCTGCGACAGAAGATGCCATCGTTTCTGGAGTAGCACCGGGAAGGCTAGCAGAGACACTAATAAACGGATATTCAATATTAGGTAAAGCGCTGATGGGCTGTAAAGTATAGCTCATCAAACCAAATATAACTATACCTACCATAACTAAGGTAGTCATTACTGGCCGGCGAATAAATATCTCTGAAAGATTCATTTTGGTAATAGGTAATGGGTAATTGGTAATTGGTAATTGGTAATTGGTTATTTCATAATTGTTATTGCTTCTTCCCCCCTTGGGGGTAGGGGGGGGTTCTTCTTCCTTATCCCATAAATTGACCGATCTTTTTGCGCCACCAGCTACTTCTCTTTCCGAACTTCGCGTCATAAGCGTCTTCGTGGTTCGTTGAAAACTTCTTTTTCACAACTCATCGCTAGGATTGCATTTTCCTTGTTAATAATGCGCCAAAACCGGCGGAAGGCAAACCGGAAAGAATGGTAATCGGGTGCAGGAAATCTTCGTAGAGAATGCCGAGAATTAAGTAGATCGCTAAAACTGCGATCGCCAATAATAAACCCAGACTCGGTAGCGAACTTTGAAATACTTGGGATGCGCCTTGAAAACTGGTAGCAATGCTGTCAGGAATTGTGTCGCTAATAATGGTTTCGATCGCCTGATTGGCATCTCCTAAGGCTGCACCGTCGGCTAGGTTAAAAGAAACGGTGGCGGCATTCATTCGTCCCGCATGATTGACTGTTAGCGGTGTCAATCCTTGTTCGAGGGTAGCAAAGGTATTGAGGGGTACTGGCTTGCCGCTACTGGAGTTGATATAAAGCCCCATTAAAGCATTCAAATCTTGCTGGTATTGAGGCTCTAATTCCCGAATTACTTGATATTGATTGCTGGCGGCGTAGATAGTAGATGTTTGATAGGAACTGTAGGCGTTTCTTAGGGTATTTTCGATTTGTTGGGCTGAATTTTCTAAAACGGCTGCTTTGTCTTTATCGATATTAACTTTGACTTGATTGGTTAACTGCAAATCGCTGTTAAAATCCTGAATCTTTGACAGGTTTTTCAGTTTGTTGACGAGTTCGGGAACGTACTGTTGCAGCAGTTGGAAGTCGGTAGTTTGCAGGGAAATTTGATAGAGTCCGGTGGTCTGTTGAGTGCCGATCGGTACTGCGGGCGGAACTTGCAGGAAAACTTGAATTCCGGGAATTTGTGCTAACTGCGATCGCAAATCTCGCGCGATTTCAGGCGCAGTTGCTTGGCGCTGCGATCGGGGTTTTAACCTAATAAATAAACTGCCAGTATTTCCCGGAACTGCTGCCCCAGCACCGCTAGCACTGGCACCGGCACCGATATTTGAGTTGACAGCTTCGACATTGGGGTTTTGGCGAATTAAAGTGACAACTTCCTGCTGGTGGCGCACTAAGTCGTCAAAGGAGGAATCTTGGGCCGCTTGAGTAATCGCAGCAATTTGTCCGGTGTCTTCGCTGGGAATGAAACCTTTAGGAACAGCCACGAAAAGCCCGATGGTTACTAACAGCAGAACACAAAGATGGTTAGGATCACGAGGGCGATCGTCAAAACTAGAGTAAATTTAACATCATCGATGGACTCGCGGATCGATTGGGAAGCATCGTAAAGAACGTTAATTTCTACCGAGGCCGGAATCTGTTCTCTTAACTGCGGCAGTAATTTTTTAATTGTCTCCACAACCTGCACTGTATTAGTTCCAGGTTGCCGCTGAATGCTTAAAATAATCGCGCGGGTGTCGTTGTACCAACTAGCGAGTTTGTCATTTTCTACGCTGTCAATTACTTTGCCCAATTGTTCGAGATAAATAGGAGCACCGTTAGTGTAAGCAACCACCAATTTGCGGTAAGCGGCTGCATCGGTAAGTTGCCCGTTAGTTTGGACTGTAAAGTTTTTATAGTTGCCGGAAAGACTGCCTGTGGGCAAATTAACATTTCCTTGTTGAACGGCTGTTTGGACTTTATCCAGCCCGATTTGAAAGCGGGCTAATTTCTGCGGGTCGAGTTGAATTCTAGCAGCATATTTTTGGGAACCGTAGACTTGAACTTGAGCCACACCGCTAATAGTGGATAGCTTTTGGGCTAGGTATGTTTGGGCATAATTGTCAACCTCAGAAAGTGGCAATGTGGGAGAGGTTAAATATAGGTAAAGAATTGGTTGGTCGGCTGGGTTAACTTTGCTGTAAGAGGGAGGATTTGGCAAATCGTTGGGAATTTGACCGGAGGCGGAGGCGATCGCAGATTCTACATCCTGTGCTGCATCATCGATGTTTCTGCTGAGGTCAAATTGGAGGGTAATTTGGGTGTGACCCAGGGTGCTGGTGGAGTTGAGCAAGTCTACTCCGGCAATGCTAGAAAATTGCTTTTCTAAAGGGCGGGCAACGGATGCTGCCATTGTTTCTGGGCTGGCTCCGGGACGGGCTGCGGTGACTTGAATTGTGGGATAATCTACGTTGGGTAAGTCGCTGATTGGTAGTAGACCGTAACTCATCCAGCCGAAGATGAGTATTGCGGCCATTATTAAGGTGGTGGTGATGGGGCGGCGAATAAATAGTTCTGAAAGGTTCATGGATTTTGGGAATGGGGAATTGGGAATTGGGAATTGGGCATTGGACATTGGGCATTGTTTGTGGTCGATCGTTCATTTTTAGTTGGTGACATATGTATTTTTTTTAACGAACCGCGAAGGCGCGAAGTCCGCGAAGAAAGAAAGAAAGAAAGAAAGAAAGAAAGAAAGAAAGAGAGGGTTTGCAAGTCTGGTTTGCTATTGTTAGGGCTGTTTTTCTGTATTTGAGTTGCTGTCTGGTGCGGAATTTGAGTTATTTCGTGTTTTGACGGTTTCTTCCAGATTTACGAGCCGGATTTCCGGTCGAAGTAGAGTTATTTACCGCATTAGTTTGGTCTGGGTTTGAGTTGGATTTTTCCGGGGTTTGGGAGTCGCTGTTTGGTGCGGAATTTGAGTTATTTCGTGTTTTGATGCTGATTTTGCTGCCGGAAACGAGGTTTGCTTGTCCGTCGATAACGACTCGATCGCCTGGTTTGATTCCTTTGCGGATCACGTCGAGTCCGTTAATGCTAGGGCCGATGGTTACGGGCTGGTTTTCTACTGTCATGTCGGGTTTGACAACGAAGACAAATTGACCGTTGGGGCCGTTCTGCACTGCGCGATCGGGTATGACTGTGGCATTGGGTTCTTGGGTCAACGTCAGGGTGGCATTTACGTATTGTCCGGGAAATAGTTTTCCTTCGGTATTGTCAAATTCGCCGCTGAGTTGAATTGTCCCGGTAGTTGTATCTACTGTATTGTTCACAAAGCTTAAAGCACCTTTAATGGGATGATTTATATTGTTGGGAAAGTTGATATCTACTGGTAGTTTGCCATTTTGGGCGTATTTTTGTACTTCGGATAAATTTGTTTCTGGAACCGAAAATTCTACTTGGATCGGGTTAATTTGAGAAATTTTGACGAGGGCAGTATTGTTGCTGGGTTGTACTACGTTGCCTTCTGTGACTAAAATATCTCCCGCCAGACCGGCCATTGGGGCGTAAATTTTGGTATAGGACAAGAGGGCTTCGGCATTTTTGAGGGAGCCTTCATCGGCTTTGACTACGGCTTCGGCATTCTGAATCGCGGCCAAATCGCCTTTTACTACAGCTTCGGCATTCTGAATCGCTACAGCGTCGCCTCTGACTACTGCTTGGGCGCTTTCAATTGCCATACGATCGCCCGCTACCACTGCCTCGGCATTCTGAATGGCCACGCGATCGCCCGCTACCACTGCTTGAGCGCTCTGAATGGCTTCTTGGTCTACTTGCAGGGTTGCAGCGGATGTCTGGGTACTGGTAGCGTATTGTTGCGCTTGATCCTGGCTGATGGCGCCTTCTTTGTACAAACCGCTGTAACGGTTATTCTGTGCCTGGGCGTACTGTGAAGAGGCTCGATCTTTGGTGAGAGTTGCTTCTGCTTGCCGCACTAATCCGGTGTCTTTTTGTAACGTGACTTTGGCTTGCTGGATCAGCCCCGTATCTTTTTGTAAAGTCGCCCTCGCTTGCTCGACAGCGGCCATGTCTTTCTCCATGGTGGCTCTGGCTTGTTGTATTTGGCCGGTGTCTTTTTCTAAAGTGGCTCTGGCTTGTTGCACTAGCGCTCGATCTTTGGCGACAACTCCTTGTGCTTGCTCGATTGCAGCTCTCTGGGTCCGATCGTCTAGGGTAAACAGCAGTTGTCCTTTGTTTACTTTCTGTCCTTTCTGGAAATGGACGGTGGTAATTCTGCCGCTGGCTTGGGGTGTGACGGAAACGGTATTTTGGGCTTGGACGCTGCCGATCGCTTGCAACTGTACTGGTACTGTTTTCTGAACTGCTTCTGCTACCGCTACAGGCGTTATTTGGGCGCCTTTCCCCCCCAGCCGATCGGGTTTTTGTGATGGGGCTTTTGCTCGCAATCCCACCACCACCACCCCAGCTATCAGCATTCCGCCCAGCAGCACCATACCAATTCGCCTCGCGGAAAAACCCCGGCGGCCCGTTAGCGAAGCCCTCGAAGAGGATCGCCCAGTTTCGCTGTCTGCGATCGGGCGATCGTCCACCTCAGTCAAATTGCCGTCTAGCGGGGGTTTGCTGTCGATTTGAGGCGGATGGTTTTCTACTTGTGGGGGCGGTGCCGCCTCAGTCAAATTGCCTTCTAGCTCTGGCTTTTTGTCTGCCTGGGCGATATGGCCGTTGAGGGTTTCGCGAGTCATAAAAATTTGCGATTGATTCTAGCTTGTGAGCCGATCGCACAAAGGAGCGATCGGTCTTGGCATCGAACAGAAGTCATGACTTGACTGGTACAAAACTACTGAAGTGATGTGACTTTTTTCCTATGGGGGCTGGCTCAAATTAGTAGGAATGCTTCTAGGGCGATCGTCCAGCAATTTGTTAGACAGGAAGTAGTCAGTTGGCAGTTGGCAGTTGTCAGTTGTCAGTTGTTAGTTGGCAGTTGGCAGTAGTCATTGGTTATTGGTTATTGGTTATTGGTATCCACTCACAAATAACTAATGACAAATAACAACCGCCAACAGTCAACACTCAACAATCCGAAGTAGCAATGCCCTATTCCCAATGCCCTATTCCCATCTAAAATCTAAAATCCCATGACCATCTCTAAAATTATAAAAATACCAGCATTCTCTTCACTCTGGGATCTGGTTTGGGAACCTATGATGAATCGCCCGAACTACGAATCGTTTCCGCTGCTACTTTACTTAGAATGGCTGCTGTTAGGTACTGTAGCCTTGATGGAAATACTGCTGCCGTTCCAGTTATCTTGGTCGCTGTTGGTGCGAGTGCTGGCGATCGCCCTTTTTGGTGCGATGAGTTTCATACTGCCCATAGGTTCAGCTTTGAAAAAATCTCTGTATACTGCTTTAGAATTCGGCTTAATTTTTTTACTCGCTAGTCAAGACAACTTATCGCCGCGATCGATCTTTCTGCTGTCCCTAGTCTTAGTATTGCGAAATTGCGTAGTATTTCGGCAAACCGGACAGTGGATTGTTCTGAGTTTAGCCTTAATTTTCTTTGGCACGCTATTTTTATCTCGACCCATTGCTCCCCAGCATATCATCACCACAGTATGGAATTGGCGGTTAAATTCTGTATTGATGTTTGCGCTGACTTTAGTATTTGCTTTATTATTAGTTAATGCCCTGCTTGCCGAGCGTCAAAGTCGCGAACAGTTAGAAATTGTTCACGCAGAATTAGCCATCGCCCATGACAAACTCAGACAGTACGCTTTGCGAATTGAAAACCAAGCAACTTTGCAAGAACGGAACCGTATCGCCCGCGAAATTCACGATGGACTAGGACACACTTTAGCAGCCCAAACTATTCAAATTAATAACGCTTTGTTATTTTGGGAATCCAGCAGTGAAAAAGCTCTATCCTTTGTCAAAGCAGCTAAACAGTTAGGGGCGGAAGCTTTATTAGAAGTGCGGCGTTCTGTTTCTGTTTTGCGATCGAATCCGTTGCAAGGCAAATCCCTAGAATCCGCTATCCAAAAACTGCTGGCTGACTTTCAGCAAACAACCGGGATTGTACCCTCCTGCACGGTCAATTTATCCCTGTCCCTATCCCCGGAAATCAACACAACTTTGTACCGCATCGTGCAAGAATCGCTGACAAATATTAGCAAACACGCTCTAGCAACGGCTGTTGCTGTGGAAGTTCACCAGCACGCGGGTACAATTCACCTGTCGATCGAGGATAATGGCAGGGGATTTAACCCCAGTCAAAACACTACCGGATTTGGACTTCAAGGAATGCGAGAACGGACTGCTGCACTCGGTGGCGAATTTAATCTTTACAGTCAGCCCAAAGCTGGCTGCCGCATCAGCATTACATTTCCTTTATCAAAACTTTTGCCGTAGCTTTATGCAACGCGATCGGTTCTTTTTTTTTAATACTGAGGATGTGATGATTCTGATTTTATTAGTAGACGACCAGCATATCATTCGCCAAGGACTCAAAAGTATGCTGGAATGCAATGGTGATATGCAAGTAATTGGTGAAGCAGAAAATGGGCAAAGGGCGATCGAACAAATTGCTTCCCTGCAACCGGATATTGTGCTGATGGACATCCGAATGCCTGTCATGGACGGTGTGGCCGCAACTCGCGCCATTTCTCAACAGTATCCAGACACCAAAGTTCTGGTTTTAACAACTTTTGATGACGACGAATACGTTTCCCAAGCCATGCGGCTGGGGGCAAAGGGCTATTTACTTAAAGATACCGAACCAGAGGAATTGGCAATGGCAATTCGAGCTGTTTATAAGGGACACACTCAACTGGGACCGGGATTGTTTGAAAAAGCTTTAGTCCCGCCTACAACTGCGACTTCTCCGGTAGAATTTTCCCCAGAATTAGCGCTGCTTACTGCTAGAGAGTTGGAAGTTTTGCGGTTAATTGCTTCGGGAGCAAATAACCGCGAGATTGCGGGAACGCTGTTTTTGTCGGAAAATACGGTCAAGAATTATGTGACTAATATTTTGAGTAGGTTAAATTTGCGCGATCGCACTCAAGCGGCTTTGTTTGCTCAGTCAGTGCGATCGCAACTGGGGAATTGAGAGCTTTGAATAGTTATCTATTTCCCTGGTTGACCTGGTGGCGTAATATTAATTAACGGCAAAGATCCGTTTCCTCCCATGACTGTCGGAAATTTACCATCCCATTTTTCAATTGCTTGCTGCTGCAAAATTTCTGGAGTTAATGTTAGTCGCTGCAAGCGCTGGGCTTCTGCTTGACCTTTAGCGCGGTTAATTTGGGCTTGAGCGTCTTGGGTTGCTTTTTGAACTGTAAATTCTGCTTGTTTGGCTTCTTGTTCTGCTATCTGTTTGGCTTCGATGGCTTTACTAAATTCTGGAGAAAAACCAAAATTTATCAAGGAAACATCTCTGACGATGACGCCGTAAGGTTCCAAACGTTTTTTGAGGCTGTTGTCGATTTCTGTTTTGAGTTCCGTCCGCTTAGTGATAATTTCTTCGGCGGTTTTTTTAGAAGTTGCTGCTTTGAGAACTTCGGAAATTGCCGGACTCAGAATGCTGGTGACAATTTGTTCTTCGTCTCCTATTTGTTGGTAGACTTGGTTGGCTTTTGCCGGGTCGATGTTCCAGTTTACTGCTAAATCTGTACTAATTTTTTGCAAGTCTTTAGATGCCGCATCTGCTTTTAAATCGGTTTTTTGTACTCGCACGCTTAGGGTTTTGACGGAGGTAACAATCGGCACAATCGGGTGGATTCCTTCATCGAGAATGGTGTTTTGAACTTTGCCGAAACGCATGATGACTCCGCGTTCCCCAGCACCTACTAGGGCAAATGGCTTGAAAAGTAGGGCGGCCAGGAATAGGACAATGCCGCCGGCGATATAGAGACTCAGGTTGTAACGACGTATTTTCATGGGAAAATTATTTGTATAAATTTGTTAATTTGTATTAGGCTATTTAGCCCTTTCATTAATATCGTAACTTGCTATTTAGGAGATTGCCTTTCATAAATTCATTTATTTGATTCATAAAAGTCATAGGGTTGTGAGTATCTAAAATTACCTTCACAGTGTCAGTAATAAGACTATGACTAAAAAATTAAGGGGTATCCGATCGCCTTCAAGGGGCAAACAAAATTTATCGCCATCAAATATAAAGAAATCAAGTTCAAAAATGTGGCAGAATAGGTTAAGGTTAGATGAGAGCGGTTGAACTGATGTCAAATTGAGGTCTAAATGCAGCAGCAACACCCTTGGCCACAGACAATTGAAGAGGCGATCGCCATTCAAGAACAACTCCGGTCCTTGGTAATTGCCGAAAACCAACTGTCAACAGTGCGGTACGTTGCAGGGGTAGATGTGGGCTATCACAGTTCAGATGCGGTTTCGCAGGCTGCTGTAACGGTTCTGAGCTTTCCTGATTTACAGTTACAGCAGCAGGCGACGGCTTGTAGTGTGACTGCTTTCCCTTACGTTCCCGGCTTCCTGTCTTTTCGAGAAGTGCCTGCCGTTCTCCAGGCTTTAGAAAAGCTCGATCAGATGCCAGACTTAATATTGTGCGACGGTCAAGGGTTGGCTCATCCGCGCAGGTTCGGTCTGGCCTGCCATTTGGGAGTTTTGACCTCAATTGCGACCATCGGAGTTGCTAAAACTCGATTTATTGGGGAACATTCAGATGTAGGTTTAGAGCGGGGGAGTTGGCAGCCTTTGCAAGATTGCGGACAAACCGTAGGTGCAGCACTGAGAACTCAAACAGGAGTAAAGCCGATTTATGTTTCGATCGGTCATAAGGTAAACTTAGTAAGTGCGATCGATTATGTGCTGCGCTGCGCCCTGAAATATCGCTTGCCAGAAACAACGCGATCGGCAGACCAGTTAACGTCTGGATAATTGGCTAAGCCGGAAGACATCCACAAAATCAAAAGTAAAAAGACAAAAAAGCATCCCTCTTTGGACTTTTGACTTTTAGTGATTCAGGTGTCGCCTGCTGTCAAAAAATCCTTTGAGTCGAGAAACATTGGGTTTTTGGTTCCATCCTTCTAGCGAAATAAAAAATGACTATACCTGAGAAAGAGGTATCAAAGTCGAGAGATTGTTAGAGTAATTCAAAGACAGTAACTCGGTTAAAGATTGACTCAGGAAACTTACAGCGCCAAATGTGAAACATTTTTGCTTCACATTGGTAAATTAGGACTTATGCCAGAAAAAACACAAGGAACCGGGTTTTTTAAATCTTGTCGCTGGCTGTAACGATGTTTTTTCGTAAAAAAAACCAGGCTTCTGCATAAGTCCTATAAACTCATGAACCGATCGTCCTTCTGGTCAAACCTATGGTTTAAACTGGTATGATGACGTTTCATAATTTACGGCCACAAACCCGATCGCTGACTTGGATTACCAACTACAGTGGCAGACTAAGGTGCGATCGATCCAAACAATTAGACAAAAAACAAGGAGACAGTCATGGCTGAAAAAAGCAAACGCGGATTCGCTTCTATGGACGCAGAAAAACAGCGCGCAATTGCTAGCAAAGGCGGAAAAGCTGCCCACGCTAAAGGTACTGCCCACGAATTTACTTCGGAAGAAGCGAGACAAGCAGGTCAAAAAGGCGGCGAAGCTGTCAGCAGAAATCGGGAGCACATGGCTCAAATTGGTCGCGAAGGTGGCCGGAAAAGCCGCAAAACCGAAGCTTAAGTCTGCTAGCAATCCACACACTTAAGGAAATGTGGTTTGACAGTACGATGAGTCAAGCAATTAGCAAACACTGTGGAGAGTAAAAAAAATTGCAGGCGCTAACAGCTTGCAAACACCAATTTCTCTCTCGACAAAAGTCAATCCAATAGAAAAAAGCCCCCCTGGTGGGGCTTTTTTGTTTCAAACAGCAATTGCAGGCATAGCCTGTCTAACATCACCTAACTTAACGGTTGATGCCCCAACCGCACAAATATTTATTGCGGCGTTCTGGTCTCTGTCGTTCACGTTCTGACAGGACGAACATCGCCATTGTCTCACTGACAAATCCAACTCTTTCAGAACGTGTCCACAATGCGAACAAGTCTTACTAGATGGATACCAACGGTCGATGAAAACTACTTGTTTTCCTTTCTTTGTGGCAACCCATTCGAGAAGAAGAGAGAAATTCGCCAAATGCAAGGTCTGAGATTTTACGTCCCCAAAGTCGTTGCATTCCTTTTAGATTCAACGTCTCAAAGCACAGCACGTCGAACTTATCAGTTAGTTCGTGAGCCAATTTCCAGAACCAATCAGAGCGACGATTTACTACGTCAGGAGTGTTTGCGAACTAGATTAAGTCTTGCTCTTTCTCGGTTCGCTGAGCCTTTTCGTTTTTGGGAATGCTGACGATTTGCTTTCTTAATAGCGCTGAGGGACTGTTTCAGGAATTGCGGTGATTCGATTTTTGTTCCATCTGAGCAGGTAAGAAACGTTTTCAAGCCGAAATCAAAGCCAGCGATTTTACTCGTCTCGACTTTGGTTTCAGGCTCTTCAACGCTGTCAACGACCACAACCATGAACAACTCTCCTAAGGTCGTGCGTTTAATGGTTAACGTCTTAACTTTCCCTTCTATTTCTCTGGAATTCCAATACTGATAAACGCGATTCCCAATCTTAATTCGATTGCCGCTTAAGAATTTGTAGCCAGCTTGCTTGAGAGTGAACGATTTGTATCTGCGAACTTTCTTGAATCCGGGAGGTCTAACTCCTTTCTTGTGATGCTTAAAGAACAGTTGATAGGCTTTCTCAATGCGTTGACAGATATCCTGTACAGCCTGAGATCCAACCTGTTGCCAGAATGCTTTACGCTTTCTGAGTTTGGCGATATGACGAGAGAAGTTTGCTGCAATTCAAGTGCTTACCCCACATCCGGTAGTACCGTTTGTGAAGTGCGATGCAATGGTTATAAATCACCCCGGCGGCATTGATACTTCGCTTGAGGGAGTCGGCTAGAGAAGTTGCGGAGAATTGCCAAACAGAAAGAAAAAACAATGACCCAACTTGTAGAGGACTGGATTGATAAACTTAAAGAGGAAAAGCCGTCCTAGAAGGACGGGGCTTTAGACCCAGTTTTTTCGGTAAAATTTTTCTATATCTGAGGAAGCAACAAAATCATGACAAACCAGCTTACTTTAGAATGGACTGAGGCTGGGGTGCGTAAACGTCAGACCATTGAAAACGGACAGCCGAGCAAAAATCTGGGAACGGTGAGGATCGGGCGCGACCCCGGTAAATGCGATATAATATTGTCCCATCCAACGGTATCGGGACTTCACATCGAAATATTTTTTAATCCCGCATCCCAGGAGTTTGAATTGCGAAATTTGCGCCCAAGCAATCCGTCACTGGTAGATGGGAAAATTCTCCCCCAAGGGGAGGCAAAATTGAGGTCTGGTAGTCGCATCCGTTTAGGTGAAGTAGAACTGGAGGTGGTTTCGGTATCTGCAACGGAGGTTGGGATTGTGCCGACGGTGTTGCTATGGGAGAAACAGACTCAAGTTTCTGCCCAGCCCACGGTGCCTTCAACCTATGGTTTGCTTTGTCCTAAGTGTGCTCGCACTTCGCCCTATGCTCAATTGAGTGCTGGGTGTCCCTGGTGTGGTACTTCTTTGGCTGCGGCTGCTAGTGTGTTTCTTTCGCCTTAATCGCAGTTGAAGTCAGGGGAGATTAGGGCCTAGACTTAAGTTTAAACAATTGCAGATGCTACGATCGCGGATGTTGTGAACTACCCACCAGCCCGCGCGAGTACGCTATGACGGGGGCTTCCAACTTCAACCGGAATAGCATCTAGCAAGACCGAAGTCTTACCAGGTTGACTTACATTCCGTCCATTGGCAGCAGCACTAGTTCCTAATGCAAGAATCCGCAAGGCTTCATCCCTGATATTCCTGGCCGCATTGATATCTCTATCATTGCGACTATGACACTCAGGGCAATCCCAATGACGCAGGTTCAAGGGCATTTCCGATACTTTGTAGAGACAATTATTACAAGTCTTGGAGCTAGGGAAAAAGCGGTCTATCTCAATGTAGATTTTTCCTAATTTCTCAGCTTTATACTTGAGCATTGTCCCAAACATCCCCCATCCAGCATCACTAATCGCTTTAGCTAGACAAGGATTACGTACCATGCCTTTGACATTCAGATTTTCTACGGCAATGACTTGGTTTTCGTCCACTATCTTGCGGGATAGTTTGTGTAGAAAATCGACCCGGACTCTTTGGATTTTTGAATGAACTCTGGCTAATAATCGTTTAGCCTTATATCTTGTCTTACTCCCTTTTTGTTTACGACTTAGTTTTTGTTGCTTACGCTTGAGATTGCGGCTATGCTTCTTGAGGTGCTTAGGATTCGCATACTTACTACCATCACTGGTTACAACAAAGTCTATCAGACCAACATCTAAACCAATAGCCTTGCCATTAGTATCACTTTCCGGTGTTTTTAGTCCATCCTCAACCAAGATCGAGGCATAGTATTTACCATCAGTATTTTGGGAAATAGTAACGGTTTTGACAGTGCCATCTAATGTTCTGTGGATTATGCAATGCACCTCGCCAATGATAGGTAATTTGATAGAACTTGTACCTACTTTGACATTCTGAGGATAACTAATAGACTGTCTACCATGCTTCGACTTGAAGCGAGGAAAACCACCGCGTTTGTCGAAGAAGTTCTTGTAAGCATTAGACAGGTTTAGTGCGACTACTTGGAGTGATTGAGAATAAGCATTTGTCAACCAAGGGTACTCTTTTTTGAGATTTGGGAGTAATCCTTGAATTACACTTCTGCTTAACCCTTTGCCCGTATCTTTATAGGTTTGCTGACACAGATTCAAACTATAATTCCAGAACCAACGACAACAACCGAAAGCACCCGCAAAATACGTCTGCTGCTCGGTTGTCGGATAGATTCGGAACTTATAGGCTTGATACATTATCGGCGATCGGCTTCTGAGGTAAGATTGTATAAAGGATCGTAGAAAAATGCAAATAATTTGTTCGCTTCCTCATGCACCGCTCATCTACTGCTGGCTGCGCATCACATCTGGTGAGCGGCGCAATCGTCTTCTGACGAGCCACCCGTCCCACCGAAGACAGTGAGTACACCTATAGCGGGGGAATTCCCGTCTGTCTAGTTAAAAATAGTCATGAATTCTCAACCTTGGCGCCTGCGACTGACTTGGGTAGATACTGTTACCGGGGATCGGCGCTCCCCCATATTTGACTTACCCATCGCTTTAGGACGAGTTTTTGAAGCTATGCCTGCTACCATTAATGGCGATCGAGTTTCTCGAATTGAGCTCAAAAGCAGTCAAGTTTCTCGCTTCCACGCCGTGATTGCCTCCGAAGCCAATAGTATCGTCGTAACTGACACTGGCAGTCGCAACGGTACTTTTGTCAATGGGGTGCGCCAAACTCGGTGCGTGCTCGCCAATGGCGATATGCTACAAATAGGACCCTACGCGATCGGTATTTCTTTTGCGGTTAATTCCATAGAAACACCCTCTGTCAATTCTCATATTTTCTTTAACCCCCAGACAAATGGCCCCGACTCCGCCATCGAACAGCCAGGGGTGTCGGCACCTTCGGCCAACGTCAGTAGAGGGGAGTTTCCGCCCATCGCATTTTTGCACGCCTCTGAGGTGACAATGCGATCGATCCAATCGATGGGAATGCCAGTGGAAGAAATGGATTGGGCAGCCATTGGAGGCGGTTTGGGCAGCTTTATTTGGGTGGATTTGCTCAGAATTTGTGGGGTGAAGAGCGATCGAATTGCGGTTTTGGGCATGGAAAATCAGCCTTACGCCCGCTACCGTCGGTTATGTCTGAATTCTCAAATTCCGCTCCACGAACGGCTTAGATCGAATTCTGACTCTTGTCCAGACAATATTTGGGGTTGGCCTCCCTATGCGCTGCGGGAAGCTGGGCAGGAATTGCTCAAGGGTCACTTGGGGGTGTCCCTGAAGTTGATGTGGCAGGTGTTTGCGGAACCGACTTTTGCTGAAACTTATACGCCTCGCGCGGGGAATGTGTTTGATTCTATTGACAGGGAGGTCGATCGCATTGGCTGGAATCAGATGTTTCGCTATGCTAGGGTGCGGGGAATTCGCAAAACAGATGACGGTAGGTACGCGATCGCTTATTCTAAATCCAATGCCCAGCAACGGGAACACGCTTTTTTGATCGCCAAATACGTGCATTTAGCCACGGGCTATCCAGCCATTCAATTTTTGCCCGACTTGCAAGCTTATCGCGAAACCACCCAGGATTTTAAGTCCGTGGTGAATGCTTACGAAAACCACGACGATGTTTACAAACAGTTGGAATCCCGTGGTGGAAGTGTGTTGTTGCGCGGGCGGGGAATTGTGGCTTCGCGGGTGGTGCAGCGACTCTACGAAGCCAGACAACGCAACCAGAATATTCAAGTATTGCATTTGATGCGATCGCCCAAACCTCTTGGCAATACCTTTAATCTCGCACAAAGAAGCGTCGAAAATCACTATGAATTTCAACCTTTCAATTGGCCGAAAGCTTGCTGGGGCGGGGAACTACGGGTGGTGTTGGAAAAGGCCCCAGCGGAATTGATGCCCCAGTTGCTGACAGATTGGGGCGGCACTACTACTGCTAGCCGCAGCGACTGGCGACGTATAGTGCAAGAGGGTTTGAGTCAAGGATGGTATCAGATTACCTTTGGGGAAGTGGAGCGAGTTGAGCGCGACAGTCGAAACCGCACGGTGACTTACATTCGGGAAAAAGAACTCAAGGGACAAATTCAGTTAGAGGCTGATTTTATTATTGATGCTACGGGTTTGGATGCGAAGGTGAAAACCAGTCCTTTGCTGGAGGATTTGGTGGTGCAATACAATCTGCCACTGAATGGATTGGGACGTTTGAGCGTGCAAAAGGATTTTGAGGTGTTCTCCATGCGAAATGCTTCTGGGAGTAAGGGGGATGGGCGGATTTACGCAGCGGGTGCGATTACTTTGGGGGGTCATTATGCGCCGGTGGACAGTTTTTTGGGTTTGCAGTATGCTGGTTTGCGATCTGTGGAAAGTCTGGCCAAAGCCAAGGCTCCTGGTGTTCGGAAATTGAGCTTTGTGCGATCGTTAGTACAATGGTTAAAGTGGATTTTCAATCAATCTCCAGGCTAAAATTCCCCATCAAAAATCAGATGACTCCTACCTTATTTGGTCGCTGGCAAACTCGAATTTTATTATTTGCAACTGTAGGCGTTTTAGCAACATTGCCTTTTTTCATGGGTTTAATTTGCTCCCAATCAGGAGCAATATTTTTCTGGATTTTAGCCTATGTAGGCATTTTTGGCATGGGTTGGGATATTTTATATATCTACATTCAGCATTTCCGTTGGGACCGAGATTGGCCTGGTGCTTTTCAATTGCTGGCGGGAATTTGGGAAGCAATTTTTGTGTTATTTTTACTCAAAATTGTCGGTTTACCGGGCATACCTCCGCAGGATTTGGAATTGGGGGCTTTTGGTTTGCACTACAGTTTTGTCTGGCTAGCGATTTATTTGGCTTCCCAAACATTAATGCGGATTTTGTTTCCCTACTGGCGTTTTCGTGGTGGCCAGTGGCTTTGATGATATATAGCAATCCTTCCAGGAGTCGTAAAGTTTTTTACCCCACCCCAACCCGGACCTTAGCAAGGTCCGGGAGTAAGAAATTCACAAATGATTTAGGATTGCTATATATAGCAATCCTTCCAGGAGTCGTAAAGTTTTTTACCCCACCCCAACCTTATTAAGGTCCGGGAGTAAGAAATTTACAAATGATTTAGGATTGCTATAGCAAAACCTGCAACTGCTATATTTGCACAAAACTCCTAAAATTTGCCACAATATGATTGAGAACTACCCAATTTTATAATCACTAATGATCGCCATAGAAACAGAACGAACAGAACGCAACTGGAAACCCGTTATTCAAGAATTTGAGGCTGTACTGGGCAAAAACGGCGTTGTCAAGCGCCGGGAAGAATTGCTGGTTTATGAGTGCGATGGACTCGCTAGCTACCGCCAGCGACCGGCCTTGGTCGTATTGCCGCGAACTACAGAGGAAGTGGCACAGGTGGTCAAAATATGCGATCGCCACTCAATTCCCTGGGTAGCCAGAGGTGCTGGTACGGGGCTTTCTGGTGGCGCTTTACCAGTCGAAAACTGCGTATTAATTGTCACCGCCATGATGCGCAAAATCCTGAAAGTAGACTTAGAAAATCAGCAAGTAGTCGTACAACCAGGAGTAATTAATAACTGGGTAACTCAAGCAGTTAGCGGTGCCGGTTTCTACTATGCACCAGACCCTTCTAGTCAAATTGTTTGCTCCGTTGGCGGCAACGTTGCCGAAAATTCCGGTGGCGTTCATTGCCTCAAATACGGAGTCACAACTAATCACGTTTTAGGATTAAAATTGGTACTACCCGATGGTTCCATTGTGGATGTGGGCGGCGAAATTCCTGAGATGCCAGGTTATGATTTAACAGGTGTATTTGTCGGTTCCGAAGGCACTTTGGGTATAGCCACAGAAGTTACTTTGAGAATTCTGAAAGCCCCGGAATCTATTTGCGTTCTTCTGGCTGATTTTTCCAGTATTGAAGCCGCGGGAGAATCGGTTTCAGATATTATCAGCGCTGGCATTATTCCGGGTGGCATGGAAATCATGGATAACATCAGCATCAATGCTGTAGAAGATGTTGTAGCTACAGGCTGCTACCCCCGTGATGCTGCGGCAATTTTGTTAGTAGAAATCGATGGTTTAGAGGTAGAAGTAGCCGCCAATAAACAGCGAATTACTGATATTTGCAAGCAGAATGAAGCGCGGAAAATCACCACTGCCCATGACCCAGAAACCCGGATGAAAATTTGGAAAGGACGGAAAGCCGCCTTTGCCGCCGCAGGTCATTTGAGCCCTGATTATTATGTACAAGATGGTGTAATTCCCCGCACACAAATGGCATTTGTTCTCAAGGAAATTGAGGGTTTAAGTGAAAAATACGGCTATCGGATTGCGAATGTTTTTCATGCGGGAGATGGGAATTTACACCCGCTGATTCTGTACGATAATTCCGTGGAAGGAGCGCTGGAAAAGGTAGAGGAATTGGGAGGAGAAATTCTGAAACTTTGTGTGAAAGTCGGAGGTAGTCTTTCGGGAGAACACGGTATTGGCGCTGATAAAAAATGTTTTATGCCAGATATGTTTTCGGAGGTAGATTTGGAGACAATGCAGTGGGTACGCGAGGTGTTTAATCCGAAGGGTTTGGCGAATCCGGGAAAGATGTTTCCCACTCCTAAAAGTTGCGGAGAGGCGGCGAGGGCCAAGGTGGAAACTGTGAAGAATTTGGATGGTGTTGAGGTGTTTTAATATCAAATCCGTTGACATCGGAATGATTATTTCTCTCTCTTCTCTTTCTCTGTGTCCTCTGTGTCCTCTGTGGTTTGATAATTCCGATACAACCGGAATTAATATAAGTTGCGATCGCTGCTATTGGTAGTGAGGACTTTCGTCCTCTCTCTCGGTGTTGAATTACTCAGGACTAAACTCCTGAGTAAAAACCGCTTTGATTATCGTAATTGTTTTTGGTCTTGCTTGATTTATTGTTTAATCGGAATGCTGATGATAAAGGTTGTTCCTTTCCCTAATTCGGAAATACAATCTAATTCTCCATTGTGTTTTTCTACTACTATTTGATGGCTAATTGACAATCCCATGCCGGTGCCTTTCCCAATGGGTTTTGTAGTAAAAAAGCTATCAAATATGTGCTGTTTGACTTCTTCGCTCATTCCGGGGCCGCTGTCGGTAATGGTGATTTCTGCAAAATTGGGTGCAGGGAAGCGATCGCCAACCGTATCCCTCAATTTTGTGCTAATCTTAATCTGGCTGGGATTGCCTCGGCTTTCTGCTAATCCTCGCTGTTGATTCCAATCATCTAAAGCATCGATCGCATTACTGAGAATATTCATAAATACTTGGTTGATTGGCCCCGAAAAACATTCGACAGTGGGTAAATCTCCGTATTCTTTGATGATTTGAATCGGTGGTATTTCTCCTTTTCCTTTCAAGCGGTGATTGAGAATTAACAGCGTGCTGTCAATTCCTTCATGAAGATTAATCGGTTTCATTTCTGAATTGTCGTTTCGCGAGAAGTTTCGCAGGGATTGGACAATTTGGGAAATGCGCTCAACTCCCACATTCATTGAAGATAGTATTTGCGGTAAGTCTTTAGCTATAAAATCTAGTTCAATCGCCTCTGCTTCTGCTTGAATTTCTGCTGCGGGTTCGGGATATTGCAGCTGGTAAAGTTCGAGAATGTGTAGCAAGTCTTGAGTATAGTTATTCAGATGACCGAGATTGCATGAAATGAAGCTGATGGGGTTATTTATTTCGTGGGCGACACCCGCAATGAGCAATCCCAAACTAGACATTTTGTCACTCTGCACTAATTGGCTATGAGTTTCTTTGACTTCCTGAAGTGCTGCGGCTAATTTAGTAGCTTGTTCTCTACTTTGTGCTTCGGAAATCTGCAAATCTTCCTCAGCTTTTTTGCGATCGGTGATATCTCTCTGGACACCGATAAAATGAGTTAGTTTTCCGGTGCGATCGCGTACTGGAGATATGGACAAAGCATTCCAGAAAGCTGTTCCATCTTTGCGATAATTTTTTAAAATTACTTGACATTCACTTTCGCTTTGTAAGGCTTGGCGAATTATTACTAAGGCTGCTGGATCGGTATCAATTCCCTGCAAAAAACGGCAGTTTTTGCCCAGAATTTCCTGTCGTTGATAGCCTGTGATGGTTTCAAATGCGGGATTGCAATATACTATCGGATGTTCGGGTTTAGTGGCGTCAGAAATCACAATGCCGGTGCTAGTGGCCGCCATAGCCCGATCGTACAACCAGAGAATTTCTTGTGTGCGTTTGCGATCGGTAATATCCCGCAACGTAGCCAAATAAGCCATTTCCCCTTCCCATTCCGTTTCCACCACCCGCATTTCTACCACAGCATTTTCTTTGTCCTTGCGAATAGCTTTCACTTCTGTCTGCACGACACGCATTCCTGTGCGATCTGTATTTCCAACTTGGGGAATAATATCTGCCTCCATCTCAATATCGCAGGCAGAACCTTCTACTACCAAAACACCAAAAAACTCTTTCCCTAAAAGTTCCTCCGCCTTGCAGTTAAACAGTGCTTCTGCTGATGAGTTGACAAAGGCAACAAGTCCTCGTTTATTGACAATTGCCATGCCATCTGCATTTTTTTCAATCGCATTCCTAAACCTAGATTCACTAGCTTTTAAATCTTGCTTTAATTGTTCCATTGCTTTTTCCATCTGCTGCAACTCGCACAAATTAAAACTATACGCTTCTGACATTTGGCTAGGTACTGAAGTATTTCCTAGACCTGTTGACACTAGATATTTGGAACTCAATCCACTATTCTTAGCTACTGTGTTTGATAAAATGGCAACGTTATTGCTTGGATTTCCTTGTTCTATATCTTTAGAAAACATCTTTAATACCTCTCATTTTTTAAACTAAATTAAGCTTTTGACATTGCTTGCTGCTCAATATTCTTGATAAATACAACAATGTACCATAGATGCTAACACACGGATTCGAGTAA
Source organism: Oscillatoriales cyanobacterium (assembly GCA_004292745.1). Classification (GTDB taxonomy): domain Bacteria; phylum Cyanobacteriota; class Cyanobacteriia; order Cyanobacteriales; family Microcoleaceae; genus Microcoleus; species Microcoleus anatoxicus. Next base: position 26,894 of record RDXH01000096.1, on the reverse strand, counting down.
TCATCTAAAATTATTATTAAATAAAATTAAGGTGAAATTTTAACTTTGACGGTGTGCTCATTATCTATCATCACTCATTAGCTATTTTCCAGACTATTCAAAAAACTACTCAACATAAATTAATATAGTTTTATGAAGATCTTATGAAGATAAGTAGAAAGCTGAGCAAGCTCAGCTTTACAAGATAAAAATAAAAAATAATCAGAAATTGGTAATGATTAAATTCTAGCGATGCAGCCAAAGTTGATCTAGAATGTAACCTGTCTATTTTTGCGATCGCAACTTCAAACCAATGGCACGTCTAGCACTTCTGAGCGTCTCCAACAAAACCGGGCTAATTGAGTTAGCACGGACTTTAGTAGCAGAATTTGAATTTGACATAATCAGCAGCGGCGGAACAGCAGCGGCTCTCAAAGCAGCAGGAATCCCCGTCACCAAAGTTGCAGAATATACCGGTTCTCCCGAAATTTTGGGAGGGCGAGTCAAAACCCTCCACCCACGCATCCATGGCGGTATTTTAGCACGTAGGGATGTATCAGAAGACCTCACAGATTTAGCCGAAAATCAGATTCGCCCCATTGATTTAGTGGTTGTCAATCTGTATCCATTTGAACAGACAATTGCCAAGGATGGAGTTACCCTAGCAGAGGCCATTGAGCAGATAGATATCGGCGGACCAGCCATGCTGAGAGCATCAGCCAAAAACCACGCCCATCTCACAGTTTTGTGCAATCCAGACCAGTACAATACTTATTTAGAAGAACTGCGCCAAAACGGAGGTGCAGCTTCCTTAGAATTTAGGCAAAAATGCGCCCTAGAAACCTTCAAACATACAGCCAACTACGACAGCGCGATCGCCGCTTATCTCAGCAGTCAATCCCCTGAAAATTCCTCGCCCATCACCGAGTTTAATGTTTCAGGAAAAGAGCTGCAAACTCTGCGCTATGGCGAAAATCCCCACCAAGCCGCAAGCTGGTATCAAAGCGGAATTACACCCACAGGCTGGACGACGAGCACTATCCTACAAGGTAAAGAATTAAGCTACAATAACCTAGTAGATTTAGAAGCAGCAAGGAGACTAATTGTAGAATTTCCCAACAGTCCAGCGGCGGCTATTCTCAAACACACAAATCCCTGTGGTACAGCCTTGGGAACCACTATTTCTGAAGCTTATCAAAAAGCATTTGACACGGATTCAGTATCGGCTTTTGGTGGTATTGTGGCACTAAATCGCCCGATTGATGCAGCTACAGCCACAGCATTAACTCAGACATTTTTAGAATGTATTGTCGCTCCTGGATGCGAACCGGAAGCGGAAGAAATTATCAAGAAAAAGGCAAAAGTGCGAGTGTTAATTTTGCCAGACTTGACCCAAGGACCTCCGCAAACTGTTAAAATAATTGCTGGTGGTTTACTGGTGCAAGACTCAGATAATGTAGTAGAAAATACGAGTAAATGGCGCGTAGTTACTGAGAAACAGCCGACAGCACCAGAGTTAGCAGAATTGCTGTTTGCTTGGAAAGTCGCCAAACACGTTAAATCAAATGCGATCGTGGTGACGCGAAATTGCACGACAATCGGTGTTGGTGCGGGACAAATGAATCGTGTCGGTTCGGTGAAACTAGCTTTAGAACAAGCGGGAGAACAAGCTAAAGGAGCAGTTTTAGCTAGCGATGGTTTCTTCCCCTTCGATGATTCGGTAAAAACGGCGGCGGCGGCGGGAATAAGTGCGATAGTCCAACCGGGAGGAAGTATGCGCGATCGAGATTCGATCGACTGCGCCAACCAACTCGGAATCACAATGGTTTTCACCGACGTGCGCCACTTTTTGCATTAATATAGCAACCTCTAAGGCTGTTAAGACGCCAGTGATATCAATTTCGGTTGTATCGGAATGATTTAACCGCGAAGGCGCCAAGGACGCGAAGGAAGAGAAGAGAGGATTTTATATGATATCAATTTCAGTACCACCGGAATTGATATCCATCATTCTCTCTCTTCTTTCCCATCCTCTGTGCTCTCTGCGTCCTCTGCGGTTCCTTCCATCTTTCCCCCATCCACATAAATTTTGGATGAGTGACGTTGCGAGGCAGCTTTTTGCAACATTTTCAACTTTTCTGGGTCAGCATTCGATCGCCAAAACAAGCTATGACCCTTAATTCTTACACAATTTTCCTCCAAACAATTCTGCCATTCCTGATGCTTCTGAACTAAGCAACTATCCAGAATGCCTAATTTTTGTTCTTGGCGAGTAAGTTTATCGAATTTTGTGTAATGGGGATAATTAGGAGTGACAAATGCTTCTTTTCTCACTAAAATAGGCGGGTTAGATAAATTATAAAATTTCTGATATTTTACCGAAAGGTCGCGTAAATCTATGTGCATGACAGTGTGCAATGCGGGATGGGGATTAGCATCAAAATCCGGATAAAATAAATAGGAAATCTGAGGTTTATCAGCGTAAAATTTGATAATTGTAGCACCATCTAGACGACCAATGGTACGGTTAGCTAAGCCTTCATATAGCCGCAATAAAGGGTCTAGTTCTGCTAATGCAGAGACGTGAACTGAAAGGGAACCTGGTTGTTTGTAGCCGATCGCACTATCTTCGCAACAATCACCAATAATCTCACTTTTCCCCAAACTATATAGCATTAAATCTGCCAAAATGCAAGCTTTTTGATAATTATCAAACAAACCTTTGATGTCGTTACGAATTTGAGCCGGGAGTTGACGAAGAGAAGGTCGATCGCCCAAACCGTTGAGAGCGAGATATACTAACAAATCCTGGCGGCGTTTGTCGGCGATTGTCTCCCAATCATCCGCATCCGTAGCTTGCAAAATCACCCTCCAAGCCCGATTAAAACTGTGAAATTCCCCCTTAATCGCCGCTTCTGAAGCTAATTCGCCTTTGACGGGAAGGCGGCCGCGATCGCTCACAAAAGCCATCAAAGGAGCCAGAATATCGGCGTAATCTTCAAAACGCTTCACTTGCGATCGCACTCTAGGTGTCAATAAGTGCGATCGAAATCGAGAAGCCCGAAAACCTTCACCTGTAGCCACATCCCGAAACACAAAATAAATCCCCAAAGCCACAGGAATTGCATCAACATTCAAAACTTGATCGATATAAATTTTCAACTCTTCCTGTTCATAATACTTCTGAAAAGTATTGCGAGAAGTAATCACCCCATCCCCATAAGCAATTTGACCTCGATCCGTATCATCAATTAATACCTGAGCCGCCACCACCAATATTTTTTTAGTCAATTCCCAAGCATTCAGCAAAGCTTCTCGCCGTTCCCCCAAAGACTCAATCACATTAATCACATAACCAATATTCACAATATCTGCCTGAATTAGCACAGTATCTGGTTGATAATAAGGGTCCCATCCCGCAGCAGCATAACCTTCTTCAGTAATATGTTTAATATCCCCACCGTAACCACAACCATAATCAAAAAAAGTATCGCCATCAATAAATAAATCAGCTTCTAAAACCAAACGGATAGGTTTAGAAAGAGAGTTTCGCAGCATCGCAGCCTTGTGTCGCTCAATCTTCGGAATAGATAACTGACTATTCTCCTCTTTTCCACGTTCAACCACAGCGTGATCTTGAATTTCCACACCGCAATATCCCAAATATTTCAGCCAACCTTCGCGAGTTCCAATAACGCTAGTATTGTCAAGGAGTCCCCATTTTTCTTCGGATTTAGTCAGTTGAGCAAACTTCTGGTAATGGGGATAATCCGCCGTCACAAAAGTTTCTTTACGGTGCAAAACCGGTGGATTTTCACTGGCGCTGTAGTCGATACATTTAACTTCTCCGGTTTCCAGATTAATTTGGATACTTTTTTGTAAAGCCGGGTGAGCATCCGTATCAAAATCTGGGTAAAAAAGATAAGAAATTTTCGGTTGACGAAGCTGAAATTTAATTACAGTTGCTTCATCAATAATATTTGGGAGATTTTGTCGGGCACATTTTTCATAAATTCTCACAACAGGATGGAGTGCTGCTAAAGCCGAAACATGAACATAAAAAGCCGTGGGTAATTTTTTGCCAACAGGGCTTTTCTGACAGCAGCGAGCCACTTCTTCCACCAGAAACTCCACCCCAACTCCCTCGTTACCCAGAATCACCTGATTTTCTTGATTACCAGGCTCTACCTGCTCTTGATGCAGCAAAAATTCCCGATAAAAAGCCATGAGAGGTGTCAGTAATTCGGGATTATTTTCTAAGGGTGCGATCGGGGAAATACTGTTGAGTTCGGATTCATAAGTCATAGCTAAAATTAATGCCATTGCTTAATTTTGAGCCTATTGTATACCAACTTCATCAAATTTCTGGATAAATTAGAGTTTGAGATAGAGTTTGAGAAGCTTTAAATTTCATCTCCTTTTAACATGATACTTTCTATAAATTGCTGAACTCGTAATAAGTAATTTGACAAACTCCCTAGGATGTTATCAATACCATCATTTTTTTCCCATTTGACATTTGGTTGCTGAGATTGAAAACTGCGAGCATGAAGCTCTAATTGTGCTGCTAAATCCGACATCAAGGTAACTCCCACATTGGCAGAACTTCCTTTAATACGGTGAGCTTGATATTCGACAACCTGCCAATCTTTAGCTAGGACGGCATTTTGGGCAGATTCTAAATCTACTTTTACATTTTCCACAAATGATTGCAAAATTCGCTGAGGCAATTTAATATTAACTCGTCCAAGTTGCTCCAATCTTTGCTTGTCAAACAGTCCGTCACAGTCTCCATGTTCCCAAGTTTGAATTGCGATTTGCTGTTCTGGCGATACAGCAGAAACTAGCTGTTTTGGCAATGGGTTGGTAAATATTGTGGTTGAATTATCGTTGTTTTTGTTGTCAATTCGTTCTCCCGGCATGGCATGAGCAGTTAAAGCAATCACAAAAGTGTGTCGATCGCCCTTTTCTTGTTCCCGCAATTTTTGGGTGGTTTCATAACCATCAAGGATGGGCATTTGACAATCCATCAGCACCAAATCGTAGCTGTTAGCAGCCAGCAAATCCAGTGCTTCTTTCCCATTACTAGCGCAGTCAGCCTGATAGCCTAAAACCGCCAATTGTGCGAGAATAACTTGTTGGTTAATCTGGTGGTCTTCCGCTAGCAAAATTTTGAGAGATGAGGGGGAATTAGTGGAAGTAAAAAATTGAGAATTCACCACAGGCAAATCGCAACTATTAGTTGCAAAAGTGCTCCCAAAATCTCCTCTATCATTCACTGCCCACAGGAGGGCCGGAAGCAGCCGAGAAGCCCTCACAGGCTTCATTAAATAGCCGCTAAAGCCTCGATCGCAAAGTGCTTCAGCTTTGCCTCGATCGCAAAGTGCTTCAGCTTTGGGTTGTTCGCCCAAAGAGGCGATCGCGATTAACGGTCCAATTGCCGAGAGCGATCGCACTTGGACAACAAATTCTTCCGCCTCCAAATCCGGCATTTGTAAATCTACAAACACGACATCGCAACAGTTTTCTCCCGCTTCAGACTGGGGAGACATCCGGCTATTGGCACTTGTCAACCAAGTCAAAGCAGCAGCAGCAGTTTCTGCTTCATCGCAGCGGGCTCCCCAAGTTTGAGCAAAGGCTCGTACTGCGGCTCTCATCAAAGCGCTTCCAGAGACTACTAACAGCTTTTTACCAACAAGTTCAGGATGAGTTTGTTCGGCTTGCCATTGTTTTTCCAAAGGTATAGAAAACCAAAAAGTCGAACCACTACCGAGGGAACTCCGCACCCCAATTTCACCTTCCATCCTATCCACTAACTGCTTGCAAATAGCCAAACCCAAACCCGTGCCACCATATTGTCTAGCCGCCGAACTGTCTACTTGAGAAAAAGATTGAAACAGTTTTGTCTGCCCTTCTGGCGAAATTCCAATGCCAGTATCCCGCACTGAAAATAATAATTTATCTCCTTGCCGATTATCTTTATTTTGTTTATCGCGTTTAACGTTTACATAAATTAAAATTTGACCGCCGTCAGTAAATTTAATCGCATTGCCTGTTAAATTCAGCAATATTTGCTTCAATCTGCTAGAGTCTCCTACCAATTTTCTAGGTACTGAACTTTCAACTACAATATTTAATTCAATACCTTTCTCCTCGACTAAAGATGCCACCATTTCTATGACTGATTCTAGGCAGTTATCCAAGTCAAAATTTTCCTTTGCCAACCGCATTTCTCCCGCTTCTATTTTAGAGAAGTCGAGGATGTCATTAATTACCATCAGCAAATGTTCTGCACTGCGGTAAATAGTTTGAGCGAGTTCTCGCTGTTTTGGTTCCAGGGGAGTACGTACCAATAATTCAGCCATCCCCAAAACTCCATTCATGGGAGTGCGAATTTCATGACTCATATTTGCCAAGAATTGCGACTTAATCAAGCTTGCTTTCAGAGCAGTTTCTCGCGCTTCCACCAACTCATTAATCTTGTCAGCAACCATCACCATTCCCCCGACTGCGCCATCGGAATTGTACCAAGGGTGGGCTGCCCAACGCAGGATTAAAATAGAGCCATCGGCTCGTTCCCAAGCATCTTCGCTACGAGAAACTATTTCGCCTTTTAGCACTTGTTGATACAGCATTTTCCACCCATCGGGGAGATCGGGAAACAAGTTGTAATGGCTTAAGGTACTCAGGGATGGTAAGTTTAAATTAAATTGAGTCAGCCATCTGTCGGAGTGAGCTAAATAGCACATTTCTGTATCGAACATCGCCATTGCTACAGGCACACAAGTAATAATTTGTCTCAGTTGCTGCCGTTCTCTTTCTAGAGCATCTTCTGCGTTTTTGCGATCGGTAATGTCGCTAATCATGCCAGCCATCCGCACTGCTTTTCCTTGGGAATTCCGTTGAGCTTTTCCTTGGGAAGTGCAGTAGCGGTAAGCACCGTTCGAGTGCAGCAGGCGAAATTGTACGTTATAGTCTATTTCTGCTTCCAAGTGAGCTTCGATCGCCTGGATAATATCTTCTTTGTCTTCGGGGTGAAGTCGCGTGTATAGAGCTTCCATGGTATGACCGAATTGCGATCGCCCCAAACCGATCATCTCCAAAAGGCGATCGTTCCAATAAACTTCATTTTTAGTTAAATCCCAATCCCAAATTCCATCGTTAACTCCCTCTAAAACTAACCTATAGCGTTCTTCACTTTCCTTGAGTTTTTGACTGCTATGAAACGCATGAGATTCGGCGCGATAAACCCGAATCGCATTGTACAAGCTGTGGGCTAAACTATCTGAAGACAGCTTGCATTTAACGATATAATCAGAAGCTCCTGCCTTCATCAATTCCACAGCAATTTGTTCATCACCTTGACCTGTAAGCACAATTAAGGGAACTTTGAAACCCAATTCCCGAATATCTTCTACTAAGGTCAGTGCGTCTCCATCTGGCAATCGGTAGTCCAGGAATACACAGTCAAATTTACAGTCAAATATCTGATTGGAAAACACGGAATTTTCTGTATTCTCAACCTCCATCGGCTTTTGAGATTGTTCCTGTTTAGAGAGTCTGGCCGCCGCGATATCATTTTGGTCGATCGATAATTTTTCCAGGGCACTGGCGCAGTCTTCTGCTTCAGAAATTTCCACCACAACGCCGGCAGATTTGAGCGATCGCCTCACTTTCATCCGATCGACTTCATCGTCATCAACTATCAGAATTTTGATCCCTGTTTTCATAGCAACTCCATTGTGGATTACTCAGAAATGACGGTGTGGTAAATAATAATTTAAAAGGTCAATCTTCTCAAATATAAAATTTATATAGCAGTTTTCAAGAAAATGAAGTATGCCCTAGGCTTTAGGCACTAGCTCCTAGAGCACCTAATGTTACTGAGAAATGGTATGTTTTTTCATTAATTTATTTATGGTATCTCGTTTAACATCCAGTATTTGTTCAGCGTAGACATAACATCCACAAAATTAGAAAAAGTGACTGGTTTAAGAATATAGCCAGCCACATTTAAATTATAAGCTTCTACCTTATCTCTATCTTCATTGGAAGTTGTGAGTACGATCACAGGAATCGACCTCAATTTTGTATCGAGTCGCAATTCTCGCAAAAATTCAATCCCGTTCATTCTCGGCATATTCAAGTCTAACAAAATCAATCGGCGGGCTTGAGGCATTACAGGATCTATTTTAGCTTGTCCGCGCAAAATAGCAAGAGCCTCTAATCCATTCCCAGCTATATAAAGAGGGTTAGGGATGTTATTTTTTTTGAAGGCACGGCGGACGTTCATCACATCAACCTCATCATCTTCAACCAACAGGATATTAATTTTTTTTTCTTCCATAAATCAGCCTTTTTATAGTTTTTTTGTGTGCAGTATGTGCGAGAGATGAATTTAATTGTACCCTGTGCTTTCTGTATTGTGTCGCGCGGTAGGCCAGAATCCGTGCGATCGGAATCAAATCATGGGCTAGTCCCCGATCGCATCTATCGGCGGGTGCAATCTGCCAAATGGATGATTCATATCAACTGCTACCGAAAACGAGATCTTAAGTGATTAGGCGGAGATGATGTAAAATCTAAAACTCATCTAAATTATTCATCGCCATGTCAGCCGATCGCAAACTCTACGAAGGCAAAGCCAAAATCCTCTATTCCACCGAAGACAGCGAAATTTTGCTGACTTACTTCAAAGACGACGCCACAGCCTTTAACGCGCAGAAACGGGGTAGCATCATCGGCAAAGGCGAAATCAACAATGCCATATCCGCCCACCTGTTTCGGATGCTAGAAGCCAAAGGCATTCCCACCCACTTCATCGACACGCCAGCCCCCAACCAGATGCGAGTTTGCCGCGTCCAAATCTTACCCTTAGAAGTCGTAGTCAGAAACATCGCGGCCGGTAGTCTGTGCAAACAAACAGGATTGGCGATCGGCACAATTGTCAATCCCCCATTAGTAGAGTTTTATTACAAAAACGACGATTTGGGAGACCCGCTGCTGACACGGGACAGACTGCTGCTGATGCAGCTAGCAAGCCCAGAACAAGTAGACCAACTCGATCGCGCCGCCAGAGAAATCAACGAAATTCTCAAAGAATTTTTCAGCCAGTGTGGCATCACCCTGGTAGACTTCAAACTGGAATTCGGTATAGACCAACATCAAAACCTGATCCTTGCCGACGAAATCAGTCCCGATACTTGCCGACTTTGGGACAACGCAGAAACCGATCCCGATGCCCGTGTGATGGACAAAGACCGATTCCGGCGCGACTTGGGTTCAGTGGAAAGCGCTTACCAGCAAGTTCTCCAGCGAGTTCTAGCTCAGAAAGTCTAGAGGCCTTGGCAATGCGCTAAAATTGCACAGTTTGTCATCTGTCTTCCATGTCAGCAATCAGTAGTCAACAGTCATCAGTTAGTGGGAGGCGTGCAAATTCAACCGACTCAATGACGAAGGACTAATGACGAAGGACTAATGACTGATGACTAATGTGGTGTGTGGATTCCAAACAAGTGAACAAAAATGCGTTTATCTGCTGTATTGGTGGCAGTTTTAACTGTCTCAGCAACATTCGGACTCTCAAATTCTGCTTCCGGCCAAACATCCTACTCTGAATCTACAGAGAAAATATCGGCCGCCATTCCTCCCGTGGAGGCGATCGAATCGCCCGATCGAAACCAGGGAGAATTAACCGAAAATCCTCCTCAAAACCGGGCTGTGGCAAAAGCCACTAAAATAGAAGCCCTCAAAATAGTAGCGGCCGCCCCTGGGAGGGGAGAAAACGACCGCGAACCCCCAAACCGACTCACAGAACCGTCGCCCCCCATGGCGACTCCCAGCTTAGACCCCAAAGCCGATGTAGAATCCGACGATCGCGGACTCCCATCTAGCAGCCAAAATTCCCAGCTAGAAGCGAAACAGGAACGCAACCAAGTCCCCCCCTCGGAAACCGCGGTTTCGCCAGCCTCGGTCGCAGTAGACCAGGTGAAACCAGAGGAATCGGGGGGGATTCAAAACGCCCAAATTCCAACTAGACCAGCACCAGGGACCAGACCGACCCAGACCAGGCCAGCCCCTGCAACACCAGAACCTAACAGAATTCCTGCTTTGCCCCCCGGCGCACCCCAGCCAAGACCAACCCCCGCGCCCACAGGGCCAGCCCAGCCCCAGGTGCTAGTGGCAGAAGTGGTCATCAGCGGGGTGACTGGAGACCTGCAAAGCGAGATTTACCGAGTCATCACCACTCAACCGGGACGGACGACCAACCGTACCCAACTGCAACAAGACATCAACGCTATTTTTGCCACAGGCTTTTTCAAAAATGTGCGTGCAGTACCAGAAGACACCCCTTTGGGCGTGCGAGTGACCTTCATCGTCCAGGCAAATCCAGTGCTGCGAGGAGTCACCATCGTCGGTCAGCAAGTGCTCCCCCAAAGCATTGTGGACGAAAGCTTCCGGGATCAGTATGGCAAAACTCTCAACCTCCGCCGCTTTGAGGAGGGAGTCAAAAAAATTAATACCTGGTATCAAGACAACGGCTTTGTTTTGGGCCAAATTACCGAAGCACCCCAAGTCGCAGATGACGGGACAGTCACGCTGCAAGTGGCAGAAGGTCAGATCGAATCCATTGATGTTCGCTTCCTCAACAAGGAAGGAGAAGCCACGGATGCGACTGGTCAGCCCATTGGTGGGAATACCCGCCGCTATGTGATTACCCGCGAAGTAGAACAAAAACCTGGAGATATATTCAACCGCACCAAGGCGGAAAGGGATTTGAGAAGGGTGTTTGGTTTGGGGATTTTTGAAGACGTCCGGCTGGCTTTGGAACCGGGAACGGCTGACCCCCGTAAGGCAAGGGTAATTGTCAATGTGATTGAGAAAAATACTGGTTCTCTCGCCGCGGGTGCGGGTTTGAGTTCCGCTACGGGTTTGTTCGGTACGGTGAGTTACCAGCAGCAAAACTTGGGCGGTAGGAATCAGAAGTTGGGGGCGGAGGTACAAATCGGGGAACGTCAAAATCTGTTTGATGTGAGTTTTACAGACCCCTGGATTGCTGGCGATCCTTATCGGACTTCTTACACGATTAATGTGTTTAGAAGACGATCGATCAGCGTGATTTTTGACGGTGGAGACCAGGAAGTGTATCTACCCAATGGCGATCGACCCCGGATTAATCGCACCGGTGCCGCCATCAATTTTACCCGTCCCCTGTCGCGGAATCCTTTTGCCGACTCTGAATGGACGGCTTCTGTGGGCTTGCAGTACCAGCGGATTGCCATTACGGATCGCAAAGGCCGACGGGAATCGGAGGACGAACTAGGCAATCTGTTGAGTTTTAGCAATTCCGGTTCCGATGACTTGACAACGTTGCAAGCAGGTGTTGTGCGCGATCGACGTAACGACCCCCTGCGCCCCACCAGCGGTTCCCTGCTCAGATTTGGGGTCGAACAGTCAATTCCTGTCGGTTCCGGCAGCATCCTGCTCAACCGCCTGCGAGCCAGTTACAGCTTTTACCTCCCAGTCAAGTACACCAACTTTACCCCAGGCCCTCAAACCTTGGCATTTAGTTTTAAAGCCGGGACCATCTTCGGAGATTTGCCTCCCTACGAAGCCTTTGCCTTGGGCGGCGCTAACTCTGTCCGGGGATACAACGAAGGGGACATGGGGGCTGGTCGCAGTTTCCTAGAAGCCAGTGTTGAGTACCGTTTCCCGATTATTTCGTTCATCGGTGGTGCCCTATTTATTGACGCGGGTACGGACTTGGGAACGGGTAAAGATGTCCCCGGCGATCCGGCTGGTATCAGGAGAAAACCTGGTAGTGGTTATGGCTACGGCCTCGGCGTGCGGATTCAATCTCCGTTAGGTCCGATCCGGATCGATTACGGTATCAATGACAGTGGTGACAATCAAATTCACTTTGGGATTGGGGAAAGATTCTAATTAGGGCATCGGGCATGGGGCATGGGGCATCGGGCATCGGGCATTTAACTGGTTCCCTGGATCTGCCTGGGAACCAGTTATATCAATTCCGGCTGCACCGGAATGATATAGAGGAGACGGCAGTGCCCATTGGTGTCAACTTAAGCTGTCAGCCCGCCAAGTCCGCTAGTGGGCCCGCAAGTCCGCCAGGGGTTGAAACCCCTGTCTAATAGCTAAAGTCCTCTTAAGAGGACTGAAGAGAAGAATTTTCAACTCATTAGTCCTCTTTAGAGGACTTTAGCTATTAGACAGGGGTTTTAACCCCTGTCGGACTCGCGGGCTCACTAACAGACTTGGCGGGCTGACAGCTTAAGTTGACACCAATGGGCACGTGCAGTCTCCTGATTGCCTGGTAACAAGTAGAATGCCCCATCCGAATGCCCAATGCCCCATTCCCCATTCCCCATTCCCCATTCCCCATTCCAATAACTAATGCAAAGTACCTTGGCCTCTGAATTTGAACTGTCGGGAGTTGGTTTGCACAGTGGCGAACCGACTCGTGTCCGAGTCTTGCCGGCTGCTGTCGGGGAAGGTCGCTATTTTGTCAGAATTGACTTGCCCGGTGCTCCAATTATTCCTGCCAAAGTTGAAGCCGTATCTCAGACTGCTCTTTCCACAGAACTGACAGGTACAGGTGATGCTCAAATTCGTACTGTAGAGCATCTGTTAGCGGCTTTGGCGGGCATGGGAGTGGATAATGCTCGAATTGAGGTTGATGGCTCGGAAGTGCCTCTGCTGGACGGTTCTGCCCTGGTTTGGGTGGAGGCGATCGCCCAGACAGGATTAGTCGCCCAGGAATTGATACACCCACCAGCAACAAATAGGCAACTTTCGCCGATCGCAAATCCGGTTTGGGTGCGTCACGGGGATGCTTTTGTGGTGGCTTTACCTGCTGCGGAAACTCGGTTTAGCTACGGGATTGATTTTGATGAACCCGCGATCGGCAATCAATGGTACAGTTGGTCGCCAGAGACAGAAAGTTTTGCTAGTGCGATCGCCCCGGCTCGGACTTTTGGACTGGCCCGCCAGGTTGACCAATTGCGACAAGCAGGTTTGATCAAAGGTGGTAGCCTAGAGAACGCCTTAGTTTGCGATCGCTCCGGCTGGCTCAACCCGCCCTTGAGATTTACAAATGAACCAGTACGCCATAAAATCCTAGACTTAGTAGGCGATCTCAGTCTGCTGGGAACTTGGCCAACAGCTCACTACTTGGCTTACAAAGCCAGTCACAATTTACACGTCCAACTTGGCTTAGCCCTGAGATTGCCAGCTTGATCCATGCTCAATATCTCCGTTACTACTCACCATCTAACACGCGATTTAATGTCTACGTTCACTGAAATTAACGAAATTAACACCCCCAATCATACTAATTCTGCATCTGTTCTCACCGAGAATGGTCAGGATTCTGCGATCGTTAAATCCACTTTTACTGTGGAAGAAATTCAGCAATTGTTGCCTCACCGCTATCCTTTTGCACTGGTAGACAAGATTATTGATTACTTGCCGGGAGTGCGGGCTGTAGGGATTAAAAATGTGACTTTCAACGAACCGCATTTTCAAGGGCATTTTCCAGGAAGACCGGTCATGCCGGGGGTATTAATTGTGGAAGCGATGGCTCAAGTGGGCGGTATTGTTCTGGCTCAATTGCCTGATGTTGAGCAAGGATTGTGGATGTTTACTGGCATCGATCAAGTCAAGTTCCGCCGTCAGGTTGTACCGGGCGATCGGTTGCTGATGACTGTAGAATTGTTGTGGGTAAAACGCCGACGCTTCGCCAAAATGCAGGCGATGGCTGAAGTGGACGGACAAAAAGCTTGTTCAGGAGAATTGACGTTTTCGATGGTAGATTAAATTGGGCATTGGGCATTGGGCATTGGGCATTGGGCATTGCAACAGCCAACAGTTAGCAGTTAACAGCCAACAGTTAACAGTTAACAGTCAACCGTCAACCGTCAACCGTCAACCGTCAACAGACAACAGACTAATCACAAATGCTTACATTGATTCACCCAACTGCTGTGATTCATCCCCGCGCCGAACTTCACTCGACTGTAGAAGTGGGAGCTTATGCTGTAATTGGGGAAAGAGTGAAAATCGGGCCACAAACTAAGATTGGCGCTCATGCAATTATCGATGGGCTAACAGAAATAGGTGCTCGTAATCAAATTTTTCCCGGCGCAGCTATTGGTTTGGAACCTCAAGATTTAAAATATCAGGGTTCTCTAACTAGGGTGGAGATTGGGGACGATAATTTAATTCGGGAATATGTGACTATTAATCGGGCTACCCAACCGGGAGAAAGCACGACCATCGGCAATCATAATCTATTGATGGCTTATGTTCACGTTGGGCATAATTGTTCGATCGCCGATCGAGTAATTATAGCTAATGCCGTGGCTTTGGCCGGACACGTTAAAATAGAGTCCCAGGCTCGATTGAGCGGTGTTTTGGGGGTTCACCAATTTGTGCATATCGGCCGCTTGTCTATGGTGGGCGGATTGAGCAGGATCGATCGCGATGTCCCTCCTTATATGTTAATCGAGGGGAATCCTTCGCGAGTGCGATCGATCAACAAAATTGGTCTCCAACGCGCTGGTTTGACAGCAGAAGAGTAGAATAAACCTATGAACTAAGTAAATATTTTCCTATGAATGTATACACTTTAGCAAAATCTACATCCCCTGAAACAGAACAAGATGGCTGCATGATGTTCTACGGTGTTAGCTGGGAGCAATTTGAAGCAATAGAAGCAGCTTTTAAAGATCTCAAGCGTGTAAAATTTTTCTACCTCGATCGAATACTGCAAATTATGACTGTCTCACCCGAACATGAAATAATCAAGAAAACTCTCTGTATGCTGCTAGAGGCATATATGAGAGCAAATGGTATTCGATTTTACGGTAAGGGCGGGCCGACTCTGGGTAACAGAGAATTAGGTGGCAGAAAAGAGCCGGATGATTCCTATGACATAGGAACCGAAAAAACAGTCCCAGATATTGCTATTGAAGTCGTAATTACGAGTGGCGGGATAGATACTCTAGAATTATACAAAAGGTTGGGGATTCGGGAAGTCTGGTTTTGGCAAAATAGTCAGTTATCTCTCTACAATTTAAGAGGTGAAAATTATGAGCAGATTACCCGGAGTACATTCCTTCCCAATCTAGACTTAGAATTACTACTACGCTGTGCTAATATGCCAGATCAATATGATGCTGTTACTGAGTTATTAGCAAACATCTCACCTGTTTAAATTCAGAATATGAAAATTTTTATTAGCACTGGTGAGGTTTCGGGCGATTTGCAAGGGGCTTTGTTAATTAGTGCCATAAAACGTCACGCAGCTACCGCTGGTTTAGAGTTAGAGATTGTCGGATTGGGCGGGCAGCGGATGGCGGAAGCTGGCGCTACTATTTTAGCCGATACTGTGGCTATTGGTTCCATGGGACTTATAGAATCAGTCCCCTATATTTGGCCAACTATCCAAGTTCAAAAAAAAGCTAAACAATACCTAAAAGATTCTCCGCCCGATGTAGTTGTATTGATTGATTATTTAACTCCAAATTTAGGTATTGGTAGCTACATCCGCCGCTGTTTGCCTTCGTTGCCGGTGCTTTGGTATATTGCTCCTCAAGAGTGGGTTTGGTCTATTTCTCCTCGCAATACTTCTTTGATTGTCAATATTTGCGATCGCATATTAGCAATTTTTCCCGAAGAAGCTACTTATTTTGAAAAAAAAGGTGCCCAAGTCAGTTGGGTTGGTCATCCTTTGGTTGATAGAATCCAGGCTGCGCCTAGTCGCGAAGTTGCCCGCAAAACTTTGGGAATTCCATCGGAACAGGTGTCAGTGGCTCTAATTCCGGCCTCTAGAAGCCAAGAGTTGAAGTACCTGATGCCTGTCATATTTGAGGCGGCTCAAATTATTCAAGCTAAATTGCCGGCAGTTCATTTCTGGATTCCGTTGTCTCAATCTGCTTTCTGCAGCAAAATCGAAGCAGCTATTGCAGATTTTGGTTTGCGCGCTACTTTAGTAGAAAATCAAACTCTGGAAGTTTTGGCGGCTGCGGATCTGGCGATCGCTAAATCTGGTACTGTTAATTTGGAGTTGGCTTTGCTGGATGTTCCCCAAGTTGTCCTCTATCGCGTCAGTCGAATTACGGCGATTATTGCCCAGTATTTGCTGAAATTTTCGATTCCTTTTATGTCTCCGCCCAATTTGGTGCAAATGAAGCCGATCGTCCCGGAGTTGTTGCAAGACGAGGCGACTGCGGAAAATATAGTCTTTCACGGGCTGGAATTGCTGCAAAATGGCGATCGACGACAGCAGACTTTGGACGGTTATCGGGAAATGCGGGAACATTTGGGAGACGTGGGGGTGTGCGATCGCGCTGCTGCGGAAATTATGAAATATCTGAAATTAAACGTAGCAAATTAACATAAATTTGGTTCTAAAAGGTTATGCCAAGCAATCGGAAAAAGCGACCGATCGCTGTTGATTTATTTGCAGGTGCCGGTGGCATGACACTGGGTTTTGAACAAGCAGGTTTTGATGTACTTGCCTCTGTGGAAATTGACCCTATTCATTGTGCTACCCACCAGTTTAATTTCCCTAATTGTTCTATTTTGTGTAAAGATGTCGCACTATTAACCGGAGCGGAAATTAGGAAAAATTCTCCCATTGGTAAGCGCCAGATAGACGTAGTGATCGGTGGTTCGCCCTGTCAAGGATTCTCAATGATGGGTAAGCGCGATGTAGATGACCCGCGCAATTCTTTAATTTTTCACTTTCAACGCTTGGTTTTGGAACTAAAACCCAAGTTTTTTGTCATGGAAAATGTACCGGGAATCAAGGCGGGAGAACATAAGGGGCTTCTCGATTTTTTAATTAGTTCCTTTATAGAAGCAGGCTATCAAGTAGAAGAAAATTATCAAGTTCTCAATAGCGCTCACTACGGAGTTCCCCAAGCTCGAAAAAGATTGTTTCTCCTGGGTTCTAAGGCTGGTTGTGAATTACCACAATATCCTCCACCGATTACTTTACTTCCCAAATTAAATCAGAAAATTGAGCCTAGCAATCGAAAAAGAAAAGGTAAAAATAATCCTGATTTGCCTCTTGTCCCAACAGTTATGGAGGCCATTGGAGATTTGCCAGAAGTGGAACTATACAGCGAGTTGCTGTACCGAGATTGGGTAATGGCGGAGTATGGAAAATCTAGTAACTACGCGAGTATCATGCGCGGCATTGATTCTTTCGATGATGATTATTCCTACCCTCGCGAGTACGATAGACAAATCCTCTCTTCTAGTTGGCGCACCAAACATTCCCAGGAATGTATCGAAAGGTTTATGGCGGCAAAACACGGCGAAAAAGAGCCGATCGGCCGTTTTTACAAACTGCACCCCGACGGAGTTTGCAACACTCTCAGAGCAGGAACAGACAGGGCTAGAGGGGCTTATACTTCGCCGAGGCCGATTCACCCCACCGCGCCGAGGTGCATTACGGTTAGGGAAGCAGCACGACTACATTCTTATCCTGACTGGTTTAGATTTCACGTCACCAAATGGCACGGTTTTCGTCAAGTCGGAAATTCTGTACCACCACTATTAGCCAAGGCTGTGGGGGCCCAAATTATTCGCGCTTTGGGTGTTCAGGTAATTAAACCCACTGCTAAGCTGACATGGGGAGATGATGGTTTGCTAAAACTGAATTGGTTGGAAGCCGAAAAATATTATCAAAATAGAGGGGGGTAGACTTGGAGAGTGACTCACGCGCTTGGTATTCAGGGCGTAGCGATCGTCGTCCCCTACATCAAACAGCAACATCAACATAATTCAAAAACCGAAAAAATCAGTCCAAAGGTGAGTTTTAGCAAATTTTTGGGTTTTTGGGAATTCTAAAGTTATCTTATAAAAAACTGTATTTTCAGGAGAATCTACAATGGGTTGGTTCAAAAGACTGTTCGGACTTGAAAAGCCTGAACCCCAGGCTCAGCCGATGACACAAGTAGTGCAGCAAGCGGCACAGTCCCAATCGATCGCTCCTGCGAAGGTAGGTCCAGACGGGAATTTTGACCAAAGCGGGCTAGCAAAGCGAGTTGCTTTGGCTTTTGACGAAGACTCCGAAGTTGCTGATATTGACACCGTATGGGTGGCTCAACTCAGCGGTACGGTGGTTCTCAAGGGCCAGGTTCCCAGTCAAGAAATTCTCGACAAGTTAGTGAAGATCGCCTCTGCGGAAGAGGGCGCCACGGGCGTACAAACCGATCAAGTAACAGTGGGCTAGAGGCTTTTCTCTAAGCTGTGTTACCCCTAACTTCCTATTTTAAGGAAACCACTAGGAAGTCACCTATTGATTGACTGGGGGTCGATCGACCCCCAGCAAACCCTTAGAGTCCGCTACAGCGGGCTTTTTTCTGCGGTTTGGCAGCTTAAATATTAAGTTTTGTTAATTTTCCTGGTTATTTGGAAAAATGGTAAAATACAATACAGAAAGTAAGATTTTTTTGAATATCAAAAAGCAAACCAGAGCTGAATACCCTTTTTATCGACCTATAAGGATCAAAAAATATGAAACTCGCTTATCGCGGTGCTAACTACGACTACGACATTCCGACAGTTGAGATGATTGAAGGCTCCGTAGCGGGCAAATATCGGGGTCAAAACTGGAACTATCGTTATCCAAGACATATTCCGATGCCTCAGCACCCCCAGGATTTGCAGTACCGTGCCGCACACTACAGGAGCGATCGACCATCTCCGAAAATTGAAGAGGACGTAGCTGTGGATACCGCAGCAACGATGGCGATCGCAGCGGCTCCATCCTATCCAAAAGTTGAGGAAGTGGCGACAGTCCACCGGGCGAATATCTGCAATATTCTCGATCGCAGACAGCAAGTAGCCAGAGTCAAAGGTGATGAAAGACTGCTGCGCTTGCTAGAAATTGAGTGGAAGCAGATGGCTTGCTAGAGAAAAAGCTCAGAAAGTCGAATATTTGTGAAGAGGGGGAAGTTGAAAAGAGTTCAATTTCCCCTTTTTGGTGTTGTTTGTGCGATCGAATTTGTAGCCTCGAAGCGATATCAATAGTCGGGATTTGGGGTGATGCGAGGTTGAGAAGGGCGATCGCTTTCCTTAATACTCTTTTGGGTGCGATGGGTTTTGACAATTAACTCAATACCCTGAAATATCATTCCCTGAATCACATCCAGGATGGGTTTACCAGATTGCACGTCGAGATTTCCCTTGATGCCGATAATGGCGGCTTGTGTGAGAAATGCAGTTGCGATCGCATGGCGGATGAACTTTTGTTGATTACTTTGGCTGTTGTTTTTCATGTTCGGAACCTTGTTTGATTAACCACATCCACAGGTTCTCTTTGGGGTTGTAAGCTTAATCAAGTCGTAGCGATCGCAGCGAAAAGTCTTGTATAATCTGGATAGTAGGGGTTTGGGGTGGTAGAGATAATTTGGGGTAGCCCCAAACTTTGTGGTAATTTTTTGGACTTCTATGCCGCGCAATACTTACGGGGATACAGTAAAAAAGCGAGTGAAACGCCTGTTGGAGGCGTTGCTTGATTTCGTCTGCAAACTTTTTCACCCCAACAACAAGACTTGGTAGCAGCTATTATACAATGGATTGAAAAAGTAATAACCGAAAATTGATGTGAAAAAAATAGAATAAATTCGCCATCAACTCCAAGCTGGTCAATTTGAATTTAGCCGCCATGCTTTTAGGCGTACTGTAGAACGAAATATCAGCGAACAGGAAATTAGAGAAGTCGGTGAAAATGTTATAATCATTGAAGATTACCCAGAGGATAAATATTCGCCAAGCTGCTTACTCTTAGGATTTACTCGATCGGGCAAAGTTCTGCACATCCAAGTTTCACGCCAACAATCAGAAACATCCAAAATTATTACTATTTATGAGCCAGAGCCCGATCGATGGATTGACTATTCACAACGGAGGTAACAATGTTTCAATGTCATGTTTGCAGTGCAACCGAATCTCATACAGAACAAGTCAACGAAGTTTTCCAAATCAATGGAAAATTCTATCTGGTCGAACAAATTCCCGCTCAAGTATGTTCCAGGTGCGGTGAAGTTACATTTAACCGCGAAACAACAGAGCGAATCAGACAAATGTTACATGGAGAATCACAACCTGTGAAATCTATTAATGTTGATGTATTTGCCTACCAATAGCAAGAAATTCATCAATCTCGATCGCCCTGGGGAGTAATAACTTCGCTGCAAGATGCGATAGGATAAAACTAATAGACTGAGGAACTAACAATGCTAAATCAAACCGCATACAATCGAGCCTGTAAAAACTTTGAGCAAACTTCTGAATTAAAGCAATAACTATGACACTTACAAAGACCGACTATAAATATATAGAACTCAATGAAAACAATGTTCCCATCATAGCCGGAACTACGATGAAAGTCGTTGAATTAGTCGAAGCTCAAATAGCTTATGGTTGGAGTCCAGCAGAATTACACCTCAATCATCGCTACTTAACTATGAGCCAAATTCTTTCTGCCTTAGCTTATTATTGGGATCGTAAACAAGAACTCGATGCCGAAATCAAGCGACGAGAAGAGTATATTAAACAGGCAGAAATTGAAGCTGGCGAATCTCCTTTTGCTGCTAGACTACGCGCTCAAAGGCTATTGAAATGAGTCTAGCACTTTATATGGATGAACACATCCATTCAGCTATTACAGTTGGTTTACGTCTTCGAGATGTAGATGTTTTAACTGTTCAAGAAGATGGACGTGCTGGTACACCAGATACTATTTTACTCGATCGAGCTATGGAGCTTGGGCGAGTTATGTTTTCACAAGACCAAGATTTTTTAATTGAAGCAAAACGTCGTCAAGCTGAAGATATCAACTTCTCTGGTGTGATCTTTGCTCGTCAGTCTCGCGTTTCCATTGGTGATTGTATCCGCGACTTGGAAATAATTACTAAACTTGGCGAACTGGAAGAATTTGTTAATCGAGTTCAATACCTACCTTTGTAGCTTACCTTACTCCTCAAGATGCGATCGCCTCTCCGTCTTTGTTGGTCAGATATTCAATATTTACCATGCCTATTTTCCTCAAGCTTGAATTTATATCGATTCCTGCCTATAAGTGTATCATCAGAAATGCGCTCCTCTTCGAGGGCTCCGCTAACGGGCGATCGTACCAAACTCTTCCTCTCACCCCTTAACACAAAGCACCTGCTTCAAAGTCGCCACAACTTCCACCAAATCCGACTGCTGACTCATCACCTCATCAATCGGCTTATAAGCCCCCGGAATCTCATCTAAAAACTGCTCATCTTTCCGACACTCAACCCCCTCAGTCTGCCGCACAAAATCATCCAGAGTAAACACATTCTTCGCTTGAGTTCGAGACATCAACCGCCCCGCACCGTGAGAACAAGAACAGTAACTTTCAACATTACCTTTCCCCTTCACAATAAAAGACTTCGCCCCCATCGAACCCGGAATAATCCCGTAATCCTGTACATTTGCGCGTACAGCACCCTTGCGAGTAACATACACATCTTCGCCAAAATGCACCTCTTTTTCCGCATAATTGTGATGGCAATTCACCTTTAACAAAGGCTTAGTAGGTTTGCCACCCGCAACGTGCTTTTCCACAATGTGCTTAAACCGATTCATCATCACATCACGATTAAAACGAGCATAATCTTGAGCCCATTGCAAATCGTGCCAATAAGCCGTAAACTCCTTTGTACCCGCTACAAAATAAGCTAAATCTCTGTCAGGAAGACTAATTTCTGCCAGCTTAGCTAAATCTTTTGCAGTGTCGATATGGTGCTGTGCGAGCAAATTTCCAATACCGCGAGAACCGGAGTGCAACATCAGCCAAACAAAGTCTTCGCTATCAACACAAACCTCAATAAAATGATTGCCACCACCGAGGGAACCCATTTGTTTTAGGGCTTTACTTTCTTGGTGTTGTACGCCTTGATGAAGTTCTTTAAACTCGCGCCATTCTTGCCAGTTGCTGACTGTTCTTTCGACTTCTTTGTTTTCAGCAAATCCCACAGGAATTGCTGCTTCGATATCGAGGCGAATTTGTTTGAGTTTGCCTTCTAATTTGTGAGCTTTGAATGGCATTTTTAGCGCAGCCATCCCGCAGTTGTGAACAAAGACTCCCGCAGTTAAAGCAAAGTTGCCGTATTCGGGAACCGTTAGGCAATAGACATCTTGCTTTTCAACTAAAGGAATAACATCAACTACTTTGTGGTTGTAGCCGTGCTGATTTTTTCTGTGATTGTGAAGTCCGATCGGAGTTTTAATTGGCTCTCCACAAGTCTCAGATGGTATGTCTCCTAACAAACCAGAACGAGCAATTATCCAATGAGCTTTCTGCCATCTACCTGAATAATTTTGCTGTACTAAAGTATACCCATCCTTATCTATTTTGGAATAAAAAGGCATCAATGACGTTCCAGTTGTCAAATCCCGCGCTTCTCGGTATTCACCATTCCGCAACATGAATTGATGATCGGGAGTGCATTTGATTTCTTCTCCATTATCGAGTACCACTTTAACCAGTTCGGCATTGTTTCTAGTTAATTTGGCTGTAGCCTTAGCAGCAACAATTCTGCCTGTTTCTGTACAGGAGTAGATCGAAAATTCTTTTTTACTCCTAGCCAATTCCCCGATCGCATAAGATTTGCCATCAACTAGAGGAATTTGTGTATCATCAGTAAAGCAGCCAATATCAACTCCGACAGCCGCTGGAATAATCGCTTCTTTTGTGGCAATTACGGAACCGACTAAAGCACCTTTTCCTAAATGTACGTCGGGCATTAGGGCGACGTGTTTGAATACAAATGGCAAAGATGCTACATTTTTTGCCATATTGGTTTCTTTGGGGCCCAGGGCGTGATTTGCCCAAGATAGCACGGGTTTTGGGGTTGATATTTCTAATTTTTCGTAGGGCATTTTTGTTTAAGTTTGTTTTGTCAGTTTCTCTGTAGCATTATTGTAACACATATTATTTCTAATGTCAAATGTACCTGACTGACTAATTCTAGGCTTGTCAACTTAACATTAAATGCAGTACCGGTATTGTTTGTGAGTTACTCAGTCCGACAGGGGTTGAAAACCCCTGTCTCATAGCTAAAGTCCTCTGAAAGAGGACTGAAATAGATCGTATTGTCCCTGAAAATCTACAGTCGGTTTTAACCGACTTTCGCTTTGAGGCAGGGGTTTAAACCCCTGCCGGATTGTGGCAAAGCGCGTGGAAATATAACACTTTTAATTCGCATTCTTTCTCCCCGCCTTCTGCACAGGAATACCAACCATCTGCGGTTTCTGCTTCGCCCCAAACATATCAAAAAAGTCGTGCAGCAAAATATAGAAACACGGAATAATAAACAGCGTCAGCAAAGTGGCCAGCGACAAACCCGAAAATACCACAACCCCCAAAGGTTGCAGAAACTCGGAACCTTCTCCAATCCCCAAAGCGAGGGGAAATAAACCCAAAACTGTGGTAATAGTTGTCATCAAAATCGGACGCAAACGTTGAGGTGCCGCCCTGACAATTGCTGTCGCGCGATCGACCTTTTCGTCTTCCCGAATTTGGTTGGCCAATTCTACCATAATAATGCCGTTATTCACCACAATTCCCACGAGCAAAATTGCCCCGATCATCACCGTCGCCCCGATCGCAGTTTTGGTCACATACAGCCCGAAAATACCCGCACTCAACGCCAGCGGCACTGTCAGCAAAATCACCAGCGGATCGACCAGAGAATTGTACTGTACCGCCATCGCCACAAACACTAAAAAAGTCGCCAACCCGCCCAAAAGTTTCAGCGCAGTTTGCAATTGATCGTTAGTTTCCGCAGCCGAACTCGGCACAATTCTCACTCCCTGCGGCAGCTTCATTTGCGATAAAACTGCATCGACTTGTTTGACAGCATCGCCCAAACTTGCACCCCGATTTAAGTTTCCCACAACTAAGAAAACTTGCCGCTGATTAAGACGCTGAATTTCTCCCGGCGCTTTGCCGATCGCAATTTTTGCCACATCGCTTAAACGGACAATGCTATTATTGCCAGATAAGGGAATTTGTCCCAGTTGGGCGATATTTTTTACAGAAGTGCGATCGAACTGCACGCGCACATCTACCAACCTGTTTCCCCGCTGCAATTGAGTCGGAACAGTACCTTCAATGGCTGTCTGAATTGTCTCCCCAATATCTTGCGCCGTCAGCCCGTACAAAGATGCTCTTTCCCAGTCGGGACGAATTTGCACTTCCGACTGCGGCGCATCTCCATCCGGCCGAAACCGCGCTAATTTTACCTTTTCATCTAACTCTTTTAATATCTGACGACCTGCTGATTGCAATACTTGTTCACTTGGGCCTTGAATTATGACATCAATTTCGCCGCCCCTGACTGGAGAATTCGTTAAAACTAAACCTCTAATCCCTTCTGGAACTAAGCGCAGGCGAGTGCCTTTCGGAACGTCTATTTTCTTTAATTCCTCAGTCATTCTTTCGGTAAAGGCGATCGTACTCGTACCTTTTTTTAGGGTAATCGTGCTGCTTCCCCTGAGCAAATTCTCGATCGTATTGTTGCCGAACAGCAGCCCACCCGCTGTGGTTAAAGTATACTCAGTTTCTGGCTGTGCTAACAAAAGTTTATCGGCGGTGGCCACTACTTTTTGATTGGTTTCCAAGTTAGTGCCGGGAGGAAACAAAGCAAATAATCTGGCTTGACTTGTATTAACTCTCGGCAAGATTTCTTGGGGGATTTGACCAGCCATCACCCAAGTTCCGCCACCTAAAATCACAAAAGCGAGTACAATAATAATTAGTCGCAAACCTAGCACTTTTGACAGCATCGAACTGTAGGCGCGCGTACCGTTTTCAAAGCCTCGATTGAAATATTTAATCGGTCCGAACTTATTAATCCCACTGGAATAAGATATTCCCATCAAGCGAGAAGTGAGCATCGGCACTATAGTTAAAGCTACTACCAGAGATGCTGCTACTGCAAAGCAAATTGTCAAAATCAATTCACTAAATAGCAGGGAAAAGAAGCCACCGATTAGCAAGAATGGTAGCACTGATACTAAGTTAGCGGCAGTGGAAGCAACCATTGCTGATTCTACTTCTTGACTCCGCATTACTGACTCTTCGATTGTGCGTTCTTTTCTATCTCTAATTCTGCCTTTTTTGAGATGAGGGTTGCTGTCTAGACCGACTACAATATTTTCTAAAATAACGACGCTGGTGTCGATCGCCTGACCGATTCCCAAGGCTAAACCACCTAAACTAAATAAGTTCAGCGATAAGCCGAACAGCCGCATTAAAATAATGGCTGCTAGAGTACACAGGGGAATAGTCAGAGAGATAATCAGGGTTTGTCTCAGGGAACCTAAAAAGAACAAAACGGCGATCGCAGCTAAGACTGCCCCGGAAATTCCCGCATTGGCCACATCGGCTAGGGAATTGCGGATGAAGCGGGATTCGTCTAAGGTAGTAACTACTTCCATGTCTGCCGAAATCAAGCCGGATTCCTGCATTTCTTTGAGGCGATTTTTTACTCCGTCCACAACCGTAATCGTGTTGGCATCCGGCTGTTTCAAGATGCTAATTTTAACGGCTGGTTTTTGATTCAGAAAAACTTTAACTCGCTGTTCTTTCGTGCCGTCATTGACTGTGGCAAAGTCGCGCAGGTAAACTCGTTTTGGCGGGTTGGAACCGGATATTTGAAAGGATAGGTTTTTGATATCTGCTGCTGTTTTAAAGCGGCCGACTGTGCGAGTCAGCGGTTCGTTGGATTCTTGGCGCAGTCGGCCGCCGGAAGTGTCTAAGTTGCGCGATCGCAAAGCATTAAAAACGTCGTTAAGATTAACTCCTAAACTTTGCAGGCGATTCAAGTCAATATTCACTTGAATTTCTTCTTGAACGCCGCCGGAAACGTCAACGGAAGCTACTCCGGGAATCACGTTAATTTCCCTGGCTAATTCGTCATCGGCGAATACTCGCAAATCTACGCCTTGGCGCGAGTCTGAAGTCAGCGCAAATTCGTAAACTGGCTGTTGGGAAGGGTCAAATTTAAACAGATTGGGGGATTCAACTGTGTCTGGGAGTCGGTTACGAATGCGGTTAACTGAGGCTGTGGCGTCGTTGAGGGCTTGGTTGATGTCTCCGCCCGGTTTGAAGAATAAATCGACGCTGACTTGTCCTTCGCGGGTGCGGGAGAAGACTTGGGTGACGCCTTCTGTGGCTGAAAGTCCTTGTTCGAGGGGGCGGGTAATTTCGTCAACTGCGACTTCTGGAGAAACTCCGGGGGCGTCTAGGCGCACGCTGATCCGGGGATAGGTGATGGAGGGTAGCAAGTCAACGGGTAGTTGGGTGATGTAAAAAATGCCCACTACGATAATTGCTAGTGTCAGCATCAGGGTGCCGATGTGGCGGCGAATCGCGATCGCGCTAATGCTAAATCCGGTTTTATCGGCTGTCATGTGATTTGATATTTTAGATTTTGCATTTGGGATGAGACATCTCTCATAAGTATTGTCGAACCGGTCTTCCAGGGGGATTAAGACCTGTTTTTTGGCAGATGTCTAATCAAAAGTTTACCCAGTCAGTCACAGAATATTTACTGACCCACATTACGAGTAGTATAATAAATTTTAATAAATTCTCAAAAACATTTTTTTGAATATTCCTTTAGAGGTAGCCGATCGCCCAAAATAGAGAGCGAGATCAGTGGCGATCGGCTTTTTTATCCTCTGTCAACAATTTGGATTTACAAATTGTAGCGATCGCACAAATCTCTGGCTGCTTGTCGGTGTTTTTCCACCAAACTGGGTGGCCACATCACTTGTACGTTTTCCATGTGTTTGTTCACCCAGAGGCTGAATTCGTTTAAAGAGCGATCGGGCAAATC
>RDXH01000279.1 GCA_004292745.1 Oscillatoriales cyanobacterium | reverse complement strand
CAAAACCATTCGTGAAGCACTGTCCATGCGGGCTAAAACCATGAACTATCCAGTTTGGGCAGTAATTGAAATGGCGATCGCCGGCTATCTCGATGAAGAAGCTCTATCCTTTGTCGATTGCAAGCCCAAGATCGACTAACGATTATGCAAGGCGATCGCCCTTTTGGAATAAGTCAAAACGTGCGATCGCCTTTTCTGTTCTCATCAATCATCAAATAAATGCCATTACACAGATAGATTTGCTAAAATGTCAACAATTACAAATATCAGTACCAAAATAAATCCATTACAGAGCTAAGAAGCCCATGCGTAAACAGACCATTCAATATACATCACCCTTAGATGCCTTAGTTGCCGTTGCCAAGCGACTCAGCTTGTATGAGAAGCAGCAAAAAATTGACTCAGAAGAATTCTTTTACCAATACAATCAGGGATTATTATCAGATGATATCTTATTTATAGAATGGGCGAATGACTACCGACATTACCTGGCTTTGCATCAGGAACTAGCTCAACGACTGAATTATGCTGCCTAATATTTTATCTGATTACCTCGATAAAGTCGAGCAAGCCATTCAACAATGCAGCAATGTTTATGTCGAACGCTATGAGGAATAAATTTTAACCCCAAAACGGGCTAATCTACGAATTCGATTACGTTTTAATCAAACATACCTGCTAGAAATCAATGAAGCGGTCGTAGTTACAGATAATCAATTAGAATTTCTTGATTACCGCTATCACTTTCAGAATGAACAAAATCAACTTATTTTTCGCTATGACAGCACACCTCATTTTCCCAATCTACCTAACTTCCCCTATCACAAACACTTACCAGATGACGTAATTGCTTCTGATAAACCTGAAATCACTCAAGTTCTGAAAGAAGCAATTGAGATACTGAGGTAAGAGCAACGATCGCCCTTTTGGAATTAGTCAAAACGTGCGATCGCCCCTTTGGCATTAGTTAAAAATAGTGCTCACTTTTTGGGGATATGGAAAGGGATCTCGCTTTTTGGGGCTGTGAGTGCGATCGTGCTGTAGGATGAAAAAACTGCCAAAATGATATAATCCTACAATTCCCAAAATCTATATTTTAAAAATCAGCCATTGACACAATCCGATCGACCCACCGACGCAAAAACACCCTGCATCATTAACGATCGCAAACTCGATTACTTATTCAATGTCAACATAAAGCCAGACGCTCATAACTCAAAAAGAGCGGTACAAAATAGACAACAACTAAATCGCTTGGGATTTGATGACGATTCAGAATCTCGTCAATTTATTCAAACTCATCTAGAACAAGCAGTCCAAGAAGAAAGTAATATTGTTGAGCGATTTATTAATATTTATACAAACCACACTACAGGAGAAGAGGCTACAATAGATACAGAGCTTAGAGATTCACGCTCTACCGGGCATAACCGGAAAATTCGCCCAAGTCCAAAGTTCATGGGAAGTCTTGCCCGATGGAACTCGCCGCTTTCTCAGTGCTATAATCTATGGAAAATAACTCAATATCTTAGGTAAGAAAATGGCAAAAATCAATTTACATGAGGGATTTGATGAACTAGCTTTTCTCGAATTATTTTGTGAAGAACCAAAAGATTCGCAACCCTCCGATGGCTATTGGTGTTATGAAGTGACAGATTCATTAGGTGTCACCCTCAAATTTGGAATGAATATCATTCAAAAATCAGTTCAAATTGAATTAAAGATAGCCGATGCCACTGTAGGTATTATGTGTTTTGAACTCGTGAACTTTATTGAAATTAATGATTATATTAACGGTAAATTAGAATTTTTAGTGGCTCCCAAAAATGAAGAATTCAAAACTTTAGTTCAAGTTGAACTGCGACCGAGAATTAAAGTTGATTGTTCAACTCTGAGCCTTTGCCCGATGGCTGCTTAGCCTTGATAAACTACAAGGTCGATCGCCCTTTTGGAATTAGTCGAAAAGTGCGATCGCTTTCGGGAGATAGGAATGGCCATCGTTTTTTGTGAAAAGATTTTTGGGAAGAAACGCAATCGACTAATAATTATTCAGTAATTTATCTAACCGTGACAGCCGTTTGTGTCGGTTAACTTCTTCCAATCTGGCATTAATTTCTGCTAGTTCTAAATTGAACTGTTCCATTTCTAAATGAGTCCGACGCAGATTAGCCAAAAGTCTCTTAGCCGTTTCTGGATCGGGAATTCGCGGCTGCTTGCTCATGGTAAATTCCACTCTAACTTAACTTCTTCTAAACTTCGCTCCCACGCCGGAATCCTGGTTTGGGTACGGACTATGGCTCGATTCATCAACTCTAGCATATCTGGCGGCGCATCAGGTTGAGAGCGAGCAATATTTAGCCCCAATCTGGATAACTGCATATAAGAAGCCTCAGCATCTTCCAATACCGTCATTAATTCATCAAAAAATGGCAACGTCTGTTCTGTTTCGCCAAAAAGCTCAAATAAAGCTAATTCTGCGGCTGTCACTCCGTCAACAATATCCAAAGACTGTTGTTTAAGTCTATTCACTATTTCCGTAATATCGGGGGGAAACTTTGCCATAATTTACGTTATTGAGATGCTCGGATTGATTTTATCATGCGCGATCGCTTTCGGGGTGGTCACAAAGCTTTACTTTGGGCATTCATTGAAGGATTGAAAGCCAACAAAACCATTCGTGAAGCACTGTCCATGCGGGCTAAAACCATGAACTATCCAGTTTGGGCAGTAATTGAAATGGCGATCGCCGGCTATCTCGATGAAGAGGCTCTATCCTTTGTCGATTGCAAGCCCAAGCTTGACTAACGATTATGCAAGGCGATCGCCCTTTTGGAATAAGTCACAAAGGGCGATCGCCCTTTGTGTTTTCGTCAATATTGAAATTATAGGTTTTGGGGCGATATTTAAGAAATAATTTCAGACATTGACTGAAAAACTCGCAGCCTCAGCATCGTTAATTGCCTGCCTCAACCGCACCAAACACCTTTGTCTGCTGTCATTTTCCAACTGCATCGTAATGTCTTCTAATTCCAGAGTCGCGGCTTCCATTGCTAAACGACTGCGGCGCAAATTAGCCAATAATCTCTTGGCTGTTTCAGGATCGGGAATACGCGGTTGGCTAGTCATGGCAAATTCCACTCCGTTTTGACTTCTTGAATACTCCGTTCCATTGCCGGAATTTCCATCTGGATGCGTTCAATAGATTGGTTTACTAAGTTTAGCATATCAGCCGAAATTGTGGGTTGAGACTCAGCTATGCGTAACTGAAAATTAGACAACCGAGAAAACCAGGGTACAGCACGTTCAGCCACACTTTTCAATTCATCCAGAAATGGGATTGTATCACTTGTTTCTCCAAACAATTCAAACAGAGTCAATTCTGCTGCTGTTGCTGCATCAACAATATCTAGCAACTGGCGTTTTAAATTCCAGATAATTTCCGCAAGTTCGTTCGGAAATTTTGCCATATTTACACATTCCTCATAACTCCTTAATTATTGTAAGTCTAATTGTAACTTACTGATTGTTTTATTTACCATATTGCTTTTTGGGGATGGAAAAGAGCGATCGCCCTTTACCCAAACAAAAGAAACCGGGTTTTTTACATAACTTTTGCCTATACACCGATATCTTGTGCAAAAACCCGGTTTCTGAACCCCCAGGCGGACTCGGAGGATCGATCGCAATGTACGCAACTTCCGACAAATCAATCGGTAAAGTTTTAACAACGCTGACTATTACCAATCGTGCCGACCAGTCTGCTGCTGCACTCTTGATTCATTCCCACTGAGCAAATACATTCCATCACCCTAGATCATGTTTTGGTTGACCAGGGTGCAACTACATTATGCTTGCGGTGTTGTTGCGATCGCCATTCCATCCAAAACTCAACAGCCAATCGCGATCGGCCTTTCTTGCTCTTTCTTAACTCGCGGGCGATCGCCTTTTTGGAATTAGTCAAAACGTGCGATGCTTGCGATTACAGATGGTCGATCGCCCTTTCCAGACCTAAAGGGCGATCGTACTACACAACCTAGTCAAACAGCATTTTAAGCAGAGGGAAGGCTTGAAAATAGAGAATTACTGCTGAATAATTTCAACAATCTTAGCGATCACCTCGTTTAACTTCTCAGGTTTAAGCTGACCGGCTTTATAAAGTATAATTCCTCGATCGGCAGTAAACAACCTATTAGGTCTAATGTTGCTAATTTGATTTAGTCCGCCCTCGCTAAAATCACTACTGTCAAGGGTAATAGCATAGCGATCGGTGATATTTTGGCTAGTAATTTGACAAAGAATTAGATCGTCTCCTGCCAAAGTTGCAAATTCTGCCATGCTTCATCCTCTTCTAACTTTAACCAGTCTTTTTCCAAAGAAGATTCACTGAGCAGGCTTGCTTCTAACTTATCTTTATTGTATTTGGATTTGAGGAATTGCAGGAAATTCCAAACTTCTTCTAATATAAATTCTGGAATATTCTCTACTTCCTTAAGTAGTAATTCTTTAGCGTTCATTTAATTTACCTATAAAAACATACTAATTGAGGTCATCCGGTTAGAGTCGATAGGGGCATTTCTACCCCTACCTCTCATTCAGAACGGAACGTGAAACTTTCGCTTCATTCCGCTCCTTGGTATCTCCATCCTTTGTTAAGGGTTCAATTCAAAACGGGTGTTATACTGGTTCTTGTAAGGGAACCGTCATTTTCCGTTTTTGTGTCGTGACAGTGTTTATGCAGAAGTTGGAGGTTTTTATATTCATCCTTACCGCCTAATGAGCGAGGTTGGATATGGTCAACTTCTACGATGTCTGTAGGTGTAAAGTACAGACCACAGTCAGGGCTGTTTCATTCTCAGACAAATCATGGTTTGGTAGGGGTAGTGGATGGTGCGTGCCTACCCTCTTCCTCCACGATTTTGTATGTGTTTCAGAGATTGGGGCGGGCATTCTTGGCACAGCCCCTACAAGAGAATGAAACAGCCCTGCCCTAGCCCCCCTTAGGTCGGGGGGGACAAGATGTTCATTGAAATTGTGGGGGAAGGGGCGATATTTAGGGAATAGTTTCAGAATTAGTTTATCCCAAATCATGTCTACTTGACAACTAGGTCGATCGCTCTTTTGGAATAAGTCAAAAAGTGCGATCGTGCTTCAACTGATTCTATTCTTCTACATTCTCCAATTCATCCATTTGCAATGTATACTGCAATGCCACCTGTAATCTTGATACATAATCTGCTGAAATAGTACCCAATTTTTTGATTAATCGCTCTCTATCGAGCGCTACTATTTGATAGCAAAGCACGACTGAATCTTGTGTTAAACCACCTTCACCTGTTGGTAAAATAATTGTACCTGGTATTTTAGCACGCCGCAGATTACTTGTTAATGGAATTACTACCACCGTCGTAGTAAAGCGGTCTAATGTATCTCGTTGTATAATAATGACTGGTCTAATTCCTGCTTGTTCTGAACCTTTAGAAGGATTCAGATCGGCTAAATAAATATCTCCTAGCATCAATTTTTATCCTGTTGCTGAAGTTGGGGCAGATAATCACTTAAGACGACTTCTGCAAAAGCTAAATCTTCGGTGGCAAACTCAGCTTTTAGTACCGCAGCTTCCTCATCAGAAATAGCATCCCATTCTTGAAATAATTGCTTTTTATTAACAGATTTTTGAGTTGGTTTTTGTTTAGTAGCCAAGCTGTTAACCCACCCTATAACGTGAAAATTCCAGCGAGGGACTAATTCTATGCAAACTCAGCCTATTATCACCGAACATCTGTCACCGGAATTAGCGCAAATCTTTCTAGAAGGATTACCCAAAACCATTCGTGAAGCACTATCCCTGCGCGCTAAAACAATGAACTATCCAGTTTGGGCAGTAATTGAAATGGCGATCGCCGGCTATCTCGATGAAGAGGCTTTATCCTTTGTCGATTGCAAGCCTAAGATTGACTAACGATTATGCAAGGCGATCGCTCTTTTGAAATAAGTCAAAAAGGGCGATCGCCCTTTATTTCTCTTTCTCAACCAAGGGTTCTCGCCCTTTTGATATAATAGAATTGTTCAATAACACAAATCACCTAAATACAACTGCTAGAAAAATATGAATAAACAAATCCAAACAATTATCACAAAAACTCAGCAAGGTCTAAAAAAACTTTACGGCGAACAATTAGACAAAATAGTTCTTTTTGGCTCCCAAGCTAGAGGTGATGCTACACCAGACTCCGATATCGATATCTTAATTGTTCTTAAAAATTCCTTTAACTACTCTCAAGAAAGCGATAAAATTAGTATTCTCATTGCCGATTTATGTCTGGAATATAATGTGCTGATTAGCTGTGCATTTACCACTAACGAGCAATTTCATCACCACAACAATGCTTTCTTTCGCAACATTCGTCAAGAAGGGTTAGCGATCTGACTCCAGAACAACAAAGATTACTGGATAAAGCGAATAGAAGTTTGCAAGCAGCGAGAGAATTGAACAACACAGGTTTTCCTGAATTTGCCACTTCCCGTGCTTACTATTCCATGTTTTATATCGCCACAGCCTTTTTAGAAGCCGAAGGATTATCCTATTCGCGACACTCAGCCGTTATCGCTGCTTTTGGGGAACGCTTCGCTCGCACTAATAGAGTTCCTGTAGAACTGCACCGCTACCTAATTGATGCTGAAAGAACTCGTCTGAGAGCTGATTATAATGTCGATCCAAATATAACAGAGACCGATGCCAAACAACTGATATCGCGGACAGAATACTTTCTGAATTTTGCGATCGCTAATATTGATTCGCTTCCTCCACCATCTCCAGTGTAGCGCGATCGCCCTTTTGGAATAAGTCAAAAAGTGCGAGATCCCTTTATTCCTTTTTCTCAACCAAGGGATCTCGCTACCAATTAATTACTGTTAAACTTGTTACCTTTCCAAACTCTCGATCGGCCGTCACCAAACTTGCTGAATTTTGGATAGCCATTGGTGCAATAACCGCATCTGGCAGTTTCAAGCGATGTTGCTGGCGAATTTCAATGATTTTCAGAGAGCAAAACAGCATCCATCGCCCCTAAACCAAGAACCTCCACTCGTTGCAGAAACTGCTCAAAAATCTGACGATCGTCTTTAGTCAGCCCAGGAAACATCATAAACTAAATTTGGCTAATAACTGAAACTCCGATCCAATCAGCATCTTTAAGCAATTCAACCAGTTGAATATTCCCTTGAAGCAAAGCTACAATCGCATTCGTATCCAACACATAGCGATTACCACTCATCCCGTAGATTCCTCTGCATTGTTACTGCATCTCCCTGCCAAGTTAATCGCCCTACCAAATCAGAAAAATCATAGCTTGGTGTCTGCTTCCCGTCAGACGAAACCGGATTCAAAAAAACTAAGATGAGTACCTACCGTTTTTGACTGTTGATTGAACAAACTGCTCTAGTTCAGGAGTTAAGGATATATTCATGATGTTGAGTCACCTATTTGAGTCAACTACTACCCCCATAAGAACAAAAGTTATCAAATTTTGTTATTCAACATTTTTGTCTACTGGAAGATGGCGCGATCGCATTCAGCCACCCATTCAACTCCTCCCCTCATGTCCCCCCCTTCGATCGGGGGGGACATGAGGGGGGATCTGCCTTCAAAAATCACCCTCGATCAAACCCAACAACTCCCCACAAACCCCATCAAAACTCTGCAACACCTCAACATTCGTAAACCTGACAACTTTCAATCCATACCCCTCTAAAATCCCGGTTCTTTCTGCATCATAAAGTTTCGCTTCCTCAGTCAACTTCTCCCGACTCGAATCTCCGATTTGTAAAGTTTTATGAAGATGAGGCTACATTCTGCATAAAACTAGCGCCTCTCTCCAGATAGATAAGTGACGGCTGGTTTTTGAGTGCGACGGGCGATCGCCCTTTCGTCCTTTTTCTCAAGAAAGGGCGATCGCCCTTGGCAAATAAATCAATCGTAGGGGCAATACCTTGTAATGACACGGTTCAAAGGTAAATTAGAGATTGGAATAGAGAGGTGCACATGAAAAAAATGTATCCGCTCAATAAGTAGGGGTAGCAGAGAAAAAAAGTAAGCAGAGTAAAAAAAGTGTGATAAAATAGGACAGTATCGGCTCAATAAGTAGGGGAAGGAGCTAATCTAGCTGCAATAGACTTGCCCAAGGGATAAAGAGCAGATTTTTCGCGAATAATAGTGGACAGAGAG
>RDXH01000095.1 GCA_004292745.1 Oscillatoriales cyanobacterium | reverse complement strand
ACCGTCACAAATTCTTTGCTAAGTTGCTGGAAAACATTAATCAAAACATCGAGGGCGATCGCATCGCTAGTCCCCAAATCAAACCAACAACGAGCCCAAACTCCCTCGTACTCAATCTCTCCCATATTGTGCATCAAAGCCATCATGCTCCCATCGGCAAGATTAACATCGTAATCCATATCATTGATATCTAAGCCCTCATCTTGCACTTGCAGGTTTTCCGCATTAAATCCTCCGAGTTTTCCCAAGAAAAACCAAGAATCAAACACCTCTTCAACATACTGTTTTTCACCATTGGAAGGCACATTGCTGAACTTCAGCCAAATCCATAGGTCAAATGGATTAAATTCGCGAAACTGTACTTGCATGAATTTTTACTCTTGTTAATAACAACCGCCAAGATGGTACTGTCAACTGTCAACTGTCAACTGTCAACTGCTGTTCCCTGAGCGAAGTCGAAGGGTCAACTGTCAACTGTTTATAGTGGTGGTAAGGCCGCCGGTCCCCAGATACCGTCTGCATCTCGAATTTTATCGCGCATTGGGTCGCAGTCACGAGTTTTATTGTCGAGACGGTTGCGGGTTCTGCACTGCTGAAAGAAAATTTCTGCAACTAAACTTCTGGGTAACTGCTCGGATTTTGCCAAGGAAGCATCGAAGTTTTTGCGAGCTTCTTCTAGTAAAGTTTTATTATATTCTTTGCCATCTTTACTCTTTGCCTGAGTAAATAAAATTTGGGCTTTTAGATAAAGAATTTCGGGATTTTGGGGTGTTTCTGCCAGTGCTTTGTTGGCAAATTCTAGGGCTGAGTCGTATTTTTTTAGGTCTCGATAGCCTACGGACATTCCCCGATAGGCTAAGTAGCGGGGAGATGCTTTTTGTTCTAGTCTTTGAATGGCGTCGCTGGCGTTGGAAAAGGGCAGGTTGGTGGCTAGCATTAAATCCATGTAGCCTTTGATTAAGTTGAGTTCTGGGTCGTTGGGAGCTATTTTTTCGGCGGCATCTAGATATTGAAATACGACTCGCAGTTTGTTTAGTGCTTGGGGTGCGCCTTTGGCTGTTCCTGATTTGGCTATGACATTTGCTCCTTCTAGAAAGTGACCTGCTGCTGTGTAAATGTTGCCGCGCAGAGGATTTGTTTTGCTCAATTGTTCGCCGACTTCGCGGGTTTTTTGCGCGTAGGAATTCATCGAGTTTAAGTCTTGCTCGATGTAGGATAATGAGGCTGCCATTGCATAGGCTAGTGGCTCGTTTGGTTCGGAGGATAGTGCTTGTTGAACTTGAGTTTTTGCTGTTTTGTAGTTTCCTTGCTGAAACATTGTTTTGAAGGCGGTTTCGGTTTTGGGCCCGATCGCCTGTGGGTATGTCGAGCGAAACGGATCGCCCGCTAATGCTGAGTTGATGCACATACTCAAGGCGATCGCCATACTCGCCATCGTACCCACTGTCTGTTTATTTCTGCTAATTTGTTTGCCAAGGGACGCTAAAATGGTTTTCATCATCGTCAATTCTCTGAAGGCAATAAATTTTCACTGGGAATCGGAAAGTTGAAATTTCAGACTTCGGGGCCGCGACTCAAAAAATGATAGGATGGTCTTGATTTTTGCGGGCTATTGCCCTATAATTTAATAATGGGAATATAAGCATTTCTGAAGAATTAAAATATACCATAAAGCAATTTGAAAATCAAGCACCTAAGTTCAAAAAAAAAGGCCGATTTTTGTAAAGATTTATGTAAAATTTAGGTAAAATCATGGTGGGCGATCGGCACAAGCGAAAAAAGCCTTAATTATTAATAGCACAACCAAGAAGTTAACGAAAGAGCGAACAAATATTTTCTTCCTTCTTCCCTCTTCCTTCTTCCCTCTTTCCTCTTCCCTCTTCCCTCTTTCCTCTTCCCTCTTCCCTCTTCCTTCTCCCCATGCTATATTTAAAAAACCTAGTCTATCATCCTACAGCCTGTCCGAATCCTATTCTCAAAAACATCAATTTAGAACTGCCATCCCAGCAAATGGGGCTGATAGTCGGCCGCAGCGGTTCAGGCAAAAGTACCTTCTTAGAAATATTAGCAGGTTTAGCAGAAAAAACTAGCGGTGACATCCGCTGGCGCGAACAAGAATTAACTCCCGAACACTTGCAACAGTTAGGAGGTTTAGTATTTCAATTTCCCGAAAGACATTTTTGCGGAGGCACAATTTTAGAAGAATTGCGCTTGGGACACCCAGAATTGGGACAAGAACAAATCAACAAAGCCATGGGTGAAGTGGGACTCGGACATTTACCACTGAGCACTTCTCCCCATGCTTTGAGTGGAGGACAACAGCGACGGGTGGCGCTGGCGGTACAGCTAATTCGCCAGCCGCATTTGCTGCTTTTGGACGAACCGACGGCGGGTTTGGATTGGTCGATGCGCCGACAGTTGGTAAGCTTGCTGAGTAAGTTAAAAAATCACTGGACATTGTTGATTGTTACTCACGATGCTAGCGATTTATTGAGTGTTGCAGATAAATTTTGGACTTTAGAACGCGGGGATTTGCAGGAAGTCGATCGGGCTAAATTAGAAGCTAAAGAAACGAGCTTTGTTAGTCATTAGTTAGTAGTCATTAGTCATTAGTCATTAGTCATTAGTCATTAGTCATCGGTCATTAGTTGAGAGTAGGTCAAGAAAGAGTAGGGATAAAAGATGAATCAGATTAAAATTCCTGTGCTACCGGAAATGAATGAGTTGTGGCAGGAATCCATGAATTGGGTTCCGAATGACTCACAACAGCAACATTTTCAGCGACTTTACCAATTAATTCTTGAGGGTAATCGCTCTTTAAATTTAACTCGAATTACTGAGCCGATCGAGTTTTGGGAAAAACATTTGTGGGATTCTTTGCGGGGAATTGCGAGGCTGCTACCAGTTAATGATAATTTAGGGGAAATTCGCGAATTTCCCCCACAGTCGCTGCTCAAAGCCATCGATATCGGGACTGGGGGAGGTTTTCCAGGGTTGCCTGTGGCGATCGCACTTCCCACTTTATCAGTTACTTTGCTTGATTCTACCCGCAAAAAAATTGATTTTCTGGACACAGTTTTACCATCATTAGCAGTAAAAAATGCTGCGACTTTGCTGGGGAGATCCGATGAAGTTTGGCGGCAACCACCTCACAAAGCAGCTTACAATCTGGCGTTTCTGCGAGCAGTGGGAGCCGCTTCTGTTTGTGGTAAATATGCCATGCCTTTCCTGAAAAATGGCGGTTTAGCTGTGCTTTATCGAGGTAATTGGACGGCGGAAGAAGAGAGAGAGTTGCAAAGTGCGATCGAACCTTTGGGTGGCACAGTTGAGTCAGTCGAAGCATTCACAACTCCCGTGAGTCATAGTGTGCGACACTGCGTTTACTTGCGGAAAGTTGTATAAGTTTGTAGTGAGGACTTCAGTCCTCTCTTGTTTATGTTAGTGAAGCAGGACTAAAGTCATTACTACAAACAATATTAACCGATCGCCTTTTGGTAACGCTTGTTAATCTCTGTCCAATTCACAACATTCCACCAAGCTTTGAGATAATCAGCGCGCAAGTTTTGGTATTTGAGATAATAAGCGTGTTCCCAAACATCATTACCCATAATTGGATAATTTCCCTCCATTAAAGGAGAGTCTTGATTCGGAGTAGTTGCAATCTCAAGTTTGCCAGCTTTAGTGCGGACTAACCACACCCAACCGCTACCAAAACGTTTAGTTCCCGCGTCGTTAAATTTTGCTTTAAAATCGTCAGCGGTACCGAAACTTTGCTTAATTGCTGTTGCTAAACTACCTGTGGGCTCGCCACCGCCTTTGGGACTCATGATTTCCCAAAACATACTGTGATTTAGGTGTCCGCCACCATTGTTACGAACTGCTGTGCGAATATCTTCGGGTACTTTAGTCAAATCCCTGAGCATATTTTCCACACTCATGTTTTTGAGTTGCGGATACTTGCTAACAGCATCGTTGAGGTTTTTAACATAAGCTGCGTGATGTTTATCATGATGGAATTGCATTGTCCGCCCATCGATGTGCGGTTCTAAGGCATTGTATTCGTAGGGGAGAGGTGGCAGTGTAAAAGGCCCCGGAGTTTGAGCTATCTTGGTTGCTTCGGCAATTGGACTTGCTTGGGATACATTATTTCCTGACGCTCGATCAGCACCTGCGGTAAGAGCTCCGACGCTAGCAGTCAGTAAATACAAGAAATCTCGACGTTTCAGACTCATATACAGTACCTAAGTGAATTATTAACTGTTTAAACCATATTACACTATCCGCCAATTCCCGACTTCTTCAATAAGTAGGAAATCTCCAAAAATAGCCTGGTTTCTGGAAATTACCTATTATGCTATTTTAAAGAACAGGCAATATGCCTGTTCTACCAAGAGTCTATGATTGCCAGTGGGTAAGTTATGATTGCTTGAAAATCTCGCGGACTACAGGTTTGCCATCTTTAATTTCACCAACCAAAACTAAATCCGTGCAGTTAACAAACAAGCCATTTTCCAACACGCCGGGAATGTTATTTAAAGTTTTTTCAAGTTCGACAGGGTTATCTAGGTTGTCGAATTGGACATCAATTACCATGTTACCTTGGTCGGTAATTACTGGGCCTGCTTTTCTGATTCCCATGCGGAGTTCTGGTTTTCCTCCCAGTTTTTCAATGGCGCGGGTGACAGGTGCGATCGCCATCGGTATCACTTCGATGGGGACTCGAAAAGTCGAACCCAATTTCTCTACCATTTTAGAACTGTCAACTACTACAATAAACTGAGCTGCGAGGCAATCGACAACTTTTTCGCGAGTGTGGGCTGCGCCACCACCTTTAATTAAGTTTAGCTGCGGATCGACTTCATCCGCACCGTCAATCGCCACATCTATTCTGTCAATTTCATCCAGGGTTGTCAGCGGGACTCCGTATTGTTTGGCTAACACTTCTGATTGAAAAGATGTTGGCACTCCTTTGATATCTTGGAGTTGACCTGATTTGATGCGATCGCCCAAGGCCTGAATAGTATAAGCTGTAGTTGACCCCGTGCCCAGTCCGACAATCATTCCTGACTGTACGCGATCGGCAGCAGCAAACCCTACTTGCTGTTTCATCAATTTTACGGGGTCTTGTTCTGTGGTCATGTTCAATAATCCTGAATAGTTTTAAAATTATAGCACTGATGGATTTAATGAACCGCAGAGAGCGCAGAGAACACAGAGAGGAAGAGGAAGAGATGAAACTACCAAATTATTTCAACTCCCTCAGCGATAA
Source organism: Oscillatoriales cyanobacterium (assembly GCA_004292745.1). Classification (GTDB taxonomy): domain Bacteria; phylum Cyanobacteriota; class Cyanobacteriia; order Cyanobacteriales; family Microcoleaceae; genus Microcoleus; species Microcoleus anatoxicus. Next base: position 22,319 of record RDXH01000095.1, on the reverse strand, counting down.
GTTTTATATCATTTGGGAACTTATCTATTTCTTCTCTATTTCTTCTCTGCGCCCTCTGTGGTCTCTGTGGTTTAATAAAAAAAAATCTAGTTGACAAATCGATGGATAATTGCCCTATCCATCCTGTACTTGGTGGCTGCAATCCCGATTGCGGGTAAAATGGCTGAATAGTATTAGTATCAAAACTGTAACAGTGGTAGAACAAATGATTGCGGAATCGTTGGTGAATTTAGAGGCTGCTCAAACTTATTTCCAAAAGGCAAATCGGCTCAAAGACACAGGTAGGCTTGATGAGGCGATCGCACATTATCATAAATCTCTAGAGTTCAATGGGGAAGATGTAGAAGTTTACAAAACCTTGGCGGAAGTTTATGCTTTGCAAGGGGAATTTGAAAAGGCGATCGACTCCTGCCATCTCGCCGTTAAATTCAACCCTAGTTTTGCTCCCGCTTACTTGACAATGGGCAATGCTTTACATAGTCAAAACAAGCTGGAAATGGCAATTCAAGCTTATTTACAAGCCTTAAAAAATCAGCCTGAATTTGCAGAAGCTAGTGCTAATTTGGGCAGTATGTATTACAAATTAGGACAATTATCTGAGGCTGAAAAATATTACAAAACAGCTATTGCTATTAATCCAAAATTGTGTTCAGTACGTTTGATGCTTGGTAGCGTTCTCCACTATCAAGGCAAGTTAGATGCAGCCATTGCTTGTTATCAAAAAGTCCTGGAAATGCAACCGGAAGATGCCAGCACAGCAGAGAAAATATCTGATTTACTTAAACAAAAAGAGCAGGAAAATACCCCTAGCAAATTTATTGAATTAGAATCAGAATCTGATACACAACAAGCGGTAACAGTCAACAAAGATGAAGGCTATGGTTTACAGCCTTCTAGTATCAATTTGCCGCCATCAGAAACTACTAATAATTTAAATACTTCTTTCACAAATCCAGCGGAAGTTTCTGAACCAGTTTCTCAATTGAATGTTCCCAGCAATGAGGAAATTGCCAATTTTAAAGAAGTTGAAGGCTACAAAAATCTGGCAGAAGATTGTTTGGTAAAAGGTAAGGTTACTGAAGCGATCGCAGCGTGTCATTTGGCCATCAAAACTCGACCAGATTACATTCATGCTTACGTGACTTTAGGGAATGCTTTGCAAGCTATAGGCAAACTTGAAGCAGCAATTCGCTCCTATTCTCAAGCCTTAGAATTGCGACCAAATTTTGCTGAAGTTCGCGCCAATATTGGCAGTATGTATTTTAAAATGGATCGCTTGGAAGAGGCGATCGCCCATTACGAAGCCGCCATTGTCCTCAGTCCCAATTTAGCGGGCGCTCACTGGAATTTAGGTAAAGTATATCACAAATATGGCAACGTGGAAGCCGCGATCGCCTGTTTTCAGAGAACATCCGAACTTAATCCCCAGCTAGTCGGTGCAGACTTCCACTTTAACCTAGCTAACCGACTTTTCACTCAAGGCAAGCGCGATGAAGCTATTGAAAGCTATTTAAAGGCGATCGCCATTAAGCCAGATTGGGCAGAAGCCTATGCTAACATCGGCAGTGCGCGATCGCAACAAGGCAATATCGATGCAGCCATCACTTATTATCAAAAAGCTTTAGAATTAAAGCCAGAATTAGAAGTTCTACACTCCAACCTTGCCAATTCATTTTTGCAGCAAGGAAAGTACGAATTAGCAGTTACCAGTTATCAAAATGCACTCAAAATCAAGCCAGACTGGGCAGATGTTCATGCTAATTTAGGCAACGCTTTATCTATGTTAGGCAAACTGGAAGAAGCCCAAGCCAGCTATCAAGAAGCCCTGGTATTCAAACCAAATTGGGCAGAAGTTTACTGTCGGATGGGACACATTCAGAAACAGGATAAGCCCTTGGAGGCGATCGCCAATTTTGAAAAGGCGATCGAATTCAACCCCAAATTCAGCGAAGCCCACCAACAATTGTGCGACTTACTAAGCCATTCCACCAACCTAGCAGGAGCTCGCAGAGTCGCCGACAAATACTGCGAACACTGTGGCGAACAAGTACCAGTCATGTCAGCCACAGCCTACGTTTTCTCCTATCTGCAATCAGGGGTGAGCAAACAGGCAATTCAAAAACTAGAAGAAATCGAAGCACTCTCCTACGAAAAAATCGAAACCTTTACCAATATAGAACTAAAACTGCTCTACGAAATCTTCTTATTTGCCGTCTCTCACCTCCGAGATAATCGCGAGAAAAATGCCAGCTTTTACCGATTAGTTGCCAAGGAATACTACAAAAAAGTCCTTCCTCCACGGCAATCAATCGACAGAATCAAACCAGTCCTTTACCAAACAAACCAAAAACCTTTAAGAATCGGCTTCCTCTCAAAACACTTCCGTCGTCACTCCGTCGGCTGGTGCAGCGAAGCTTTAATTCGGGAATTAAGCCGCATCACTCCCCACGTTCACCTCTACGTCACCGGCAAACTTAACAAAGATGAAGTAACCCAGCGATTTGAAGACATGGCAGGCAAATTTTACTGGCCCAAAAAGTATCCCAATGGTTTTGCAGATGGTGGCGAAATTCTCGCAGAAGTGCGGCAAGACGATTTGGATGTATTAATCGATTTAGACTCGATGACAGTACCAACAAATGTAGAAGTGTTACACCAGTATCCCGCTGGCATATGTGTTTCCTGGCTAGGATTTGATGCGCCTTATATCTCAGACAATCACTATTTTCTGTGCGACGAACACACTCACCCAGCAGGTGTTGAAAAACATTACTTAGAACAGTTAGTGAGATTGCCTAGTTGTTCCGTAGCAATTGGCGCATTACAAAGCATTTCAGTGAATCGAGAAGCGATTAGAACTTCCCTCGGTATTGGGTTCGATCAAATGACTTATCTCTGCGTTGCGCCAGGGAGAAAAACTAATCCTGAAATGGTGCGCGCTCAAGTTAAAATTCTCAAAGAAGTTCCTGAGAGTTTGCTAATCCGTAAAGGTCAAGGCGATCCTGAAGTAATTCACAGCACTTACCGCGAAGAATGCGATATTCAAGGAGTAGATTTTACTCGGATTAAGTTTGTCGGGCAAACCAAGACTGAAGAAGAACACCGCGCCATTTATTATGTGGCTGACGTGCTTTTAGATTCCTATCCTTATAATGGTGGCACTCATAATTTGGAGGCTTTGTGGGCGAATTTGCCAGTGGTAACTAGATCCGGCGACCAATATCTTTCCCGGATGGGTTATGCTTTTCTCAAAAGTGCAAATCTTGATGTGGGTGCGGCTTGGAGTTGGGAAGAATACACGCAGTGGGGAGTTAAGTTTGGGCGAGATGCTAGTTTCCGAAATGCGGTGAAACAACACTTGATTAAATCTAAACAGCCAGAACATCTTGCACCTTTGTGGAATCCTCAAAAGTTGGCAAGGGAAATGTATGAAGTGTTTCAACAACTGTTAGCTAAATAAGTCATGCTTTGTAGTGATAACTTTAGTGTTCTATGCAAGCTGTTAGCTAATCCAGGACTAAAGTTATCGACTACTGATTAATCCCTACTCGATCGCGCCCGCTAGACTTAGCTTCATAAAGCGCTTTATCCGCCGCTTCTATCAGCATTTTAGGTGAGTTTTGACCTTCGGAAATGCTCGCAACTCCCAAGCTCAGAGTCACGCAATCGCTGACAACGGACTTGATGTGGGGAATAGCTAAAGCTTTAACACGGCTGCGGATTGCTTCAGCAACTGTCCGCGCCCTAACCAGGTCTGTATTTGGCAAAATTACCCCAAATTCTTCGCCACCATATCTAGCAGGCAAATAAAGCTGTTCTGGAGATACTTCTGCACAAGTATTTGCGATCGCCCGTGCCACTTGTTGCAAACAAGCATCCCCCGCTTGATGTCCGTAATTGTCGTTGTAAAGTTTAAAACAATCAATGTCACACATAATCAAAGATAGTGGCTGGGAACTACTACATTGCTCCCATTCTTTGTTCAAAACTTCGTCAAAGCGACGACGATTTCCTAGTAGAGTCAGACTGTCCAAATTCACCAAGCCATCTAATCTTTGATTAGCTGCTGCTAACTGCTGGTAAAGTAAAGATTGTTCGATCGCGATCGCCAATTGAGTAGCCAACTGACTCAGTAAATCCATATCAAACTGTTGCCACCTGCGAGGTCCAGAACAGTGGTGGGCTATCAACAAACCCCACAATTTCGGTACAGAACAAGAAGCGTTACCTTCCCTAGATTCTATACCCTGCTGTAGGATAGGCACCACCAAATTCGCCTTCACCTGACACTCCGTCAAAAAATTAACATGACACTCATCCAAACCCGCAGCTTGAATATCCTCAACAGCTCGAATTCTGCCTTTCAAATACTGTCCGATATAAGAATTTGCAAAACAACAATCATCAAGAACCTTCCCCAAAAGTGGTATCCAATCTTCCCCAACTGACTCCACCACCACATCTCCATTCCAATCAGGCCCGAAGCGGAAAACGATCGCTCGATCCGTTGCTAAAAACTCCCGCACTTCCGCTACCGTAGTATTTAGGATATCTTGGAGGTCGAGGGAAGAACGGATGCGCGATTGAATCTGCGCAATTAGGCGTTCCCGTTCTACCTGCTGTCGCAGGGCGATTTGAGCTTGCTTGCTTTCTGTAATATCTCGACCTTCCGGTAATAGCAATACCACTTGACCAGTTTCATCGGTTACTGGTTTAAGAGAAAAATCTATAGTTGCCGTCCGATTTGTACCTTTAAATTCCACTTCATAGCGGACTAATTCACCTTTTGCAGAGCGAGAAATTGCTTGTTTTAACTGTTCTTGAATTTCCTGAAACCCTGCCCACCAAGGTCCTTGCCAAAATGGAAGATTAGCCACATCCCGCAGATTAATTCCTGCAAAATCTAGAGAAGTTTGGTTAGCCTCTAACAAAGTACCATCCGGTTTCAACAGGCTGACAAATTGGAACGAAGAATCAAAAATTGCCCGAAAACGTCTTTGGCTATCTCCCAACATTGCCGTCACCTTAGAGCGAGAGGTAATATCACGGAAGCGCCACACCCTGCCAATAATATTGTGTCCCACTCTAATGGGCTGAGTATAGCGTTCAAAAGTGCGACCATCCTTAAATTCTAAAATATCGCAGATTTCAGCTTCAGCATGGTTATAAATTTCTTGAATTCGGCAGATAAAAGCTTTGGGGTCTTTAACTTGTTGAGTAAGAAATTCCAACCGCATTCTGCGATCCATTGAGTTTTTAATTTCTTCGGTAATTCCCCACATTTTGACTAAGTTTTCATTAAAACTAATCATTTCTCCCGCTGTAGTGACAGCCAAAATACCATCGGCTGTTGCTTCCAAAGTCGCGTGCAAAATAGAACGAGACCTCTCTAATTCTGCTTCTAGTAATTTATTTTCCGTCAGGTCTCGCACGGCTTTAACCTGAAGTAATCGACCTTCATATAATACGAATTTGCTCCGCACTTCAGCAGGAAAAGTTGTCCCGTCTCGCTTGATAAAAACTGTTTCGCAGATTGTATTGCTGGCTGCCGAAATCATTTGTGGTGCTTGTTTATAAGATTGTGGCGACAGCAGTTCCAACAAACTCATCCCCGCCATTTCCTGCGGTTTGTAACCGAATAACTCCCCAAAAATTTTGCTGACATTCAAAATTGTATCCCGGTCTGCCACGGCAACCGCTTCAAAATAAGCTTCACATTCTAGCAAGTGATCTGTGGCGGTTTTACGGCTAATTTGTTCTGGGAAACTATCACTTTTTATTAATTGTTGAAGCTGCATATTTGCTGAGTACAAAGCAGTCATTGCTTGCCTGTACATCCCCGTGCGTTTTTCAACTCTTTCTTTCAATCTATCCCGCGATTCTCGCAGTCTTATTTCTAGTTGCTTTAACTCCGTAATATCTACTGAAAAAACTATCACACCTGCTACTTTACCTGCGCTGTCTAGGTAAGGTATTTTGTCTGTGCGTACCCAGCATTTTTGACCTGAGACAGTGGGCAGTTGGTGAATTTTGCCTAATCGGGGAACGCCGGAATTAATTACTTGTAAGTCTTCTAAATAATATTGCTCTGCTTCGTCGGGATATATTTCATAAAAGGATTTACCTTCTAATTGCTCTGGAGGCAAACCTCTAGATGCTGCTGCCACTTTATTAATGCGCAGCAAATGACTTTCGGTATCTTTGTACCAAATCATGGCTGGTATCGAATCCAGAATAATTTGCTGTTCTTGCTGCTGCTGTCGGATTTCTGCCTCTATTTGTTCTTTTTTAACTATTTGTTCTGCCATTTTTTGATTGGCTTTAGTGAGTTCGGATGTGCGTTTTTCTACTCGTGCTTCTAGTTTGTCATAAAAATCGTTCAGCAAGTTTTGCTGCTGTTCTCGTCGCGTTAATTCGATTTTCGCTCTTTCGCTGAGTGACAAACTTGTGGAGACAAAATCTGCTAATATTCGGGTGATATACTGTTCGTTTTCCGTCCACTCACTGTCACAAGCAGCACGTTCAATATTCACAATTCCTACCATTTTACCCGAAAACATAATTGGTACGTTTAATAGGGAAGTAATACCTCGATCGGACAAATAAAGACCCGCAAGTTCTCGCGTTCTGGGGTCGTTGGTTGCCGCCGCCACTGCGATCGTACTTTCGGACTTCAACGCTCGAAAATAAGCCGGACAGTCTGCTGCTGTGACAATTATTTGTACGAAATGAAGTTTGGTATTTTGTTCGTAAAGGTCCAGACAGTGAAGCTGGCTGCGGTCTTCGCTGTACAGCCAAATGCTTGCTCGATCGCATTTTACAACATTCACAGCCGTTTCCGTGATTTCTCGGATAAATTCTTCTATATTTTTCCTTTCAGCAGCTTGACTTTTGGCTAATTTGGCGATCGCCTCAGTTTGATTTCGCCAAATTTGCTGAGCTTTTTCCTCTGGTGTTAAATATGTTGGTAATGTAATTTCTTCGCAAACTAGCAATACGCTCGGCAGTTGGAAAGTTTCAAAGGAATTGTTATTGTTTTTGACTATTTCCCAGGCTGGTTCCGCCATAGTTAATGCGGTTGCTTTTACCCATATTCTCCTGCCATCTTTACAAGTCAATCTGCATTCCCAAGCCTTCATTTTTTGGCTATAACCACTATCTTCTGGCTGTACGAATTCGGCAAACTCTCCCTGCAATTTACCTTGATTTTCGCTTTCAAATATGTTAAAAATTGAATGAAAAACTAATTCCTGGGCGTTGTAACCCAGGCGAGACGCACCGAATTGATTGAGCAAAAATACTCTTCCCAAAGCGTCGAGAACGAAGTAAATACCTGGGAAATTATCGTAAAGAGTACGATACCAATTGCGTTCAATTTCTCGACTGCACGAAATTTTAGCTGTTCCGAGTTCGTTCCCCGTGCAGATGGCATGAGAATTGCTTGTTTCTGGGTTAATTGAATGGTTATTGTTAGCAAACACTTTTAAATTAACTCAATTGTAATTAAATTTACTGACTCGGGTTAAACTTTTTTATGTAACAAAGTCAAACCTATTTTTACAATAAAGCTGCTTAACTGTAACAAATTTACAACTCTGTCCCTGGGGACGTTTGGGATTCCCAATCCTAGTCCTGTGTTAGTTTACGCTCATCAAAGGTTTTAAATATATATGATAACACTGAAATATCTATTGTTGGGATTAACCTACCTGGGTTTCGGGTTGGGCTATGTACCGGGTTTACGGATGAACCGGGCGACGATGGTTATTGTTGAGTCAGGTTTTATGGTGGCTTTGGGGTAGTTAATCTCAAAACGGCCTGGGAGGCGATCGACCCAAGTACCATTATTTTTTTTACTCGGAATGATGATTATTAATTCTGTTGCTTATTTTTGGAGATAATAAATTTATTTGTAATCCCCATATTTTATGGAAAAACTGGCGATTTTCCAAGGAGATATTTGGAAACCTTTCCCATCCTCTGATTTCTCAGGTAAGTTTGCCGGTTGTTCTAACAAGTCCACTGACTGACTAATCGCCAAACTCAAATCGCTCTCTAATTCTAACCGAGCCTCTTTACCCTGGGATTCATAACACCTTAAAATCCACAAATTAGCATTGTCTTCCGACTGTTTGAAAGCCATCAAAACTAAGTTTTCTGCTGATAAATCGAGGAATTTACCTACAGTCGGCAAAGTCCGGTGGTGATTTTCCTCTAACTTGGGAAATACCTTAACTAATAGTGGCAAATTCAATTCATATCCCTGTTGTACAGTACCAGCATCTTGCCAATTTCCGCGGTGAGGATAAACTGCACAAGTAAATTCATGAATGCCGATATCAGCTTGTTCATCTGGCCAAGTCGAACTCCTGAGTAATGTGAGGCGAATTTGATTTGGTTGAAGGTCGCAACCATATTTACAATCATTCAGTAAGCTGACTCCAAAATCATCATTACTGATATCTGTCCACCGTAATATCGGCACTTCCCATTTGGCTTTTTCCGCCACAGTCTGCGGTTTAGTTGTGCGCTCGATCGCACCTCCGGGAATTTCGCACGTTGCAAAATCTGCTTCTACATTTAACCCAAAGGCTGCTTTTACTAAAACGTGCTTTTCTTGCCAATCTACCACTGTCTTAATTTTCAGCACTGGCGAACCAATTTCTACTATATAATCTTGGTAAAACTCCGATTTACCAATTTGTCTGACTACACGCAAACTCTGCCGTATTTCTCCCTGGGAGATCCAGGTAATATCTTTCAGTATCGGCGCTGCTAAGGGATGTTTTGCATAGTTTGGATCGATGTTCCAAGCGTCCCAATATTGACCGCTATCTTGAAATGCTTGCAGTTGATTGCCTCCAGATTCATTCAGGACTTCCCTATCATTTAGTTTATCCCAAATACTCGATAAATTTCCAGTTTCGCTGTCTACTTTTACTCGAATAAATTCATTTTCTAGCAGCATTATTGTAGGGACAAAAGGAGTTTCTTGACAAACACCCTCGTTTCGTGTCATGGTAGTTATAGGATGACCTAACCATGTCTTGTCGTGATTGTCTGGTAAGGGCGACGAATTTTCGAGGGTTTCAGCAGCTTCGGGACAGAGCCAAAACACCCGGTAGCCGACAGGGGGAAGATTATTTGCCGAAAATAACAGTGTAGATTGTGGTTGTGGTCGATCGCACGGTTGAATTTGCGTAGTCAGCCGTTGTCCTGACAAGTCATAAATCGCCCAAGTGGTAGCAGCGGAATCGGGAAGGGATAAAGAGACAACTTCCGAACGCGACCAATTGAGGGAGTTAAAGATTAAAATCGGTTGAGCATCAGGTTTGGGTGGAGAAGGCAGAGAAATTTGACTGGCGATCGCGTCCAAAGATGTTAGCACAATTGAACGACAAGTGCGATCGACCTCAGCCCATCCTAGATTAGCATCAGTATAAACTTGGGCGATCGAAGAACCAGGTAGAATATCATGAAACTGGTTAAATAAAACTTTTTTCCAGGCTATTTCTAATTCAGACTTCGGATAAATCGCACCCGCGCAAATCGTGGCGAAGCAAGACAGCAACTCAGCTTGGTAAAGCAATTCTTCACAGCGACGGTTGTAACGCTTTTGATCCGCGTGAGTTGTGTAACAACCTCGGTGGAATTCCAGGTAAAGTTCATCCTTCCACAGGGGAAGAAGAGGAAGCCTCGAAACATCAGTTTGAGACTGGGAAGTTTTACCCAAGTTAGCAGATTCAGCCGCAGCAAAATTACCAATTTCAGCCTGTTTCAAAATTGTCGGATTTTCCCCCATCGAAACATCAGCTTGAGACTGGGAAATTTCATCCAAATTAGCAGATTCAGCCACAGCCGAATTTTCCCACATCGAAACATCGACTGGAAATTGGGAAATTTCACTCAACTTAGCAGATTCAGCCGCATCCGAATTATTGTCTCGCATTGAAACATCAGCTTGAGACTGGGAAACTTTGTCCAACTTAACAGATTCAGCCGCCGCCGAATTACCAATTTCAGCCTGTTTCAAAATTGCCGGATTTTCCCCAATCGAAACATCAGCTTGAGACTGGGAAATTTCATCCAAATTAGCAGATTCAGCCACAGCCGAATTGTCTCGCATTGAAACATCGACTGGAAACTCGGAAGTTTTACCAAAATTAGCAGATTCAACCGCAGCAAAATTACCAATTTCAGCCTGTTTCAAAATCGGCTGATTTTCCCCCATCGAAACATCAGCTTGAGACTGGGAATTTTCATCCAAATTAGCAGATTCAGCCGCCTCCGAATTGTCTCGCATTGAAACATCAGCTTGAGACTGGGAAACTTTGTCCAAGAAACATCAGCTTGAGACTGGGAAGTTTCACCCAACTTAACAGATTCAGCCGCCGCCGAATTACCAATTTCAGCCTGTTTCAAAATCGGCTGATTTTCCCCAATCGAAACATCAGCTTGAGACTGGGAAACTACCGGCGAAAACTGACTCTCAATCAACGCCAAATAATCCACCGCCTTCACAAACTCCAACCTCGGGAAAAAAGGCGACAATTCCCAGCGTTTCGCAACCTCCAACATATCACGAGTCGGGCCACCACCATGGTCGCCAACTCCCGGTAGCCAAACAGCAGATTGCAAACCAGTTTTAAATTGCCAATCAAAAAGATGATTCGCCATTTTCACAGATTCTACGTTTTCGCCGATCGGACCCGACATCATGCTAAATATCTTAGTACCATCCAAACCTTCCCACCAAAATGCACCGTAGGGAAACTCAGTTGTATCATTCCAACGCAACTTTTGCGTCACAAAATAATCAACTCCACCATCGCGCAAAATCTGAGGTAATTGCCATCCAAAACCAAAAGTATCCGGTAGCCAAACTACCCGCATTAACTCCCCGAACTTTTCTTGAGCATAACGCTGTCCATAAACAACTTGTCTCACCATTGATTCAGCCGAAATCAAGTTTAAATCTGGTTCCACCCACATCCCACCAACAACTTCCCAAAGTCCAGCAACTACCTGTTTTGTAATCTCAGCAAACAAATCAGGCCGATGCTCTTCTATCCAAGCATAAAGTGCAGGAGTTGAATGACAGAAAATGAAACCAGGAAACTCCGATTGTAATTTCAACACTGACTCAAAAGTCCGTTGTGCCGCTTCCCAAGTTTCCGCAACTGGCCATAACCAAGCCAAGTCCAAATGAGCATGACCCACTAAATAAATTTTACCTTTATATATAGAAGATTTTCCCCTACATTCTCCTATATATATAGATGTACTCTCATCACTTTCTGCCCTCCCAAAAACCCTCCCTCTGCAACCTCCCTCTGCGCCCTCTGCGCCCTCTGCGGTTTCAACACTTAAACCATCCTGAAAACCGTCCAAAAATCCGAGTAAATTTTGCCGTAAACTAGAAAGCGAACGATCGAACTTTTGTCGATCGCCCACCACAGACCAATCAATCAAACCCACCGCCAATTCCACTTGAGATTTTAGCGTTTCCCCCTTGACAACCAACCCACCATGGACTATATTTCTAGTGGGGGAGTATTGGGAATTTAAATTTGAGAAATTACCAGACAGGGAATTTTGCAAAATCTCCAATTCATCAGCCACAAAACCAGGGTCAAAACAAGCAGAATCAGCAGCTTCATACACACAAACTGACTTCACCAAAGCACCCGAATCGTGACCAGGACTCACCAACCGCAAAATTACTAAAAATTCATCTCCCACAAGGACTGAGGGACTGAGCAAAAGTCGCACCGCACAATCAAATAAATCTCCGACTCCAACTAACTCCCCATTCACAAAAATCTGAACATTGTCTGCCCACCAAGTCAAGCTCAACAGCAAGCGCAACCCCGTCACAGGATAGGCTGACAAACTTGCAGGAACTACAAAATTTTGTCCCAAATAAAAAACTTGTTTACCAGAGGGCCAAGCAAGATGTCCTTTATGGTTAAGTTCGGCAACAGGCCAGTTACAAATATTTACCCCATTGACAACAGCCAAGTCTGAGTCGTAGTACCTCCAGCCAGACTGCGCATCCCATAGGGTGAGGCGACGCAGCCTTTCGACAACTTCAGAAATATTATTGCTAGCAGATGACACAGAAGCACTCATATTTCGCTAAGATTGAGAATTAGACAGAAACAAGGTTTAATCAACCTCAAATTAAATTATGTCTTCAAATAACTACGGTGGTCCGTACCAAAGCCGACTATTAAAATTTATATCCAAACAGTCCCGCCAAGTTGCCGAAAATTGCGATCGCACTTGGCGACAAGTTAAATCCACAACGCTTAACACTACCCAAATTCTACTTTATCCAGCATACTTGCTGGTGCAAAGTTCGCGAATGTTAACCAGACAACTGCGGGAATCAAGTCAAAAAATAGATTTACCAGAATTGCAGGAATTTGCTGAAAGAGAAAATTTCAAATTTTCTCAGAATTTATCCCCAAATGGGTGGGATGAGGAGATAGGCGCAGAAAGTGCGATCGTAGACATTGTGCACATGGCTGAAAATATACTCCTCCCATCGCAAACAAGGACAAAATCCGACAATTTATCCTTTGTAATTACAGCAGAAAATTGGCCAGCCCCAGTGACACCAGAGGCTTTAGGCGCACAAACACACTTTACCCGAAACCTGGCCAAAACTCCCAGGAATTTAGTTTTAGAACATCAAGACACAGAAACTCCAGTAACCGAAATTTCCATCAACAATGGCGCAGCCGTTAACACCACACCGAAAGTTCGGGGAATTGCGACTTTTCTACCAGCCCGCAGTTTAGTATTGGTGGGAGCAGAAAATCAGATTTTAGATATTTTAACCCAGGAACAGCAGGAACTCTTGGAGGGTCGCATAACTTGGGAAATAGCCAACTCCGGGCCTGGGCGACGAGAAATTGCTAAAAAAGAATTAAAATTTAATCTCGGCTTAGAAGAGGCTGCGGCAAAATCCCTACTTCCGCCAGTGCGCGGTTTTTGGCAATTGATGGCTTGGGTACAAACAAGTCCCTTGGCGCTGAAAAGAAATCAGTTTGGAGAATCAATCCTGGCGATAAAAAAAGCCATTAATACTGGTGCCGATCGCCATTTAATCATAGCTCAAACCGATAGAGCGCCAATCACCGGAGTCAAAACCGATCGACCGGCAATTGCCTCCGCAAGTGCGCTAGACTACCATACATCAGAATTAACCACAGATTTTTACAGTAAGTTCGATCGAGCCACCAATCCTCTATCCTTTGTCACATTACTCGATCGCGCCGCCGTCAACCTCGAAGAATTCACCATACCCCAAGTATCAAAAATTACTGGTGACTTAACAGACAGCCAGCCAGCCCAGATAGAGCCAACCGCCGAGAAGTTGAGCCCAAGCACCCGTGAAATAGTCGAAAACTACGCCAAAAGTATCGAACAGATGATTTGGTCATCAGTAGACTACCTCCTGGGCAAAGAAACAGCAGCCAGCGATCATACAGAAAAATCTCTGGCAATCAAGTATTCTTTGCAACAAAGAAGTGTGGAAAACACTGAGAAAGCCGTGACCAAGGGCGATCGACCTTGGCTAAATTGGCAAGACCTATTTGGAGAGCCAGCACCGCCCTCCCTAGACCAAGTGCCACCGCCAGCCCCAGAGCAAGTAACACAAATCAGCACAAAAGTCAAGCCCGAAAATAGGGAAATCGAAAAATTGGCTCCTGGTCGATCGACACCAAAATCCACATCACCATACCCAGAAGCAATTCAAAACCTGCTCGCCCAGCTCAAAAGTAGCATTAACATAAAAGTAACAAAAAGTCAACCCCAAAAAACATCTAATTTAGAAAATCTTCAAAAAAATAGCAGACAGAGCAACCTAGAAGCATCAACTCAGATCCAGACACAGAAAACTCAACCAGAAACAGCAACCACCCCTGAGCTCGGCCCAACCCCCAGCAAATACATCAGCATCACCAAAGAAACAGAAAAGAACAGCCCAGAGGAACAAGCACAGGAGTGCTTAGAAACCACAGCAGAATCAATGGGATACATCAAGCATCCCCTAGAACAAGTGCTAGAATGGCTAGATCGCATCATGGTGCGACTAGAAAAAATAGTCGAACAACTGTGGGAATGGGCAAAAATCAACTTCCCAAAAATCATCAACAGCAAAGATTAAATTCGCTAATCTTTGACATATGATAAAAAAGTTGCACCAGCAACAAATCACTCAGCTCGATCGCATTCTTGGAGACTCCCACAGTGCTAACCCTCAAAATCGTAGTTAATATAGTTGTCCTATTCTTTGTTTCCCTGTTCATATTTGGATTTTTGTCCAATGACCCAGCTCGGAACCCCAACCGCAGAGACATGGAATAATATCCATGTCGGGTTGCACCGGAAAGACTGTCCATGGTTGAAAGTGAGTCCAAAAACCAAAAATTGTACTTAGGTGTTGGTAGCCACTTGACTCAACCACAGAAATCCGATGCTAGCGGATTGGATACAAGCGAGCAATCCATCCAGCAGATGAGGGGCGGGCCACAGCAGCCCCTGCCATGAACCCACAAACCATCAAAAATTAGCTAGACAAACTTAACCTCGCTGGTCAGTGAGGTTATCTTGTGGTGAAAGCAAGTTCTAACAGCAGCCAGCATCCCAAGCAGCGCAGCCACTGCAAATTTCAGACATCAAATTTCTGTTTAAACATTTATAGCAACCTAAATAGGTAACTAGGACATTTTCAATTGCTCAAACCATTGATTTTCTTCCTTCTTCCTTCTTCCTGAATTTCCCCCCTTGGGGGGGCAGGGGGGGTGACTTCTTCCTTCTTCCTGAATTTCCCCCCTTGGGGGGGCAGGGGGGGGGTGACTTCTTCCTTCTTCCTGAATTTCCCCCCTTGGGGGGGGCAGGGGGGGGTGACTTCTTCCTTCTTCCTGAATTTCCCCCCTAGGGGGGCAGGGGGGGTGACTTCTTCCTTCTTCCTTCTTCCATCTTCCATCTTCCTTCTTCCTTTATAGCAACCTAAATAGGTAACTAGGACGTTTTCAATTGCTCAAACCATTGATTTTATTGCATATTCCTTCTTCCTTCTTCCTTCTTCCATCTTCCATCTTCCTTCTGCTATAACTATGCCCTATCCGGTACCGCCACCAGAACCCCCTGCCATCATCAATATCACAAAGCCCAAAAAAGTCGCCCTCGCTGTGGCGGCCAGTGATAGAGACACCCGCAGCAACTCCGCAGAACAACCGGAACCAAGCCCAGCTATAGTTCTGTCAGAAGCAAAACCAGCCACGGAACCAGCCCCCTCAGCCAGACTCCTGGACCCAACCGCAGCAGCAGGTGAGCCTTCAGAAATCGACGACCCCCTAGCAGCAGTGGCAAACGGCACTGCTGAGTTGAGATTTCAAAATCCCACTCCCGTTGTAGAAACCGCAACCAGGGAAACTCCCAAAGACTCTTCCTTTACTACTTATCATTTTGCACCGCCACAAAATCACCTTTCCGGTGGGAATCCAGCACCAACCCCAGAGGCATTATTGACTCAGAAAAAACCGGGGGAACAGGAACAACCGCAGGTTTCACACCCCGATGACAGAAGTTATCAGGCAAAGGGGCTGCAACTAGAAGATAAGTCACCTCCTGAACCCCAGGATATTCCAGTTCCCGAACCACCCCCGGAACCAACACCAAGCGGACAACCACAGTTAGAAATTCCGACTCCGGGTACCGCCCCAACGCCCGGAACGCCAGCATCGCCCAAACCGAAGCCCAAACCAGGCCCAGCCCCAGGAGTCCGCACCCCACCTTCCCAGCGGACGGTACCTTTCCCTGTGAGTCCGGCAGATACGATTGAGGTGAAAGCAGACAGTCAGGAGTTTGATGACAAGCAGCAAATTGTTACGGCTATTGGTAATGTGGTGGTGCGGTTCCGACAAACGGTGATTGATGCCGATCGGGCGATCGTCAACTTAGTCACCCGCCAAGTGATAGCATCCGGTAATGTCGCCTATACCCGCGGCCAACAAGTAGTCCGTGGGGAACGGATGGACTTTAATCTCGGTCTCAATTCCGGTGCTGTCGAACAGGCAAAAGGTGAACTGTTCTTACCCGCAGCAGGTAGCGAGTTAACCCCCACACTCCCCACAGATATCAGTGCGGGCACGATTCTCAATCAGCCCCTGAGCGATCGAATTACCAGTCAGCAGCCAGTGCGGGGAGTTCGCTCCCCTGGCGCCGCTACCTTTACCATCGGCGGTGGCGGACAGGGCTCACAGGTGACCGCACCCCAAATCACTGGGGCCGTTAACCGCGTTCGCTTTGAAGCAGAACGTCTGGAACTACGACCCGATGGGGTGAGGGTGGCTACTAATATTCGGATTACTAATGACCCCTTTTCTCCGCCGGAACTGGAATACCGCGCCAAGACGGCGACGATTAGAAGGATTTCTCCCACGGCGGAGGAATTGGTCACAACTAAACCTCGTTTGGTGTTCGACAACCGGGTGAAAATACCTGTGTATCCTCGCCGACAGGTGTTTGACAGTCAGCAGCGGAATGGCCCGTGTTTGACCTTTGGCTTCGATGGGGGCGATCGCGGTGGTTTGTATGCTGAGTGCGCTTTGGATGTACTGCAAGCAGGGCCAGTCAGGCTGACTTTGACTCCACAGGTTTATCTTCAGCGGGCGATCGAAAAACACGGCGGTAGCCCCTTTTCCCCCGATAGTTACGGCCTGAAAGCGAAGTTGACGGCGGCCCTGGGCCCTCGCACTAGGCTCGACGGCTCGGCAATATTTCTCAATTTTGATAATTTCCCGAATCTAGCTGAAAATGCTTTTCGGGGTAATTTGCGTTTGCGGCAGTCGATCGGGACTCACACTCTGGTGGGGGAATATAGCTATCGCGATCGTCTCTTTAACGGTTCTCTAGGCTTTCAAACCGTCAACAGCAGCCTGGGAGTTGTTCTCACTTCCCCCATCATCCCCCTGGGAAAGTCTGGCATTAATCTCAGTTACCAAGCCGGTTATCAATTTATCAATGCTGACACCGACAGATTTGACTTGCTCGAACCTGTGAGGGAAAATAACCGCATCGATTTGAGCCGCTTACAACTGAGCGCCGCCTTAACCCGCGACTTTACCCTATGGCAGGGTAAATCCCTCCCCCGCACTCCTACCCAGGGTTTGAAGTATACGCGCACTCCCGTGGTTCCTTACGTGAAACTGGCTTTGGGTATCCGTGGTGTTGGGAGTTTTTACAGCAGTGACGATCAACAAAATTCTCTCGCCGGCAGTGTCGGCATTCAAGGGCAATTCGGTCATTTCTCCCGCCCTTTCCTCGACTACACTGGGTTTAACGTGACTTACACTCAGGTAGGACGGGATGGTCTATCGCCATTTTTGTTCGATCGCCTGGTAGACGTCAGAATCCTTTCCTTTGGACTTGTCCAACAAGTTTATGGCGGGTTTCGAGTCGGAATTCAAAGTGCTATTAATTTAGATACCAAGGAAACCATTAGTACAAATTACACTTTGGAATACAGTCGTCGCAGTTATGCAATCATTTTACGTTTTAATCCAGAACGTCAAGTCGGTAGCCTGACTTTTAGGATTAGCGACTTCAATTGGAATGGCACTCCTGAATCCTTTGGTGGGGATGTACGAACTGTAGAAGGAGGCGTGCGTTTATCCGATTAATTCAATTAGTTATTGGTAATTAATTATGGTTGATTTTAAGTTATAAAATAAACCATAACAACTAACAAATAACAAATAACAAATAACAAATAACAAATAACAAATAACAAATAACAAATAACAACTAACAACTAACAACTAACAACTAACAAATGACAGAAGTGACGGCAATATCTGCACAAGCAGCAGCTCTGCTGGTTCACTATGGTTTTGACCTAGGTGGCAACAAAGCAGAAAAATTGGCTGGTGAATGGCTGACTAATTATCCGAGCCAGTGGCTCCGTTTAGCAGTGATTGAAGCGCTTTATCAAGGTCGTTACAAAGCCGTTTCTGTGGCACAAATATTGAGTATGTGGCAGCGTTTGAACCAACCTGTATATCATTTTAATGGTGAGTTTGAACGCTTAGTTTGCAGCAACTTTCCTCAAGATTTTATGCTGGAAAGTGATTTTAAGTTGTCACAAAAACAGATATTTTCACCGAGTCCAGAATCTGATTTAGATGAGCTAGAACTAGATTTGCTTCCGACTCCCGATGTTGAATTCGATCCCGCCGACGATGCAGAACTATCCAAAGTAGAGACTGAGGAAACATCAGAATTGTCCGCAGTCAATCGCACCAGGGAAAATGCAGAAGTTGTAATTTATGAAGATTTGGCAGTAACTGCTGTGGCAGATAAAGCCGAAGCTGATATTTCAGTCGCCTCGGAATTGGTTGATAAATCAGTCCCCATCGTCAAACATACTGATTTTCACTCCAAGTTAAAAGCTATTGCCAAAGAAGGCCACAGAAAAAAGGGAGAAAGAAGAAAAAAAGTCTGATACGGGCCTTGGGAACTGGGCGAAGCGAAGGGGAGGAATTGGTTCTGGGTTATTCGTTATTGATTATTAGTTACCAGAAATAACAAATAACAAATAACAAATAACAAATAACAAATAACACAAATTTTATTTGGTGGGGGCTGCTCCCATCCGAATTTCTGAACAAAAAGAAGCTTGTTCATTACCGTTAGCTTCCTTGACAACACTGGTACGCAGTCGGAGGTTGGGGATGAGATACCAGAGGCGTTCTTCAGCATGGATAGTTTCAGATTCCGTAATCAATGTCAGCACGTCATCACAGCCCATCACGTAGCGAGTGTTGCCCTTGTCTTGGAGCACTTTGCCTTCCCTGGGATTGTCGGCATTGGGTAAGACCGCTAATATTGTAGAACCGATTTGTTTTTGCTCAGTGCGATCGGGAGTACCCTCCCAACTCACCCTAACGCTAGTTAAGCCCGTGGAATTCGGATCGATCGAGTGCTGTTGGCACAGCTTCACGACTGCGGGTTCAGTAGCCGTCAGTATTTCTATTTTGAGCTCAGATTTGCCAGCCTGCAATTCCCCGGAATTGAGATAGTGTACGGTGCGCTGCGAAAACCATTTGCCTGCACTTAGCTCGAAAAACTCGATAACATCCATGAATTTTGTCTCTGAACTCAATACTTCTCTATTTTGTATATTTTAAAGGAATGAGGAACACCTGCAAAGCTGTCAAGGAGTTTTCAGTTTGAAATTAATCAGATAAAGTAACCGTAGAGGGCGCTTTTGCCACAGAAAATAGCAGGGATAGCAACAGAGGGACAATCATCCTGTCAGGACGAGCCATTAACAACAATCAAAAAAATAAAATAATGATATAATTCTTAATTACAAAGATGGGTGCCATACCAGTAGCAAACAGAAATTAAATATGTCATGCTAACCAAAGAGACAAGTTTCTCGATCGGGTTGTTAGTAAGGTGCAGTTAGCGATCGCATACATTTGACAAAAACATCCAAAAATTTATGAGCGAGTTTACGCCAGGGTCAGAGCCCATGCTGCCCGCAGCACAGACACCAGAACTGGAAATCCAGCCCAGTCAGTTAGTCGCCAATTCCGACGTCAATCGATTATACAGCTTACTAACAGATTACAATTTTATTCAAACTAAGCTGTCAGCATCTGGAGTACAGCCCCTAATAGAAGATTACAATTTAGCAATAAACCTCCCGAATTTACTCGACTCTCACCAAATAAAAACCCTCAAATTAATCCAAGAAACACTGCGAATTTCTGCCCACATTATCCTCCCAGATCATACCCAATTACCCACACAACTAATAGCTCGCTTGATGTGTTTTGAAATCCCCGAAATTCAAGCACTACTAGCCCAAGCAAAAAAACAGAAATATCCCTGGTTCCGACCATTAACTCCCAGTTTTACCCCTCCGGGAGGAAGATTGCAGCGCACCCTCACCGGACATACAGATTGGGTACAAGCTGTAGCAATTACCCCCGACGGTAAGCGGGTAATTTCTGGCTCATCCGACCATAATATCAAAGTTTGGCATTTAGACACAGGAGAGGAAATTTTCACCCTAACAGGTCATCTTACCTACGTCAATGCTGTGGCAGTAACCCCCGATGGCACTCAACTAATTTCCGGTTCTTGGGATAATACCATCAAGATTTGGAACCTCGAAACAGGACAAGAAGTATTTACCTTTGGTGGCGATACCTTTGCCGTAGAAGCTGTAGCAGTTACTCCTGACGGCAAAGCACTAATTTCTGGTTCATGGGATGGCAGTATTAAGGTTTGGGATTTAAAAAACAGGGAAATAATTTTTAACCTCAAAAGCCATACAAGTTTTGTACAATCAGTAGCAGTAACACCGGACAGCAAGCGGTTGATTTCCGGTTCCGGCGATAACAGCATCAAAGTCTGGAATTTAGAAACGGGAAAAGAAATTTTCACTCTGACAGGTCATCGGGATTGGGTCAAATCAGTAGCAGTTAGTCCCGACGGAGAAAAGATTATTTCTGGTAGTTATGACGGCACAATAAAAGTCTGGAGTTTGAGAGAAAGAAAGAAACTATTTACATTAGGAAGTCATGACAGTTTCATCCAATCTGTGGCAATAACTCCCGATGGCGAGCGAGTAATTTCTGCTTCCGGTGACAAAACTCTCAAAGTTTGGCATCTAGAAACCAAAGCAGAAATATTCAGTTTTACCGGTCACATCGCCCCGGTGAATGCAGTAGCGGTGAGTGCGGACGGTAAACGGATAGTTTCTGGTTCCTCTGACAAAACTCTCAAAGTTTGGTCCCCAGAAACAGAAACAGAAAATGTATCATTTCTAGCTCATCATGACTCGGTAAATTCTGTGGTAGTGACAGCAGATTGTACTAAAGCAATTTCGGGCTCTGGCGACAACACCATTAAAGTCTGGAATTTGGGAAATGGAGAAGAAATTTTGACTATTTATGGTCATAAAGATTGGGTTAAAGCAATTGCTGTCACCCCAGACAGCCAGAGAATAATTTCTGGTTCCGGGGACCAAACGATGAAAGTTTGGAATCTGGAAACAGGAGAGGAAATTAGGAGTTTCACAGGTCATACAGACTGGGTAAATTCTGTGGCTGTGACTGCGGACAGCAGGGTGGTAATTTCTGGTTCCGGTGACACAACTATTAAAGTTTGGAGTCTGGAAACAGGAGAAGAAATTTTTACATTTGTCGGTCACACTGACGGGATAAAAGCTGTTGCAGTTACTCCTGACGGTAAACGGTTAATTTCTGCGGCTGGTGATAAAAATCTCAAAGTTTGGAGTTTGGGAACCGAAAAAAATAGTTTGGCTGACCTCTGGAATTTAGTAGTAAAAAATCAACTTTTCACTCTCAAAGGTGATGAAAATTCAGTCAATGCTGTAGCAGTTACAGCGGATGGTAAATGGGCAGTTTCTGGGGGTAGGAAGAGCATGATTAAAGTGTGGGATTTGTCAAGTAGAAAGGAAATTTTCACTTTGGCTGGTCATGGTGATGCGGTAACAGCTTTGGCGACGGTGGGGACTAGGGTGATTTCTGTTTCTGATGACAATACCCTGAGAGTTTGGGATTTGTTAAGTCGAGAAGTAATTGCTATTTTTAGGGGAGATAGTGCGTTTAAATCTTGTGCTATTGCACCGGATGGGGTGACAATTGTGGCGGGGGAAGTTTCGGGGCGGGTGCATTTTTTAAAGTTAGAAAATAGTTTTTAGTCCTCCGTCCCCAGTCATGAGTTACTGTGGCGATCGTCAAATAATTGCACTTTTGTAGTTGTACCAGTAGAATATAGCCTAATGCAACAACCGCATAAAGGTAGGCTATGTCACAGCATGATTCTTCTCTTCCAAAGTCGGCAATTAGAGACAACCGTCATCGCGGAACTGTGGGCAATTTTTTGAAAGCCAAGGTCGAGGAAAACTCAACCCTATCCATTGTTTCTGCTTACTTTACAATTTATGCCTTTGATGCTTTGAAGGAACAACTTCTAGGTATTAAAAGCTTGAAATTTCTGTTTGGCGAACCGCGCTTCATCAAGTCCCTTGACCCCAGTAAAACTGATAAAAAGGCGTTCCAAATTGAGGATGAGGGCTTGCAGCTACAGAATCGGTTGCAGCAAAAACGGGTTGCGAAAGAATGTGCAGAATGGATTGAAAAAAAAGTGCAGATACGGTCGGTCAAGCAATCTAATTTACTGCACGGCAAAATGTATCACATTGCTCATAACGGAACTGAAAATGCTATTATGGGCAGTTCTAATTTTACCATGCGGGGACT
>RDXH01000094.1 GCA_004292745.1 Oscillatoriales cyanobacterium | reverse complement strand
CAAATACGAGGATGGTTTCGTTGCTCTTTTTATCTAACCCGTAGGCTAAAGCTGCTGCTGTAGGTTCGTTGATAATCCGCAGCACTTCAATCCCGGCAATTTTGCCAGCGTCTTTAGTAGCTTGGCGCTGGGAGTCGTTGAAGTAAGCGGGAACGGTAATTACTGCTTGGGTAACAGTTTCGCCTAGATATTTGCTGGCGTCTTCTACCAGTTTGCGCAGAACTTGGGCAGAAATTTCTTCTGGCGCAAATTGCTTGCCGCGGGCGGGACAGTCGAGTTTGAGGCTGTTTCCGACTTTGAGGACTTTATAGGAAACTTCTGTGGTTTCGTGGGTTACTTCGTCAACGCGGCGGCCGATGAACCGTTTTACTGAGTAAAAGGTGTTTTCGGCGTTCATCACGGCTTGACGCTTGGCGATTTGTCCGACAAGTTGATCGCCATTTTTGGTGAATGCTACGACGGAAGGTGTGGTGCGACCCCCTTCAGCGTTGGCAATGACGGTGGGTTTGCCGCCTTCCATAACTGCGACGCAGGAGTTTGTCGTACCTAGGTCAATTCCAACTACTTTTCCCATAGGGGTGTTCCGGCTCCAATCTCTACAAAATTTTGGTTTTCTATCTGTGTGATAGTCTGGTTATTCAGGACTGCGATTTCACCTGGGTAGGTGTACGGATAGTGAGTCCTGCTTTAATACAGTCTTCGATAGGGTGATTATCTCTATACTGCGGGCGGTTAGACCTTGGGATGAAGGCGTGTTTACCGAACCTGTGAGGGACGGTTGCATTCATCGGCTTTGCAGCGCTACAGTTGTTGACTGCTTTTCTTTACTCTTCCTAATGTACGGGGTTTGAGCGATCGGGGTATTGTGGCAAACCGTATAATTTTTGTTGTATTTGCCGTCTTTGTTGTATAAATTTTGTGTGGTTGGTAGGGGCGATCGCTTTTTTGGCTGTTCTGCCTGTGTGTGCTATAAACTTAGCGGCTGTTCATCTTTTACTTAGCGCATCGCAAAGAAGAGGAGTTAGAAAAGGGCGATCGCCCGTACCAACCAAAAAAGCGATCGCCTATTTTTCACGAAAGAGCGATCGCTCTTTTTTGCCGCAGATATATCACCCTTAATCCAAGTCTCAATGCAATATTTGCAGCACGGTTATTAGCATCATTGCTGACTATTAATATGGGACGGCGTTTATCCATCTCGGAACCCACCGCAGGGCTGAGGTTTGCATAGTAAATTTCAACAGGTTTCATCTGTCAGTCCATCTGCAACTGTCACGTCCGAATCCGGGTCATTTTCTAGAGATGCTTCTCGGTAGGCCGACTCTAGTTCCAAACGCCTCAATAACTTCAGTGCTACTTAGACATCTCCTAAAAAGCTTGTCAAGAACAGGCATCCTGCCTGTTCCACAATAATACCAATTTAAAAAAAGAATGCAACATTAGTCTTGTCCCTCCCCTTTATAAGGGGGGGTTAGGGAGGGTCAAAGATTATTGCACGATTTTAGAGAAATAGTATAATTATGGGAGATGTCTCTTCTATTACTTGGGAGTCAGATTCGCATCCCTTGGCAATTTGGTAACAAACCCGGTTTCGGACCGCCCGTGCGTCCAGGACTGTCTAAGGTAATTACAGCTATAGTTTCACCTAAAGCATTAAAAACTTCGAGACTGTAGCCATCCTCATCGGGGTGGGGATGATGCTCAACAATAGTGGCAAGATATCCTCGACAGAGTTTGTACTTGGGTACATCGGTTCGTAATGCTACTCTTTTAAACAAGGGAAATTTCATTTTCATAGCTCCTTATACATCACATTGCCAATTTTTATGCTATATTAGATTGGGGTTAATCTGTTTAAAAAAAGAATTAATGTATGAATTTGCGCTTTTATATAGATCCTGAAACTGATTTACCTCATATCTATGAGCATGGAGTCAATGAGGTAGAAGTTGAGGATATACTGAGAAAGCCAGGTGAGGATCGTTTGGGGCGTGAAGGTACGCGGGTAGCTATTGGTCAAACTATAGATGGCCGTTATCTTAAGATAGTTTACGTTCCTGAACCTGAGTCATATAGCGCTTTTGTTATAACAGCGTATGAGTTAACGGGTAAACCTTTGAGTGCTTATAAACGCCGACAACGTGGTAGGTAAATATGGCAACACAAAATAAATTTCCCTTGGATTGGGATGAACAGCGAGTACGCCAAACGATCGAACATTACGATCGACAGTCAGAAGATGAAGCAGTAGCAGAAGATGAAGCAGCGTTTGACAATAAAGATCAAGCGTTTGTCCAAATTCCTTTGGAGTTATTACCGTTAGTTAGAGAGTTAATCGCTAAACATTATGCCAGTGTTTAAGACCAGATAAATAAAGGCGATCGCCCTTCCCATCCAGAAAGGCGATCGCTCTTTTTTTCACCGCAGATGCACGTAGATTGACGCGGATGGATGAAAGGGCGATCGTTATTTTACCATAAATTTTATCCCACATTTTACCAGACCTGTAGGGGCGGGTTCGCCTAGATATTTGCCACCCATCGACAAATTATGTAAACCCGCCCCCACCCCACCCAGAAATCAAGAATTAATTGAATTTAACGGTGAGGCGGGAATAGTTATTCGGGAGTTATTGGTTGGGTGGGGGCGGGTTTATTAAGATTATTGGTGGGTGTCAAAAGTGATCGGCGAACCCGCCCCTACAAATTTTATCCCACATTTTACTATCCATTTACTACACATTAAGGAACTTCGAGCGTGGTTGTTTGATCGTATTTAATACCAGTAATCCGATCTTTTTGGAAAGGACGACCCTGATTAATTTTCAGTTCGCCGTTAACTTTAATTTCAAACCATCCTCCTGATTCACCAGGATAGGTGTTCTCTACTACCAGTCTGACCTGATGCCTACCACTACCAACATTAATAGGTTGCCAACCTGTATCGCCTCCTTTTTCACCATAAGCATAGAAACCTTCAAAGACTATTTTACCATCAACATAGATTCTGGCTACATCATCAACCTGTGAGATTCTTGCAGTTACAACTGTTCCACTATGATCGCAATCTAAACTTTTCCGTGCCTTATCCATCCAATCTTGAATATTTTTATTATCTTGTCGCGACTTATTAAGTTGGTCAGAGGCGTACTTATCACCAAACAGGGTAGTACATTCTAGGCTACTTACTTCTGGAAGTACGTTAATGGCTAGTGCAATAGCTGTAGCCAGGATCGTTTTTGATATGTTTGATGTGAAGAATTGTAAGAATGGCAATGATAATATAGCTGTTAAGGATTTTATTATTGGATCTAAATTTCTTTTAACCCACAATCCTTGTTCACATTGAGCTTTTAGTGATTCACAATCGGTTTTAGACAATTTTGCTAATATAAAATCAGAACCGTATGTTTTTTTACTCTGCAATTCATGAATTTTACTTTTGTCATATTCAACTTCTCTACTAATCATAAATTGCTTAGGTTGTTTGCTCTGTCCTATAACTTCGAGAGAAACTTGCTTAACCATGCTCTTGCCAGATTCATCAGTGTAAGTAATTGTCCAAATACGACCATCTATGCCTTGAATTTTCACAGGTGGTGCATTATTAATTGAGCTAAAAATTACCTCTTTACCGTCAGGTGTAAATTTAGCATACATTTGAGTTGATAAGTTATTACATACATTACTTTCATTAACAGGAATATCGAGGGTTACAGATTCTATATGGAATTTGTTTGCATCAGATTTAAAATTATATTTTCGTGAACATCCATTTTGATCTACTGAGGTGAAAGTAGCATTTCCCGCTCCATCATCTTGAAAACTTATATTCCGAGGAACTGGCACGTTAGGAGTTTTACCCGAATCGCGATTATCAAACTCTGGTCTGATAATATTCGGCCCCGGATCTTGAGGAAGCCGCCACCACCCGATCGCCCGACTGAGCTAAATTTACCGTGCAAACTGTAGAATTAAAACTAAAAACCGTACAAAGTGCAGCCGATAAAGCCCGATTAACAAACGTACCAGGAGCAAGCAAAGCACCCATTAAAACCGCAATAAAACTGACAATACCCAGAGCCAAAAGACGAATACGACGCATAATTTACCTCAATTCAATGATTAAATAATGTTCCAATTAACCCTGTAGGGGCGGGTTCGCCTAGATATTTTACAGCCATAAAAAAAATTATAAAGCCGCCCCCATCCCACCCAGAAATCAAGAATTAATTGAATTTAACGGTGAGGCGGGAATAGTTATTCGTGGGTTATTGGTTGGGTGGGGGCGGGTTTATTAAGATTATCGGTGGGTGGCAAAATCGATCGGTGAACCCGCCCCTACAACTCTAAAACGGTAAAATCCTCCGAATTCCCCCTCGAATCACATCCTTAAGAATCTCCTTACCAAAATCAGCCGCCCAATTATCAACATCAGACTGCTTAACCTTTTCCGCATCCACATTTTCCGGCGCTTTATTATCCACCTTCAAAGCAGATTTATCCATCCCCACCTTCGACATCATCTCCACAAAAGTATTAATCGGAATCGCATAATTTAACCCTGTTTTCACTTCTTCCTGACCTTCAATAACTTTTGTAGTTTGCCCACTTTGCCCACTTTCCTGACTTGCCTCATCATTTTTTTTAACAGTTGCAAGCCCCCCACTTTCTCCCTCTCCGTGAATGCCAATCACTCGGCCGCTAACATCAAAAACAGGCCCGCCACTCATTCCCCGCCGCGTCACCGCATCGTAACGCATCGTATATCCCCGCTCGTTACTCGATCGCACATTAGCAACTTGCCCATTCGTAAAGGCATATTCCCGTTCTTGACTGCCAGAAGTAGCCAAAGGATACCCTGAAACATAAAGTCCTGAACCGATATCCGCTTCATCGGAATTACTAATCGGTGCAACTGAATATTCCTCATCACTCTCAAACATCACAACTGCTAAATCCGTCCCCTTGCCATTATCCTGAAAACCCTTCACTTCCGTCACCTTATGCTCTTTCTTCTTAGCCGTCCGAATTATGTAGTCGGTATTAGGGTTTATCACCACATGATTCGCTGTTAACACCGTGTAAGTCTTACCTTTTTTGGCAATAATCACTCCTGATCCACCTTTATTTGGGGTGAGATTATTATTGATTTGTACTGTAGTTGGAAACGCAATTTTTGCTATTTCTCTAGCCGTTTTTGCCATAGCGGGCTCGCTGATGACAATTGTTGCTACCGCTACCGTTGCTGCGACAATACCAGGAAGGTAATTAGACCGATTAAAACCTAAATTCATAAACTAACTCCGTTGATAATCTGAAACTAAATATCTTGCACTTTCTCACCGATCCGACAGGGATTAAAATCCCTGTCTCAAAGCATAAGTCCACTTAAGTGGACTAAATATCCCGCTTATTTCTTAGTCCGCGCAGGCGGACTTCGTTTGTGTAGAAGCGATTTCAATCGCCGATCGACTATTAGCCAGGTAATTCGACGATGAACTGTAAGACGAAACAAAACGCAAATAGGTACTAATCGGAATTCCCCAACTAGAATTAACCATTTGCTCTAACATTCTCCCTGACGGTTCTGTTCCATCTTCAAACGCATACACTCCAAAATCTGGGTCGCGATTTTTCACCCGCCCATTAATGCCAATTAATAACCCCTGACTGTTAAAAATTGGCCCGCCGCTCATCCCCACAGCAATATCGTTCGTGTAACCCAAACGATAGCCTTGAGCGAGGGATTTTGGTGGTAGCACTGATACAACGCCTTGAGTAAACCGAAATGCCCGAATTCCTTGGTCGAAAGTAGTAGTTGAACTACCTCCCCGATACATCGGAAATCCGGCGGCAAATACAGGTTCTCCTACTGTTAATAAATCAGTGCTAATTCTGGTTACTTGATACTGAATGGAACTGCGAAATTGGACGATCGCCAGATCCGCATTTCCCAACTGCAACGGCGCTCCCAAAAGCCGATACTTCTGGCCATCGGGCGCAATCATGGTATGCTGCTGGCTGAACGCCACAACGTGCCAACTTGTCAGCACTGTATAAACTTGCCCCTGCCGCCGGACGATCGCCCCCGAACCAGAAGCATTCGGTGTTAAAATTCGCACCGTCATCAACCTCGCCAACCGCTCAATATCGGCACTTTGACTGTCAGCAACCCCATAATTCGCCATCACAGGTTGAGCGGCGATTCTTACTGGAAAAAGACTCGCCGCGATCGCACAAATTGCCACCATGCGTAGCAAATTGCTCACCTTAAAGCTCCCGCATTCCACCACCAGTGGGCTGTTGAGGTGCCGGCTGATTGTTAGCCGGTGCTGGCTGATTGTTAGCCGGCGCAGGAGGCGCTACAGAGTTGCCACTTTCCTCCCCTAACCGTGGGCGCGCGTCAATGTAAGGCATCGCATCGCTTTCAGACAGGGAAGGTACACCCGCTTGTCCCTCCCGCAACCCCATGAATTGATACAATGTGCGAACCGAGTCTTGACCTGGTTTGAGTGTATAAATCAAGCCGTCGCAGCGCCCGTTGACTTGACTAGCGGTGCAAATCACTCGCTGTCCGTTCATGTAGCCAACTGTCACAAACTTTAGCTGTTTGTTCTGGCGGTAGGTTTCCAAGCGCGCGCTGACTTCGCGGCAGCGCGTCATGGGATCGTAGCCAGAGTCGCGGAAGTAGTCGGAAATCCAGTTAATCCAAACCTCCCGTGCCCCTTGGCGGTTTTGGTACACCGTCGCGGGGGAACCGGATGAAGCATCGCACATAAAGCCTGATGCTGATTGACTTTGGCTGGGTTTAGCGTTCATAGCTAGGCTGCCGATCGCGATCGCGCCCATTACCACGCCAGTCATTGATTGCCATCGGATCATTGTTAGTAACCTCTCTTAAAAAACTAATTGTTTGCCAAAAAACACAAAAGACCGGATAAGGGGCGATCGCAATTCATGCAACCTTCACCACTTCCTTAGCCCCGCGAACCTCACATCCGTCCCGAACTAGGTTTTGTGTTTATTAAAATTGATTCAAACTTTAAAGCTGCCAGCCCTCACAGCCGTACAGCACAGATTCACTTTTGCTTTATTGACCTTGACAATATAATTTACACTATTCTCATGTACTTGTCAACATCCTACAGGGATAAATAATATCATGTCCGGTCGATCGTCAGTTCCAAACAACCTGTTGAAATCGAAATAATCAATATCTGACGCAACCTATAAGTTTAATTGCTGTTTTCACCAATCAATAAAGCCGCAGGAAAGTAATTCAGAGCTTCAGCAATTGCTAATTGACCGTTACTTTCTACCATCTGATTTGTAATCGCGTCTTTCCAAACAGACGGCATTTCCTCGGACAATTCTAGCTTCGTATCTTTCCAGACTTTTTCGCCTAGTGGCATTTCTTCTGGCTTGACTATCCCAGTCAAAAACCGAGGAGCAATGACAATAGCTGTCGTATTTTCGTAGCTGCGGGCAAAGGCGATGAGATTATCTTTAAATCTCCCAACTACTTCCAGTGGCTGATAATTACCTGATTGAAAAACTTTCAAGTATTGTTTTCTGGCTTCCAGAGCTCTGGTGGTCAAAAACAACTTAATTCTCGCATCTTCTTTGGTTGATATCAACTCTTCAATCAGTTGCAAAATATCACTTTTAGCTTGTTGTTTAATTTCCTGCAATACCTGAATTCGGCGCTCAAAATCAACGGGACGGCGGTTATCTGGATCGACATGGCTTAAATCCCAAAATTCCGTACCTTGATAAATATCGGGGACACCAGGAGCGGTGATTTTTAGCAATGTTTGAGATAAGGAATTTAAAATTCCATAATCAGCTACTTTTTTCCAGAAAGGTGCGAATTTTTTGAGGAACTGATTTTGTTCACCAGGTTGGAGAACATGATCGACAAAAGTCATAAAGCCAGTCTCGTATTCGTTATCCGGTCTCAGCCAAGCAGTATGAACTTTGGCTTCGCGGACGGCTTTAATCACATAATCTTTCATGCGGTCAATAAAGTCGGTATTTTCGATTTCTTCAAACGGGAAACTACCGATTAAGGTTTGGTAAAAGAAGTATTCATCATTAGTATCGGGAACCATACGATTCACCAAGTTGACTTTTTTGGAAGAGTTCAACTCTCTCCAAGATTTGACTTGCTGTTCCCATTCATCGGGGATTTCTGACAGTACGTTAATTCGGGCGCGCACGTCTTCGCCACGCTTGGTATCGTGGGTAGCTGTGGCATTCATTTTGTGCGGCCACACTGCTTGCTGATGTTGGTTGAATTGGTGAAATTCAGTGAGGGAGACACCGAATTGACTGGGGTTTCCTCCCACTTCGTTGAGTGATAACAGTCTGTAATAGACGTATAAAAGTGTGTCTTCAATGCCTTTTGCCATCAAAGGGCCTGTCAACTGCTGGAGTTTCATCACGAAGTGGCGACGCTGTTCTTTTTGTTCGGTTGTTAAGGTTTCTTCTGCTTCCAACAACAGGATTGTTTCGATAAAATTCAGTTCTTTTAGCAGCAGTGGGATTTGTTGTTTGGCTTTGGCGATCGCATCTTTTACATAAGTGCGATCGGACTCTCTCAAGCCTTCTTGATTAATGTAAGTTCGGTAAACTGGAAAAATCGCCAAAATTGCTGACAAGGCTTTTTCCAATCCGGGGCGAGTAAAGTCATTTCCCTGTCGAGATTGACCGGATATATTTTTCAAAAGTTGAGCGAGATTGTCTACATCTCCCGCCAAGTTTTTCTCAATAATTAGCCTTTTTTTATCTATAAACAACTGTTCGTAGGGGACGCTGAGCCTAGTGAATCTGTAATATATATCGCTAAATTGCTGTTCGCGATCGGACCGACAAAAAACGCCATTTACGTAATTCAAAAAGTCGTAACCGCTGGTTCCTTCAATGGGCCAGTAGGAGGGCAAATCTTCTTTGTGTTCGAGAATTTTTTCCACAGTGATGTAAATATCACCGATTCTGTGCCTCAGCCGTTTTAAATATTCTGTGGGATCGTAAAGTCCGTCGATATGGTCAATTCTCAATCCAGTAAATTTTCCTTCTTCAACCAAGTCGAATATCAGAGCATGATTTTTATGAAAAACTTTTATATCTTCGACTTTTACCGAAATTAGTTCGTTGACAGTAAAAAATCTGCGGTAGTTAATTTCTTCTGCACCAACTTTCCAAAAAGCCAGACGGTAAAACTGCTCGGACAGCAAATCATCCAGTAGGTTAAAGCTTTCGGGATTCCCCTTTTCTCCATTAAAAAACTTGATATTTTCATCGATAAATTCTTTAACAATCGGATTTTGATTGTAGAGTTCCCACAGCAGTCCTTTGACAAAAGCTATCTGATCGTATCTTTCTTTTCCTTTGGTTTCTGAAGGAATATTCTTAATCAGATAAAGAATTCCCAAAAACTTGATAAAATCAGGATGACGTCTGCCTAATTCGCGGCCTAAATGTCCCAAGTTATGACTGATGAAATTGCCGTAGGATTGTATTTTGACTGGCAATTTTAAGCTATAGTAATTGATGCTTAACCCCTGGTCGTTGTATTTTAGTTTAATTTCGCCATTTTCGAGACACTCTCCATAAAAATTACCCAGCAGCGGAGCCAGCACTCGACCTCTGAGATGTTCGTAACCGTGATCCCATTCAATATCGAAGTAATCGAAATAGTCGGAATCTGGTCCGTGTTCCAATACATCTAACAACAGCAAGTTTTGAGTGTCGTAAGCCATGTGATTTGGGACAATATCTTGCAACCATCCCATTTTTCGGTTGTGGATTTCGTCCGTTAGTGCTTCAAAGTCTTCTGAGGTTCCCAATTCTGGATTGAGCTGATTTGAGTCAACTACATCGTAGCCGTGGCTACTGCCTTTTCTGGCTTTAAATATGGGTGAAGCGTACAAGTCGGTAATGCCTAATTCTTCTAGATAGCTAACGATTTGTCTGGCGGCTTCAAAGTTAAAGCCTGCATGAAATTGAATCCGATAAGTTGCTGTGGGAATTCGCATCATGTTAATTTTACTCCTAATTTTTTATGGTTTTTTATTTTAAAGAGGAGGCTGAGCCTCCGGGACTGCATTCCCAGGCTGAGCCTGGGAACGATAAAAACGAGAGAAACAAGAGATAAAGAGGAGGCTGAGCCTCCGGGACTGCATTCCCAGGCTGAGCCTGGGAACGAGAGAAACGAGAGATAAATGGTTTCTAGGAAGAGCCTGAGAACAGATATCTAGAGGCTCTGCCTCCTGTTTTAATCTAATTCATAGAGTGCAAAATTATGGGGTGTGACAATCAATTCTTGGTCGCAAGTTATTTTTTCTGGCAAGGTGGAACCTGGACCCATCCATTTTGCCTCAGCAGAGTCTAAAATCTTTTTCCAATTGCCTTGGGGAAGTTCTGGCGTAAAAGCAACCTGTTGTTGGTTGAAGTTTAGAATGCAGAATATCTGGCTGTCATCTGTCCACCGACGTAGAAATAAGATTTTTTCTGCTTCGATGCTGGAAACTTCTAGGCTGGTTTTATCCAGTTTTTTAAGGGCGGGTATGGTGCGCCGCAGTTGAATTAAATGTTGGTGCCATTCCCAGAGAATTTTATGTTTGCCTTTTGTTGGTAGTTCCCAATTTAACTTGCACTTTTGGAAACTGTCTGGACTCTGGGGGTCTTGAAATTCGCCTCGTCCTTCAAAGATTTTAAATTCTTGTTGTTTGTCTTTGCGGATCGCTTCAATTAAGTTTTCGTCGGAGTGTGAAACGAAGTACAAAAATGGTGCTTCTTCTCCGTATTCTTCTCCCATAAATAGGAAAGGAATGTAGGGAGAAGTTAAAACTGTTGCGGCGGCGAGTTTGAGGGATTCAAAATCAACTATTTTTGAGAGTCTATCTCCCAAAATGCGGTTGCCGATTTGGTCGTGGGTTTGGGAAAATACGACGAATTGATGGGCTGGTACATCCTTGGCAGAACTGCCGTGTTTTCGCTTTCTGTGGGGGGCGTATTGACCGGAGTAAACAAAGCTTTCTCGGTAAGATTTTTCTAATTGTTCGCACTTGCCGAAGTCTTGGTAGTATCGGTCGTTTTCTCCTGTGAGAAGTGCGTGCAGTGCGTGATGGAAATCGTCGCACCACTGGGCATTTAGTCCGAATCCTCCTAGTTCTTTAGGACGCAGAACGCGGGCATCATTTAAGTCGCTTTCTGCTATTAAATAAAGTTGCCGTCCTAGCTGTTGAGAAAGGTCGTAGGTGGCATCGGCTATTTCTTGCAAAAACGGTCTGGCAGTTACTTCAAATATTGCTTGAATTGCGTCGAGTCTCAGGCCATCGATGTGATAGTCTCGAAACCAGTATAGGGCGTTTTCCAGAAAGTAGTGGCGGACGCCATCGCTGTAGGCGTCGTCGAAGTTGAGGGGGTCTCCCCAAATTGAGCCGTATTTTGATGTAAAGTATGGGCCGAAGTCACGGAGATAGTTTCCTTCTGGGCCGAGGTGGTTGAAAACTACATCAAGAATTACTGAAATTCCTTGTTTGTGGCAGGCGTCGATCAGTTTTTTGAAGCCTTCGGGACCACCGTAGGAGTTCTGGACTGCGTAGGGATATACGCCATCGTAGCCCCAATTGCGATCGCCTGGAAATTGGGCGACTGGCATAATTTCTATGGCGTTGATTCCCAGTTCTTTGAGTTGCTTTAGTTGGGGAATTATGGCTTCAAAGGTTCCGGCTTTGGTGAATGTGCCGACGTGGAGTTCATAGATGATGGTTTCTGCTAGTGGTACGCCTTGCCAATCTGTATCTGTCCAGGTAAATGCGCTTTCATCTATGACTTGGGAAGGGGAGTGTACGCCTTGGGGTTGATATTTGGATGCGGGGTCTGGTCTGTGGATGTTGCCTTCTAGTTGGTAGGTGTAGAGGGTTCCTGGTGGGATATCTGTAGCGGTGGTTTGCCAATAACCTGTGGCGGATTGTTGCATGGGGAGCAGGCGTTTGTCTGGGGAAACAAGTTGAACTGCTACTTGTTTAAGGGTGGGGGCCCAAACAGTAAATTCGCATTGATTGTTGCCAAGGTAGTTTGCTCCTATCTTCATTTTAAGTTCTGTTCCCGATGGAATAGGTTGGCGCTCTGACTAAAAATGCTATTTTGGCAATAGGTTTGTTGAACCCCGATCGCCAACCAGCCTGTTTTAAAAGTAATATAACTTAAAAGAGTAACAGACAACTAACTTTAGACTGAACCACATTTACAATTTTTGGCTTCGGCTAAATTAGTAGTGGATTCCATTTACATTAAAGCATGAATCTGGTTTGCCCGATCGCCAAATTAGTCCTCTTTAAGGGTGACTATTTTTGGGGAAAATAATGTTTAAAATAGACCTCAAGGTAGATGACAAGTCAGCGAGTGTGTTCCTATGGTTATTGCTTTTGGACGGGAAATCTGCTGCAATCTGGACTCGGCGGAGTCTCGCGAATGGTTGGTCACCAACGGGATCGGCGGTTATGCTAGTGGGACGATCGCCAATCTCCTCACCCGCCGCTATCACGGTCTGCTGGTGGCTGCGCTCCAACCCCCGCTGGGACGCACTTTGATGCTGGCCAAACTGGACGAGACGGCGGTGTATCACGATCGCGCCTATCCTCTTTATACAAATCGCTGGACCGACGGGACGATCGAACCCCACGGCTATAACTACATCGAAAGCTTTCACCTGGAAGGTACGACGCCTGTTTGGAGATTTGCTCTGGCGGACGCTATCCTAGAAAAGCGGATTTGGATGCAACAAAGTGCTAACACAACCTATATTCAATATCGTTTGCACCGCGCCTCAAAACCGATCGCCCTGGCTGTCAAGGCCCTAATTGACTATCGCGACTATCACCACATCACCACGGCCGACGATTGGCAAATCGGTCTAGAAACCATGGAAAAAGGCGTGTGTGTGACTGCTTTTGCCAAAGCTGCACCCCTCTACCTGCTAACTGATGCCCCACCAGAGGCTAAATTTCGAGTTTCTACGCCCTTATACAATTGGCACTACGGATTTGACCTCGCAACCGAAAGGCGGCGGGGATTGGAGTGTTGTGAGGATCATCTGCACGCAGCGACTTTCCATTTTGCGATCGCACCGGGACAGTCTCTGACTTTAATCGCCAGCACGGACAAAAAACCGCAATTAAACGGGGATACGGCTTTAGAACTCCGTCGCACCTATGACCAAGAATTGCTGCCACAATGGTCAAAAGTGAGAGAAGCTCCTCCTTGGATAAATCACTTAGTGCTAGCAGCCGACCAATTTATTGTCAATCGCCCGGTGCCAGAGGAACGGGACGGGAAAACGATCGTCGCCGGATATCCCTGGTTCAGCGACTGGGGGCGGGATACGATGATTGCTCTACCGGGTCTCACAATGTGTACGGGGCGATCGCCCATTGCTCGATCGATCCTGCGAACTTTTGCGCGGTATGTCGATCGCGGGATGTTGCCAAACCGCTTTCCCGATCGGGGTGGTGCCCCGGAATACAACACCGTAGACGCGACGCTGTGGTACTTTGAAGCAATTCGCGCTTATATGGATGCCACGGGAGATGAGGAACTTTTGACCGAACTCTGGCCGACATTATGTGAGATTGTGGATTGGCACATCAAGGGTACTCGGTATAACATCCACCTCGATGCCGAGGACGGTTTGATCTACGCCGGGGAAACGGGGGTGCAACTGACTTGGATGGACGCAAAAATCGGCGATTGGGTGGTGACACCGCGGATTGGTAAGCCGATCGAAATCAGCGCTCTTTGGTACAATGCCATACAAGCAATGGTCAGTTTTGCTCAAAAATTGGGAAAACCTGACTATGAATACCAGAAATTAGCCCGTGGCACAGCAGCCGGATTCACTCGTTTCTGGAACGACAGGAAAGGTTACTGTTACGATGTTCTCGACGGCCCAGACGGACATGATGACCGACTGCGGCCCAACCAGATATTCGCCGTGTCTCTACCCCTAGGGTCAAGCTGTCTGCCATCGCCTAATTCCTTGTTACCAAAAGAGATGGGGGCTAAGCATGGGCCGCGGTATACACCTTTACTCCCGCCCGATCGATGTCGGGGGGTGGTAGATGCCTGCGCTCAACAACTTCTGACTTCCGTTGGCCTTCGCAGCCTCTCGCCGGAAGACGCGCAGTATCGGGGCGACTACGGAGGCGATCCATTGCAGCGCGACAGCGCCTATCACCAAGGCACGGTTTGGGGATGGCTGATTGGGCCCTTTGTGTTGGCTCACTTGCAGGTATACAAAGACCCAGCACAAGCTCGCGAATTCCTAGCACCAATGGCACATCATATATTAGCTGGCGGAGTTGGCAGTTTGGGCGAAATTTTTGAGGGGGACGCGCCCCACGCGCCGCGAGGCTGCACCGCACAAGCTTGGACAGTCGCTGAGGTGCTGCGGGCTTGGTTGGCAATTCAGAGGACGGGTAGTTATGGCAGTTGACAGTTGACAGTTGACAGTTGACATTTAACAGTTGACAGTTAACTGTTAACTGTCAACATTTGGTTTAATCGGAGGTTTATGGCATTATTATTGGCTGGTGACATTGGCGGAACTAAGACGATTTTACGCTTAGTGGAAAAGACTGTTGAGGGTGAAATGAAACCTCTTTATGAGTTGCGCTATCCCAGTGGAGAGTTTCCAGATTTAGTGCCGATGGTGCAGCATTTTTTGGCGGAAGCTGCTGTGAAGCTGGACTTGGCATCAGTGCCGGAAACAGCTTGTTTTGCGATCGCAGGTCCTGTCCTTAACAATACTGCCAAACTGACGAATTTGCCTTGGCAGCTTGAGGTAAAGCGTCTAGAACAAGAATTAGGAATATCTCACGTTAGTTTAATTAATGATTTTGTCGCCATTGGCTACGGCGTGTCTGGTTTGGATGGGACAGATTTGCACACTTTGCAAGTCGGAAAACTCCGAGAACGCGATCCAATTGCAGTGATTGGTGCGGGTACTGGTTTGGGCAAATGTTTTGCTATTCCCGACACCAATGGGATCAGAGTTTTTTCTTCCGAAGGGGGACACGGTGACTTTGCACCTCGCTCCGAGTTGGAGTTTCAATTGCTGAAATATTTGTTAGCAAAACACGACATTCCCAGAATATCCATCGAGCGAGTAGTTTCGGGCCAGGGAATTGTGGCAATTTATCAGTTTTTGCGGGACATAAAATTTGCGCCGGAATCAGCGGAGGTAGGGAAAATTATTAAACAATGGGAGTCAGAAATTGGGAAAACTGAAAAAACGGTCGATCCCGGAGCGACAATTGCCAAGGCGGCACTGGAAAAGTGCGATCGACTTTCGGAACAAACCATGCAAATGTTTGTAGAAGCTTACGGCGCTGTGGCTGGAAATATGGGTGTCACCCTTTTACCCTACGGTGGTTTGTACATCGCTGGTGGCATTGCTGCTAAAATTTTGCCACTGATGGAAGAAGGCAGTTTTATGCGGGCGTTTACCCACAAAGGGCGCATGGATTCGCTATTGGAAATGATACCAGTTCACATTGTTTTGAATAGCAATGTAGGGTTGATTGGAGCGGCAGTTTGTGCAGCCGGTCTTTAGGCTATCTTAAGTGGATGAGGGGGGCGGGCACTCTTGGCACCGCCCCTACAAAATTATGATTTGTCACCAGAATGAAACAGCCCTGGGGGCTGGGGGGCTGGGCTGTTTCATTCTCTTGTAGGGGCTGCCCCCCGTGGCTGCCCCAATCTCTGATATCGTTGACCGTTGTATCGGAATGATTTAACCACAGAGAACACAGAGAACACAGAGAGATCAGAGAGAAATGAATAATTCCGATGAAGAGAGGAATTGATATGAAATACCTTACCAATTACCAATTACCTATTACCTATTACCCATACTTCGACAACGCTGGAGTCCAAGTTACCTATTGCCTATTACCCATTACCTATTACCCATTACCTATTACCCATTACCTATTACCAATTGGCTATAGTTCTCATAGATCGTATAAAATTACTGCATCTTCAAAATCTTCTTAGCCGCAGCTTCAGAAACCGGCATCACCGATAACCGATTGCCTTTCCTCACCACCAAAAGCTCATCTGGACTAAAATATTCCTTCAGTTCATCCAAAGATATTAATTTTACAAATTCCTCCACAAACTCCACTCTCACAGTTTGCCAGCGAGGCGCTGCGAAGGTGGATTTAGCATCATAATATTCACTATTTGTATCGAACTGAGTTGGATCGGGGATATTAGTTTCAACGACACGCATCAAGCCGACTATTCCCGGTATTTTAGTATTAGAATGGTAAAAAAATACTAAATCGCCCTGACTCATTTCTCGCATAAAATTCCGAGCTTGATAATTACGAACGCCATCCCAGATCGAAATCCCATCTGATTTCAAATCCGCAACACTATAAACATCCGGTTCCGACTTCATCAACCAATAATTCATACAATCTATTCGCTATCCTCAGAATATTCTATTTACCTCCCACTAGCTTCATCATTTTTTTAACCAGATTTGATATCCGATCGAAGAATTGGAACAAAATATGCTTCCACTTCTGCAAGCACACAGTTAAGATTAAATAAACCAAAATATGCACGCACAAAATTCCCCAATTTAAACTCAAATTTTCCCAAGTGTGCTCGTACACAGGAGTAGGCTCAAAGGGCTGAGGAAGCGTACTCCCATCGGGCAATTTAGTAGCTGCGGGAACCATGGCATTGACATTCACTAAAGAGCCATAGGCACCCACAGACCAGCGGCTTAACATCAACCAAGAAAATTTACTGGCGGCACCTTCCATCTTAAACAAAACTCCAGAAAAGATAATCTGAGGTAGTAATAACAGAGGTAAAGCGCTATTAGCTTGAGAGCCATTTTTGACGATGGCTGAAACCACTAATCCGAGACTGACGCAACTAAGTAAAGTTAGAAAAGTGGTAATACTTACTCCCACAGGCCAGGAAATTAAACTCGGTTCTGGATGTTTAAAAGCAATCAAAATTATTGCTACCATTAAGATAGTTTGCAATAGGGCTAACCCGGACAGGATTAAAACTTTTGAACCTACATAGGCAAATAATCCTAAATTGACTAAACGTTCGCGGAGATAAATAGCTGATTCTTTGACAATTTCTTGGATAGAAGTTGCCAATCCTACCCAAATGGCTGCACAGGTAAAGACAAACAAAACTCGCAAGGCTAAAGGTGCTAAAGTTGCTTCCGGTGCGCCAATTAACGGGTCTTTGTCTCTGACTGCAAGCCGCAGTAAACTAATGCCTATCGGCGCAGTTAAAAGAGCTAAACTTAAGTTAACGCCGTCGCGGCAAACTAGCTGGAAATAACGTTGAGCAAGTATAACCAGTTGTTGGATAAAAGATACAGATTTTGGCTGGGGAGGGGGTGTAGATTTTTTTTGTGGGGTATTTGTGGTCTTGTCTATGCTGAAATGATTTTCAATGTATTGCTGATAGTAGGGAGAATTACTAAATTTATCCGCCCAGCTTTGAACGTTGCTTTCTTCTGTTTCTAGTTCGTTGTAAATGTCGGCAAAATCACCAGTTTTAACATCAAAAAAGTCGAGGGCTATCTTTGGTGGCCCGAAGTAACAGAGGCGACCGCCACGACCCATAAATACGATACGATCGCACATGGTGATATTCGCCGTCGCGTGAGTGACTAAAATCACCGTCCGACCTTGACTTGCCAACTTTCGCAACAGTTGCATCATCTTTTTATCCAAACCGGGGTCTAGTCCTGATGTCGGTTCGTCTAAGAAGAAGAGTTTCGGGTTGGCTAACAGTTCGACTCCGATACTAACCCGTTTGCGCTGTCCGCCACTAAGTTCTTTGACTAAAGCCTTGCTGCGGTGAGTCATTTCAATATCTTCTAAGGTTTTAGCGACTACTTGCTTAACATTTGTATCGGGTGGTAGACGTAGTTTAGCTGCATAGGTTAATACTTCTTCTACTTTTAAATCGGCGTGGATAATATCATCTTGAGGGACGTAACCAATTTGATTGCGATAAATATTGAAGTTTTTTCTGAGGTCGTCGCCGTTGATATAAACGATGCCGCTAGTAGTTTTTTCAATGCCTAATAGTGTCCGCATTAAAGTAGATTTACCTGCACCGCTACCGCCTACTAAGGCGACAAATTGCCCTGGTTCGATCGCTAATTTGATCCGCCTTAAACGCTTGGGAATCACCAGACAGTCAGCATCCAAACGAATTTGATTGCCGGAGTCTTGCATCTCCAACTCGCCACTGTGGTAAATTAGAGTAAACGGACCGATCCGAATGGCATCTCCCTCGGACAATTGTACAGAATTTGTGACTCGCTGACCGTTAACAAACACGCCGTTGGCGCTGTGGTCTTGTAAAATATAATTGCCGCGACTGTCTTGGTCAATGGTGGCGTGGCGTCTGGATACAAGGGGAGAGTCTAATTGCAGTGCTGCATTCGGATCGCGACCCAACAATACAGACCGATTTTTGAGGGAAATTGACTGTTTGTTTGATGCTACAACTTGATTTGCAGTGGGGTTAAAATATGTCAGTAAAACTTGATTTTTTGGGTCAAGACCGATTTTAATTTCTGTACCATTTTTCAGACAATAACCGTCGTTGGGAGTGATGCGCGTGCGATCGACAAATAGGCCATTAGTGCTTGGCTGTTGACCGTTACCGTCGTAAATCCAGTAATTATCACCTACTTGGCGCAAAACAGCGTGAACGTTGGAAACTGCTCGCCAGAGTTCAGGTACGATTAAATCGGCACGAGTGCGATCGCGCCCCAATACGTGTTGCTGCTGTGTCAACTCAAACTGTAAAACTTGGCCTTGACTATTTAAGACTAAATATGGTCGATTGCTTAAAGCTGTGGGTTGTCCTATGCTGCCTGTCATACTTCAATCGCGTTTGTGAGACTCACTTTGTTAGCATATCAAAACCTGGACAACTATAACGACAAAAGATTGTTCACAAAACTCACATTACGCACCAGAAATTTTAATATTTAATTTCAAGAATATAGCAATCCTTGCAGGAGTCGTAAAGTTTTTACCCCACCCCAACCCTCCCCTTACTAAGGGGAGGGGGTAAGAGAGAAATTTCACAAATGATTTAGGATTGCTATAGATGTCTCCCAAACAGATAGTCAAAAACAGGCCCTACAGCCTGTTCCACAGGAATTATGGGGGATGTGCGATCGAACTTTTTTCGGATTTACGCGGAGGTGAGAATCAGTTTTTTTTTTGAGAATACTCGTTCTTGCTCAATATTTGATAAACAACTGCATAAGTCTTCTTCCTTCTTCCTGAATTTCCCCCATCCCCCCTTGGGGGGGGTAGGGGGGGGTGGGGGGCTGGGGGGGGTGACTTCTTCCTTCTTCACATCGATCTTCTTCCTGAATTTCCCCCCAAGGGGGGGGCTGGGGGGGGTGACTTCTTCCTTCTTCCTTCTACTTATCTTCTAGATTCTAGCGGAGGCAGTAGCTCAAGCCGCGCGATCCTGCTACGATCGAATTAGTTAACAAAACTTTGCATAACTGCCGTGACTACACAACAGCTAGTATCAGCCAACAGCTTAGAAAAATTAATTTGGACATGGCGCGGCCACAAAATTCAATATACAGTCCAAGGAACAGGCCGCCCTCTCATCTTAATTCACGGCTTTGGAGCTTCGATCGGACATTGGAGAAACAACATCCCCGCCCTGGCGGCTGGCGGCTACCGAGTATTCGCCCTAGACTTGCTGGGATTCGGTGCTTCTGCTAAGCCAGCTCTAGATTACAGCCTAGAATTGTGGGAAGAATTACTGACAGATTTTTGGACGGAGTTGGTACAGGAACCGGCGGTGTTTGTCGGGAATTCCATCGGCGCTTTGCTGAGTTTGATGGTAGTCGCCAATCATCCCGAAATATCCGCCGGCGGAGTCTTGATTAATTGTGCTGGCGGGCTCAACCACCGTCCCCAAGAACTTAACTTTCTTCTGGGATTGGTGATGGGGACTTTTGCTAAATTAGTTCGATCGCCCATTTTTGGCCCGTTGCTATTCCACAACATCCGCCAAAAACACCGCATCCGCAACACCCTGCGCCAAGTCTACGGGAACCAGGAAGCCATTACGGAGGAACTTGTAGAACTCCTCCACGCCCCCTCCTGCGATCCGGGAGCTCAACAGGTTTTTGCGTCGATTCTGACAGCCCCCGCAGGCCCTCAACCGTCGGAATTGCTGCCTAAAGTCGATCGCCCGTTATTGGTACTTTGGGGTGCAGATGACCCCTGGACTCCGATCGCAGGTAGTAAAATCTATCAGGATTTGGCCGATAATGGGCGATCGGTCAAATTTGTTTCGATTCCCAACACAGGGCACTGTCCCCACGACGAACGCCCCACTCAAGTCAATGCTCTGATTTTGGACTGGATGGCCCAGTTGAATTGATGAGTCTCCCCAGCATCCCGATCCTTTGTGCCGAAGGCTTTCAAGGCTGATGTTTCCGCTGTTAGAAGACTTGCCAAAAAAAGTTTTGTAAAAAGTCTTGACAGGGTTGGCTGAGTCGGCTAGAGTAATGGACGTGTGAGGAGCGAACCAGAAAAAGCACCGAGACGAAACACGGCCAGTCGTCGGTGCTTTTTCTGTTGAAACCATTTTTTTTAAGTTTTAAATTATCAAAGGCTGTTAATAGTTGGGTTGCTGGTTGTTTGACTGAGGCGATCGCATTGGGCGTTGATGCTGGTAGGGCGATCGACCAATCAAAAACCTAGGCAATTAGCTGACCTGTCATGGGAAAATTAAAGTCTTCCTAAAAGAACGGGACTTTAGACTCAAATTTTTGGTAATAAACTACAAACTTGGATTTTCTGCAACCCATTGAACGATCGCCTCACTGAGCCCATCCAAGGTATATTCCTGAGCTTCTACATCTAACTTACCCAACAAATTGTAGCAACTTTTGGAAGTTTCCGGTCCGATGGAAGCGATGCAAACATTTTTCAACCAATCGTGATTGCCAGACAATTCTGGGCTGTGTTCTATCAGTTTACAAAAATTTTGTACGGTTTTGGAACTGGCAAAGGTTATAATATCAACCGCTCGATTTTGCAGCGCAGCTAAGGCGATCGGATCGATGTTTTCGGGACAGCAAGATTGATAGGCTGGTGCTTCGATGACTTGGGCTCCTTTGGCGGTGAATTCTTTGACTAAAACTTCTCTGCCACCACTTTCTACTCTGGGAAATAGGATTTTGCAGTTTGTAGGGGCGATGCCCCCGCGATTGCCCTCCACGCCCTCCCAGGGGAAGTTTTCGACTAGGGAATCGGCGACAAAGTTGGGGGGAATAAAGTCTGGTTGCAAAGAGTGCGATCGCAAGGTTTCGGCTGTTTTTTTGCCGACAACTGCAATTTTAATTCCGAACAAGCTGCGGGCATCTTTGCCACTGGTTTCTAGTCTTTCAAAAAAGTAGTCTACCGCGTTGGTGGAAGTGAAAATTAACCAGTGAAAGCTTGACAATTGGGCGATCGCGCTGTCCAATGGTTCCCAGGTGGA
This sequence comes from Oscillatoriales cyanobacterium, assembly GCA_004292745.1. Lineage (GTDB taxonomy): Bacteria > Cyanobacteriota > Cyanobacteriia > Cyanobacteriales > Microcoleaceae > Microcoleus > Microcoleus anatoxicus. The sequence goes on along the minus strand of RDXH01000094.1, from coordinate 28,931 downwards.
AGGGGGACTAATAACTAGGGCCGGCATTTCGATGGCGCGGGCTCCTTGTTGCTGGAGGCGATCGGTAAATTGACCAGATTGAGAAGCTGCACGAGTGACTAAAATAGTTTTTCCTGCTAGCGGCAATGGGTTCTTATTAATAGTGATATTTATGTCGATCATGTTGGTGCTTTCGGGCTGGATTAAATATTCGCGTAATCTTACTACTTCCCCAATAATTATCACACAAGGTGACAGAGATTGGCCTGTAGTTTTGGATATAATATCGGAGAGATTACCCAGCCAAATTCGTTGTTCTGGGCGGCCACAATCTCGGATAATGGCGATCGGGGTTTGGCTGGATAATCCATGCTTTTGTAATTGCCCAACTATCTCACCCAAATTGCGCCCTCCCATCAATATTACCAAAGTTTCTATCTTGACTAATGCTTCCCATTCCAGAGCATCGGGTTCGTGGGCGCTCATCACTGCAAAACAGCGGCTCATTACTGGATCGGTGAGGGGAATTCCTGCTAGCAATGGTGCAGCGAAGGCGGAGGAAATTCCCGGTATGACTTCAAAGTCACAGTCCCCTGCGATTAATGCTTGAATTTCGGAGCTAGAACGTCCAAAAATAAAGGGGTCGCCACTTTTGAGGCGGACTACTTGTTTACCTTTGTGGCAGTATTCTACTAGCAAACGGTTGATTTCTTGTTGTTGAGTTGATGGTTTGCCTCCGCGTTTTCCGACTTCGATTTTGAGGCAAGTTACGGGGATTAATTCTAGTTGGGGGATATCGACTAGAGCGTCGTAGATTAAGACTTCGGCTTGGGAGAGCAATTTTTGCGATCGCACTGTCATCAAGTCACAATCTCCGGGCCCCGCCCCGACTAGATAAACTTTGCCTTTTGGGTTTTTCACGATTTTGCCTCCGTGGTATACTTGATATTAAAATTGTCGGTTATATTTGATTTTATGCAGATTATCATCATTACGGCCGCCGATGCAAATTACTTTGAACTGGTGCGAGGCACTATTTTATCGGTGCGGGAAAAACCAGAGGGGGAAAATGTGGCGATCGGCTTTTTCGATCTCGGCTGCACTCCCGAACAATTACAATGGCTAGAAACAAAAGTTAATATCATTAAAAAACCCGATTGGGACTTTGATTTTCCAGGGAGAAATGAAGCACCTCACTATCTCAAAATTGCCCGCCGGAGATTACATATCCCCCGGATTGAAAATTATCCTCCCAGATGCGTACTTTCCCAACATGATAGTCGGCGATACTCAGACTTGTCCGTGGCCTTATCTACGTCGAGAAATTCCTCACAATTGGTATGTCGATGGGCGAGCTTCTTCAGTCGGCTTTCTCAGTCGCGATGAAGCACACATCCTTTACAATACAGCCCTGCAATTTTCTGGTAAAACAGCTTTAGAAATAGGCTGCTGGCTGGGTTGGTCAGCCTGTCATTTAGCCCTGGCTGGAGTTGCATTAGATGTCGTCGATCCGCTGTTAGAAAGAGAAGACATCAGACAAAGTGTCATCGATTCAATTCAAGGCGCTCTCAATGCGTCGGGAGTTCAAACCACTGTTGAACTAATTCCAGGTTACAGTCCCCAACGAGTAGAAGAATTTGCGAATCAATTCAATCGCAAATGGTCGTTAATTTTTATTGATGGAGAACACGGAGGTGATGGACCGTTAAATGATGCAATTGTTTGTGAAAAATTCGCTGAAAAAGATGCGATAATTTTATTTCATCACTTAGCTGCTCCCGATGTTGCTAAAGGTTTAAATTACTTAAAAGAAAAGGGATGGCATACTGTAATTTATCAAACAATGCAAATTATGGGTGCTGCTTGGCGGGGCAATGTTGAGCCAGTCGCACATCAACCAGACCCCAATATTGCTTGGGAGTTGCCAGCACATTTGCAAGGCTATGATGTTAGTGGCAATTCTCAAAAAACCAGCGAAATAAGTTACAAAAAAATGAACATCAACACACCGATCTGAATCAATTAGCGATCGTCCATCCCAAAATTTATTTTTACAGCTTACAAATGGCTGGAACTTCTAGCAAAAATTCCCACTCAAACCATCCACAAAGTGTAAAGCAAGTCGCAGCTTCGCCGCAGCTTGCAAGTCAACCTTTGATATCTGTGATTATTCCCTGTTACAATCAATCTCATTTTTTACCCCAAGCAGTAACTAGCGTCATTAACCAAACTTACAAAAATTGGGAAATCATCATTATCAATGATGGCAGTTTAGATACTACTAACATAGTCGCCCAAAATTTGATAGCAGCAAATCCCCAGCATCAAATTAGGCTAATTGTAATTTAAACCTACATTTTATATCAAATCCGGTAGCATCTGAATTATTCAGATTTCTATTCTCTCCCTCTGTGTCCTCTGTGTTCTCTGCGGGTTCGCCAACCATACATAATAATCACCGACAATTAATATAAACCCGCCCCCGCCCCACCGTAAATCTGAATGTACATTAATATTGTTTGTTGGGTGAGAGTGAGAGAGGGCGGGTTTTTGAAATTGTTAGTTTTGGGGCGATTATTGTTGATGAACCCGCCCCTACGGGAATTATGTATATAGCCCGCCAATCACATCCAAAAAACGCTTAACCTGTTTTTCCCAAGTCCAATCAAGCATGAAATTCGCCGCAGCTAAACCGCGACTTTTAGCTTGTTCCCGATTAGTATAAACTTGTTCCAAAGCCTCGACGACTTCATCAACATCAGACTCTCCCCAGCCTTCTATACCTGAAAAATGAACAGTAGGTTTAACTCGTCCCTGACTTGATAAAGGATAGCAATTATTGCTGCTAATCAAATCTAAATGACCCGTATTTGCTGATAAAATAGTAGGAATTCCGCAGGCCATGCTTTCCATTGCAACTAAATTAGTGCCGCCTTCGCAGCGATTGGTGAAAACGGCTGCATCGGCTTCTCGCAATATTTGTCCGGCTAGATGATTGGGAATTAAGCCAATGTCGATAAAAGAGTCAACAGGTAAACCGTTAGCTACTAACCATGGGGCAATTCCTAAACTGCCATCGCGGTTAATATTGGGAAGTCCGATGACGTTTCCGGTTTGTTCTATTCCTAACATATATTGAGGCCAGAAGTTGTGCCATGCTGTTAGTAATAATGCTTCGGGATGTTTTTTTTGAAAGCGTTTGTAAGCGGCGACAATAATATCTTGACCTTTGCGATATTCTAGTTTGCCGCCGGAGAAGATGACAAAGCGATCGCCAAATAGATTAGATTTGGGTGCAGGATGGAAAATTGCGGGGTCAATGCCTTGATTTACCATGGCGAGATTAGTCAAGCCGTAGCTTTTCAAAACATCGGCATTCCAGTGGGAACCGGCGACTATCGAACTATATTTTTTGGCTTTTTCTAATGCTTCTGCTGTGATTATAGTGTCTTCAAAAAAGATGACTCCCACTGGAAAGTCACTGGTAATTTGATTTTCCACACCAGAGGATGCTAAATTATTGCCCAGGGCGTAAAGTGCTGGAAAGTTGCAATTGATTTGTTTGTCTGAATTTGCTGCTACTAATTCTTGAAACTGTTTCTGTTTTTCTAATAATGGTAATAACAGCGCTTTGTGCAGCGGATTGATAATTTCTGAGAGGGAATCTGGTGCTAATAGTGCAACTTTCCAGGTGGGATTTGTCACCAGTTGCAGTGTTAAATTCATGCCGTAAATTCCCCAGCCGCTGGTGACGCTGACTGGCCATGTGATGCCAATTCCTGTTAGTTTTGGGCGTGTTTGTGGGGGTTTAATTTGAGGCGGAGTTTCTGGTTCTGCGTTCCCAGGCTCAGCCTGGGAATGAGGGCCTGTTTTCAAACCCGGAGATCCCCCCCACAGGGCGGGCACGGGGGCACCGCCCCTACAAAGGGGGGAGAATTCACTCAAAGTCCCCCTTTTTAAGGGGGATTTAGGGGGATCTGAATCTAATTGGAAAGCTTGAAAACACTCCCTAGGGGTTAGTGGGGGCGTTTCTGGGGCTTGAATTTGAGGCTCAGCCTGGGAAGGAGTGGAAATTAGGTGTTCTAAGGCTGTTTTTAGGCGATCGCACACTCCCTCCCAATCACCCGCTTTTTGCTGTCTAAACAACCGCACAGTGGGATACCAAGGGCTATCTTCACGCTCCAACATCCACCGCCAATCGGGCACAAAAGAGAGCAAAATCCACACTGGTTTTCCTAAAGCACCGGCTAAGTGGGCGACAGCAGTATCCACACAAATTACTAAATCCAGTTGGGAAATAATGGCTGCGCTGTCGGCAAAATCTCCTAACTCTGGGCTCAAATCCTGCACTTGCTGTTGATTTAATAAAGTGCGATCGCCCGGTGACAAGTCTTTCTGAAGGTTATAAAAACTCACTCCTGGCACGTTTAAAAACTTCCTAAAATCCTTCAACGTACAGGAGCGAACGGGATTTTTTCGGTGCAGCGGGCTACCAGACCAAACAATCCCTACTTTGAGTTGATTATTGGGTTCTAGGGAATATTTATAATCCTGTGGTGGAGCTAGGTAAGGAATATTCACGGGTACATTTTCTAAGGTAGTACCCATAATTTTTGGTAGACTCAATAGTGGGGCTTGTAGTTGAAATTCTCGCAAATCCTTTGGCTTCGTTACTACACAATCTATGCCTGCAACTCCTTCAAATAAACGCTGCAAAGATTGATGACAAGCAACAATAACTTTGCCTCCTTTTTGCTTGACTAAATGTGCGTAGCGGATCAAATGAATGGCATCGCCAAAACCTTGTTCTGAATGCAGCAAAATAGTTTTTCCCTGGAAATTACCACCATCCCAAAGTGGTTGGGCGAAATATCTGGATTCCAATTCTTGAGTTTGCCAGCGCCATTCATATTCAGCAAAACCGCGGGAAAAATTGCCAGTTAGCAGCAAGGCTAAGGCTAGTCTCAAATGAGTATGCGCTGAGTCTGAAGATAATTGAATTGCTCGATCGTAATATTCGATCGCAAGAGCAACTTTTCCCTCTTCTTCGAGGGCACAACCTAAGTATAAGTTGGTTTCACCTTGATTGGGGTCGATTTCTAGGGCTTGTTGATAATGGGAAATTGCCTCGGATATTAGCCCGTCTTCTTGTTGGAGATAGCCTAAATGACTGTGGGCTTCTGGGTGACTCGGATTCAGCGCAATTACTTGTTTATATCGGGCGATCGCTGCTGCTTTTTTACCCTGTTTGTTGAGAGCATTTGCTATGTGAAATTCTACCTGGGCGGGTGATAATAAATTAGACTGTAGGGGCGGTGCCCCCGTGCCCGCCCTGTCTTGTGGATGGTGCGTGCCCGCCCTGTCTTGTGGATGGTGCGTGCCCGCCCTGTCTTGTGGATGGTGCGTGCCCGCCCTGTCTTGTGGATGGTGCGTGCCCGCCCTGTGTTGTAACGCTGTTTTTAGGCGATCGAATACTCCCTCCCAATCACCAGGTTTTTGCTGGCGAAACAACCGTGCTGTCGGATACCAAGGGCTATCTTCTCTGTTCAACATCCACCGCCAATCGGGTACAAAAGAGAGCAAAATCCAGACTGGTTTTCCCAAAGCACCGGCTAAGTGGGCGACAGCAGTATCTACAGAAATTACTAAATCCAATTGTGCTATCACCGCTGCGGTATCGGCAAAATCCTTCAAATTATCGCTTAAATCTGTGACTGGAATTTGATTTAATAAAGTGCGATCGCCCGCCGATAATTCTTTGTGAAGACTGTAAAAACTTACTCCTGGAATATCTAACAATTTCAGAAAATAGCTTAAATCAGTCGATCGCATAAAATCTTTCAAATGTTCTGAACTCCCAGCCCAAACAATCCCTATTTTTAAATTTGGGTTTGAATCCATGGAAAAATTCCCATCAGCAGGAGGCGACAAATATGGAATATTTGCCGGGATATTTTCTAAGTTTGTTCCCAAAATATAGGGCAAACTCATCAGCGGTGCTTGTAACTGAAATTCCGGCAACTCCTCTACTTTAACTACTACTTGTTCAATGCCATAAATTGTTTGGAATAAACGCTTGAGTTCTGGATAGCAAGAAACCACTACTTTAGCACCTTTTTGCTGGAGAATGGAGGCGTAACGTACAAAGTGAATCGCGTCGCCAAAACCTTGTTCGCAACGTAACAAAATTGTTTTTCCTGCCAAATCAGAACCATCCCAAACTGGCTGTGCTAAAGGGAACCACTCCAATTGTTTTCCCTGCTCTGTTTCCCATCGCCATTCGTACTCAGCAAAACCGCGCTCGAAGTCTCCTTGCAACAGTAATGCTAAGCTTAAATTGAAATGAGCTTTACCACATTTTGCATCAAGTTTCAAGGCTCGTTCGTAAGAGGCAATTGCTTTGGGTATGTCGCCAATTCCTTCTAAAGCACTGCCTAGATTATTCAAACTTTCCACAGAATCTGGCTGCAAAACTAAGGCGGTTTCTAAATTATTAATTGCTGATGCGAATTCGTGTATTTTTAAGTACAAATTACCCAAATAATAGTATCCTTGCGGGTTGTCAGGTTCTAGGTAAATGCACTGTTGATAAAAGCGTTTAGCCTCTTCTGGCTGACCTTTGGCTTCCATTGCCACGCCCAAATTTATCAGTGCTGGCACGTAATTAGAAGTAGCAAAAAGCGCTTGCTGAAAATAAGCGATCGCACTGGAAAATTCCCCCTGCTGCTGGAGAATTGAGCCGAGATTGTTCAGAGCTTTGACATAGAGTGGATTCAGGGCGATCGCCTTTTGAAAACAAGACACAGCCTCGGCTATATGCCCCTGAGATTGGTGCAAAATGCCTAAGTTGTTGTAGCCTTGAGGGGAGTCTGGGTCGATTTCTATGGCTCGTAAATAATATCTGGCTGCCTCGGTAAAATCGCCGATTTGGTGCAGCGTCACCGCCAAATTAGTTGTAGCTGCTATCAAATCTGGCCGATCAACTAAAGCTTTTTTAAAATAGGCGATCGCCTGGGAAAATTTCCCCTGGGACTTCAGCAGATTTCCCCGATTAAACTGTTGTTGAGCCAACTCTAAACAGGACTGGTTTTTAATTAAATTTTCCTCTGGTTGATGCTCGCAAATCTGAGCTTTCAGCGCCAAAGCCACCCGCCCAAAAACCCCTTCCCAATCCCCGGCTTTTTCTTGTCGAAACAACCTCGCCGTCGGATACCAAGGACTCTCTTCCCCCTGCAACATCCAACGCCAATCGGGGGTAAAACAAAGCAAAATCCACACTGGTTTCCCCAATGCACCAGCCAAATGCGCCACAGAAGTATCCATGGAAATGACTAAATCCAGAGCCGAAATGGCCGCGGCTGTATCAGCAAAATCATGCAAATAAGCACTTAAATCTGCAATTTGCATTTGCTCTAATAAGGTACGTTCTGCTTCTGGGCATTCCTTTTGTAAGCTGTACAACTCTACTCCCGGAATATCTAATAGTTTTACCACGCAAGTTAAGGGAAATGAACGCAGGTTATTTTGGGAATTGTTAGGATTTCCAGACCAGACAATTCCTACTTTTAAATTGGAAGTTGGATGAAGAGTAAATTCTAGACCTGGTGGCGGTGCTAAATAGGGAACCTGGGCGGGTATAGTTGCTAAGGTGGTGCCCAAGATGTGAGGTAAACTCATTAATTGGGCGCGGACATCAAAATCCGGCGCTGCTTCTGGATCGACTATTAATCGATCGATGGCCCAAACCTGTTCAAATAAGCGCTGTAATTGGGGCGAACACCAAACAATGACGTTGCCGCCTTTTTGCTTAACTAAATCTGCGTAGCGGATAAACTGAATGGCATCGCCTAAACCCTGTTCTGGGCACAGCAAAATAGTTTTTCCATCCAAATCTTTGCCATCCCAAAAAGGCTGGATAAAGTTATTAGTGGGAAACTGTTTTTCTTGAACGAGCAGCCGCCATTCATACTCGGAAAAACCGCGTTCAAAATCTCCCATCAGCAGCAAAGCTAAAGCGAGATTTAAGTGAGCTTCTGGATGAGTTTTATTGAACTCAACTCCGTGACTGTAGCAGGCGACAGCATCTGTAAACTGTCCTTGTTGCCGCAAAGCATTTCCCAAACCGTTGCAGGAATTAATTCCATCGGGTTGAAGTTCGATCGCCCGTTGGTAATATTCGATCGCCTCTGCCATTTTTCCCTCATCCTCAAAAGCCTTACCCAGATTGTTCAAAGCTGTTGGGAAGTCTGGTTTCAGACTCAAAGCTTGGTGATAGCAGGCGATCGCCTTGGCAATTTTTCCCTGTTTCTGAAACACAATTCCGAGATTACAATGAGCCTCAGCATGGGATGGCAATTTCTGAATCGCTTGCTGACAAACGGCTAGAGCCTCATCTAACTTTCCTTGCTGTTGCAGCGAACTCCCCAAACTAATCAGAGTTTCTGCTAAACTCGGTTGCAGTGCAGTCGATCGCTCGTAATACGCGATCGCCGAGGCAATTTTTCCCTGTCGAATAGTAGCGTAGGCTAGATTGTGCAAGGCTTCAAAGTAATTCGGTTCGATCGCGATCGCCCGTTCATAATTGGCGATCGCCAGATCGTAAAACTCGTTGGCTTCCCCTTCTTTATCCCCTTGTTTTTCCAAAGCAATGCCCAAATTCAAGTAAGCTTCAGGACAATTAGGATTAACTTGAATCCCTTGCTGATAGCAGTTTATCGCCTCCGCCAAATCCCCTTGGGCTTCCCGCGCCAGGCCCAGATTAATCCAAGCTTCGGCGCAATGGGGGTTTAAACTCAAAGCGCGATCGTAAACTGCGATCGCCTCTGCTGTTTCCCCTGCATCCGCCAGAGCACTCCCCAAATTGCTGAGAGTTTCCGCCAAATTCGGCTCAAGGGCTAAAGCTTGGCGGTAATGGGCGATCGCCTGTGGGAGCCAACCCATTTGTTGTTTAACAACACCCAAATTGCTGTACGCCATGGGGTTATGAGAATCGATCGCGATCGCCCTTTCATAGCATTCGATCGCACCCAGAAACTTGCCTTGTCGCTGCAAATCACGCCCCTCCAGCAACGCTGCATCGGCCAAATCCGAAGGCGCGCCATGCACAGAAACCGCCAGCCCAAGAGCCTGCACCACCCGCCCAAAAACACCCTCCCAGTCGCCCCTGATCGACTGACGAAACAACCGCGCCGTCGGATACCAAGGACTATCTTCCCGCTCCAAAAGCCAGCGCCAATCGGGGGAAAACGCCAGCAAAATCCACACTGGTTTGCCCAAAGCCCCCGCCAAATGGGCAACAGCGGTATCGACGGTAATCACTAAATCCAGTTGAGCGATCGTGGCTGCGGTATCAGCCAAATCCCCCAAATGGGGGCTCAAATCGACGATCGAGGTTTGATGTAACAGCGTGCGATCGGCCTGTGACAGCTCTTTCTGCAAGCTATAAAAACTCACCCCTGAAACGTCCAAAAGTGGCAGAAATGCGCTCAAACTGCAAGAACGCTGCATATTTTTGCGATGTTTAGGATTCCCCGCCCAGACAATCCCAACTTTGAATTTGCGTCCTGGTAATAGAGCAAATTGACAATCTGCTGGGGGTGTTAAATAAGGAGTATTTGCAGGTATTGTTGACTTAGTTGTACCGAGAATGTATGGCAAACTCAACATCGGCGCTTGCACATCAAATTCGGGGATTGGCTCTCCTTTAACTATGAGTAAATCAATGCCATCAACTGTAGAAAACAAGCGATGTAATTGCGGGTAACAGCCAACAATTACTCGTCCACCTTTCTTTTTGACGATCGCAGCATAGCGCACAAACTGAATTGAATCGCCCAAACCTTGTTCGGCGTGGAGCAAAATCGTCTTTCCTTGCAAATCAGAACCATCCCAAAGCGGCCGATATTCCCGCGCCGAAACTGTATTATCCGGGCCCGTCAAGAAACAGGAATGACCAGTGTGAAATTCTTTAATTTTCCACCGCCATTCGTATTCAGCAAAACCATTTTCTAAGTCTCCCACTAACAGCAAAGCCAGGGACAAATTCAGGCGAGCGCTAGCGTGTTCTGGATTCAAAGATATCACTCGTCGATAACAGGCGATCGCATCTTCTACCGCGCCTTTTTCCAGAAAAGTCCGACCTAAATTGTTGATAGCTTCCACAAAATCTGGCAGCAATTCCAGAGCTTTATGATAATATTCCAGGGCATCTTCTAAATTACCCTGTTCTTGCAATACTGTTCCCAGATTGTTTAAAGCTTCCCAGCTATGGGGTTGAACTTCCAGCGCTCGCCGATAGAGATTTACAGACTCTAAAAGTTCGCCATTTTCTTGTAGCGCCACGGCCAAATTTATCAGTGCAGGTACGAAATCTGGTTGCACCGCCAGAGCTTTTTGGTAATGTTCGATCGCATCTTGTGCTTGACCTTTTTCTTCAAATATTTTTGCCAAATTGTAAGCTGTTTGAGGAATATTCTGGTCGAGTTTCCAAGCTTCTCTATAGTGCGGGATTGCTGCATCTAATTCTCCCTTTTCTTGTTGGAGAAAACCCAAGTTAATTCGGGCTTGGACGCAATTGGGGACAGTAGAGATAATCTGTTCATAAAGGGCGATCGCCTCTTCTTTCTCGCCGCTTTCCATTAAGGATTCTGCTTGCTGCAATTGTGCTTCTATATTCGCAGACACCAATAAACTTAAAGCCCCCTTCACATCCTCAAACAATCCTTGCCAATTTTCCGGCTGACTTTGGCGAAACAGTCTCGCCGTCGGATACCAAGGATTGTCCTCTCTATCTAGCAGCCAACGCCAGTCAGGAGCAAAGGAAAGTAACACCCAAACTGGTTTTCCCAAAGCACCAGCCAAATGTGCAACGGAGGTATCAACGCTGATGACTAAATCTAGTTGAGAGATAGCAGAAGCCGTATCAGCAAAGTCGTTGAGATGGGGACTTAAATCCGGGACTAGGTGTTGATGTAATAAAGCGCGATCGCCTTCAGACAAGTTTTTTTGTAAACTATAAATAGCGATTCCCGGCACATCTAAAAATTGCATAAAATCGCTCAAATTGCAAGAACGTTGAGCATTTTTTCGGCGTTTGGGATTTCCCGCCCACACAATTCCCACCTTCAATTTAGCATCAGAAGCTAGGGCAAATTTGCATTCAGCAGGCGGGGCTAAGTAAGGAATATTTGCCGGGATTGTTTCCAAAGTTGTCCCCAAAATATAAGGCAAACTCATTAACGGTGCGTGAACATCAAAGGCCGGCAAATCTTTAAAATTAAGTGACAAATATTCCACCCCAGCAACTGTGGAAAATAACCGCATCAATTCTGGATAGCAAACCAATATCACTTTTGCCCCTTGACTGTAAAGCATCGGCGCGTAGCGAATAAACTGAATCGAGTCACCGAAACCTTGCTCAACGTGGAGTAAAATAGTTTTTCCCTGTAAACTCGAACCATCCCAAACTGGTTGGGTAAATTGTCTCGGTTGTAGTTGGGAAGTGCGCCACCGCCACTCATATTCAGCAAAGCCGCGTCGCAAATCTCCGAATAATAACAAACTTAGGGCAAATTCTACGTGGGCTGTACTGTTTTCTGGCTGCAATTCTAAGGCTCGACAATGACAGGAGAATGCTGATTTAAATTGTCCGATATCGACAAAAGCATGACCCAGATTATTAATTGCATCGATTAAATCTGGTTTTAATTTTAAAGCTTGTTGGTAATAGGATATTGCTAGCTGTATTTTGCCTTGTTCGTGGTATCCTGCGCCGATGTTATTCACGCATTCAGCATTGTTGGAATCTAGTTTTAGGGCTTGTTGATAACAGTCAATGGCTGCTTGAAATTCACCTTGCTGTTGCCATACTGTTCCTAAAGCGATTATGGTATTGATTAAATCAGGATTGGTCTCTAAAGCTTTTTGGTAGCAAGCAATGGCGGCCTGGGTTTGACCTTGTTCTTTGAAAAGATTACCTAAATTATGGGCGATTTCGCTCCAGGTTGGTTCTAGTTTCAGGGCTGTTTGGTAGTAGCTAATAGCGGCGTTGGTATCGCCCTGTTGCTGTTTAAGCCAGCCGATATTTTTGTGGGCTAATGCTGTATGGGGAGCGATTTGAAGGACTTGTTCGTAGGAGGCGATCGCCCTTTGATGTTCGCCAAGATCGAGCAAAACATGAGCCTTGTTTAAATGCGCTTCTACAAAATCTGGCTGTTGGGCGATCGCTTGTTCATAAAAGGCGATCGACTCAGCCATTTTACCCTGCTGTCTCACAGCGATTCCCAACAAACAAAGCACATTCGCAGACTCCGGGTATAGGGCTACGACTTGTCTGTACAAACTTTCAGCTTCTAACAAACGCCCCGCTTGGTGATATTCCCAAGCAATTTTCAAAGAGTCTTCCGCACTCAGTTTACTGACAGGTTGTTGTGATTTATTTTGAGAAGCCATAGTTATCTTTGTTGTTTGGGATTTCGCTAACTTGTAGTTGCCAACTTGTTGTAATCTGTTAACTATTCCTTTTTTGTATTTCCTCGCGCATCCGCAAGACTTTCATTTTTTTCCCCTCTTCCCTCTTCCTTCTTCCTTCTTCCTTCTTCCTTCTTCCGTCTTCCTTCTTCCTGAAGCGTTCCCTGAGCGTAGTCGAAGGGCCTTCTTCTTTCATCCCAACCAACAAGCTGCTGGAAAGATTATATACTCTAGAAAAAATAACTTCCATATCAACTGATAAAATTGAGCTACTTGCATTTTATCCTCCAAATCAACTTTGATGCTCCAAAACCACATCAAACCCAAAGCTACCACATGAGTAAGAGCCATAAATCCTAAATTAACATTTGGCAATATTAACACTCCTGCTAAAATTATGCCGACATAGCAAACAGTCAATACCCAGCGAGACAAATCAAAGACGGCGGGCTTTCCCATTTTAATCGTAAACGTTGTAATATTGTATTGCCGATCGCCCTCCATGTCAGGAATATCTTTAAAAATGGCGATCGCAAAAGTAAACACCACTACAAATACCGTCAGTACCCAAACTTTCCCAGGAATCGCCACAGACAAACTCTCCAAATCCCAGCCCGAAAAAACACTTTTCGCCCTTCCCAAACTCAACACCCAATTAAAGTGCAAAAATAACCCTAAATTTACAATCGCGCCCCGCACCGTAAAAATGCAGAGCGCCGCCCAAAAAGGAAACCGCTTCAGCCGAATTGGCGGCAGAGAATAAGCAGTCCCGATCGCCAAACTGACACCAACAGTCGCCAGCAAAAACGGTCCTTGGAAAATCGCCGTTAAAATTGCGATCGCACCAGTCAAAGCAACTATTAATTCTCCGGTTTTCTGAGAAAACTCTCCCGATGCTAGGGGCAAATAAGGCTTATTAATTTTATCTATTTCAACATCTTCTAACTGATTCAATCCCACAATATAAATATTACCACAAATACAAGCTAACCAGGCCAAAGCCAGCGGTAAAAATACAGGATTCGCCAACAGTAGATCGCTTTGGGCGATCGCATACAAAGCCAACACGCTCAAGCTAGTACCGATAATTGTGTGCGGCCGAGAAAACTCCCAAAACGCCCTCAGCCAGCCTTCGGGAACCAAACCATTGCGATCGCTCTCAGACTTACCCGCAGAATCATTACTCATAAACCTAAATTGCCCCAAAAATTAATTAACAAATTGTCTCACAAAATAAGAACAGATCTTAAAATGAAATTGCTTAGTCACCAGGTGAGGGAAACAGACTATTGTCTCCCCACCGCCCTTTTTCAGTTAAACCCTACCCCACAAAGCCAAACCACCACCTCGTCCCCTAGCCGCAATTATCCCATCTTCCACTAGAAAATAAGCAAAAAAAGCCTGTTTCCCCACACTCAAACTCAAAAATTCCGCCTCCCGCGCTTCCCCACCGCGAATATATCCTTGATATACAGTTTTCCCCAACAACTTCACCATAATTCTGGTAAAATCAAAAGCTAAAATATTATTAGGTAAAAACTTAGTCGGCCCGGAAAGAGTCAGTTCCATAGTACCAACTTTCACAGAATTTTCGACTCTGCCAATTTCACTATTGTCTTCTCCTTGGGCCACAGGTGCTGCGGAGTAAGCTATTTGAATTTTCGCAATCCACTGAGGAATGTATTTGCCCGCACCTAACACAATCCCCGCTTTTTGTCGAGTCTTTTTTGTGCCAGTGATAAAGCACAGTTGCCAGTGGCCGATTAGCTGGTGAAAAGTATAGCGAGGTTTAGTTTTTTTGGAGTTTTTTTCGGCGGCTAGCAGGGCTGTGACTACGGCGCTGGAAGATGGTTTAGAATTAGATTTGGCGGCTTGTTCTAGAATTGATATATGTTCCATTTAACCAACAATATAGTAGCAGGAAGTTTGGGAGTGATGAGTTGAGTCCTCAACAGCGAAACTAGACGCTAATCTGGACTTTACCTGATTACAAATTTGACAACAGATGTATTTTACCGCTCAACTACTTAATTAGTGGAGAAAAACATGGTTACGATCGCCCCAAACAACACAGAAATCATCATCATCGGCAGTGGAATCGGCGGCTTATGTTGCGGTGCAATGCTTGCCCGCTATGGCTTTGAGGTTATAGTTTGCGAAAGTCATTCCCTCGCCGGCGGGGCTGCACACGGCTTTGAAAAGGGCGGATTTAACTTCGACTCCGGGCCCTCTCTCTACTCAGGACTATCTTACAGCCCCTCGGCAAATCCGCTGCGACAAGTTTTGGATGCGATCGGTGAACAACTCCCCTGCACCACCTACGATACTTGGGGCTGCTGTTTGCCCGAAGGCGATTTCGACACTTCCGTCGGCGCGAGTCAATTTGGCGAAGTGCTCGCCAGACTGCGAGGCACCGCCGCCGTCGCCGAATGGCAACAACTCCAGCGCGTCATGGAGCCCTACGCCCAAGCAGCCACCGCCTTGCCCCCCCTGGCTTTGCGCTTCGATTTAGGGGCTGTTTTTACCCTCATCGGCACACCCCTCACCCACCAACGGTTTTTGCGCCGCCATCGCGGTTCCTACGGGCCTGGAATTCCGGCGGGTAGGGGCTTGTTTCCGGGGCCGGGAACACCTTTAGCGGGGCTGTATTGCTGCGGAGATTCCACGTTTCCAGGGATTGGTTTGCCCGCTGTGGCCGCTAGCGGGGCGATCGCAGCTAATTCCATCGCCCCCGTGCACAAACATTTGGAAATGCTGCGCAGTATTAGAAATCTCCAATAATTATTTGTGGTTTCTGGTTTGTGATTTGTCAATTTTAATTAACTTTACGCTCAGTAACCAAAGTCAAACTTACCCATTCACCTTTCTCATTATAACTGCGAATCATCCGCAACCTCAAGTCAGGTTCAACCAACCAACCAGCCTCAAAAAATACAGATTTTCTGAGTTCAACTTGGACAGGTAATGTGCAAGAACCACC
This sequence comes from Oscillatoriales cyanobacterium, assembly GCA_004292745.1. GTDB lineage: Bacteria > Cyanobacteriota > Cyanobacteriia > Cyanobacteriales > Microcoleaceae > Microcoleus > Microcoleus anatoxicus. Next base: position 13,504 of record RDXH01000094.1, on the reverse strand, counting down.
GTCAGGAAGCAGCAAAACTTGCATCGGCGTAGTACCTTCCTTAAAATTAATCACCGAACCTTCTATGATACCTGTCGAAGCGATCGTCTTAGCCTCAGCATTCGTGCCAAAACTAATTTTCTGCACCAGGCGATCGCCACTTTCCAAATCCAATTGCAGTTTGGTAAGATAGCAATCAGGCCCGCGCCAATCTGGATACATCGTCACTGCTTCCCCATGCCATTCTCCCAGTAAAGCGTCAATAGTCAAAGGCGGACGTTCAGGCACATTTTTATCCGGCTGATGTTCCCGAATTAAAGTCAACGTTGATAAATTTCCCTTGGTGTCGTACAACTGAACTAACCGCAATCGCCGATAATTATAGATAAAACCAAACTCAGCACCGCATTCCGAAAAAGGCGCTATTTGAATAGTCCCCTGACAAAAAGCCCCATTTTCAAAAAATAGGATATCCCGTCCCAAGTTTTGATATTCTCGAACAATTTCCCGGACTTCTGGTTCCCCGACACCACTAGGATTTGGGTAAAAACGACGGAGTTGTAATCGGACAGTTTTGCGATCGTTAAAACTTTCGAGAGCAATAATACTAGGAGTATCTAAAACCACCTCTCCCCGTGGCGATAACTGAGTAAAAGAACCGTGCCATTCTCCCAAGTTTTTCAGAAAGTTTTCCCATTGTGATACCATATTTTTACCTCTCAATTTCTCCCAATCTTATCAGAAAATATAATTTTTTAAGTTACTTAAACTATAGATTTTCTGCCTTCTTCCTTCTTATTTCCCCCTTCTTCCTTCTTATTTCCCCCCAAGGGGGGGGTAGGGGGGGGTTCTTCTTCCTTCTTTCTTCCTTCTTCCTTCTTCCTTCTTCCTTCTTCCTTCTTCCTTCTTCCTTCTTCCTTCTTCCTTCTTCCTTCTTCCTTCTTCCTTCTTCCTTCTTCCTTATGTCAAAAAATAGAATTATAACTCTGCTAACAGATTTTGGATTAAGCGATGTTTATGTGGGAGTAATGAAAGGTGCGATCGCCCAAATCAACCCCCTACTCAAAATCATCGACATTACCCACGACATTGGGCCTCAAAATATAGCCGCGGCTAGGTTTTGTCTGATGACTGCTTATGCTTATTTTCCCACAGAAACCGTACACATTGCTGTCGTCGATCCTGGTGTGGGGAGTAGCAGAAGGGCGATCGCGATTCAATGTGCCAATTGCTTCCTTGTCGGGCCCGATAACGGGTTGTTTAGCGGAGTATTGAGTCGGGAAAGGGCGATCGCCTGCGTCGAACTCACCAACCCCCAATACTGGCGCACACCTCAACCCAGCAGCACTTTCCACGGTCGCGATATTTTCGCTGCTGTGGGCGCTCATGTGGCCACTGGGGTGCGGTTGGAAGAGTTGGGACAGGCGATCGACCCTGCCAGTTTAGTACAGTTACAGATACCAAATTGTGCCATTACAGCCACTGGTATAGAAGGCTGTGTTCAATATGGCGATCGCTTTGGCAACCTAATTACTAATATCCCAAAACATAGCATTCAAACCGAAAATTGGTCAATCACAATTAGCAATTTTAACAATACAATATTCATACCCAGCGGCCAAAGCTACAGCGACAGCCAGCCGGGAGATTTGATTGCGATCGTAGGTTCCGAAGGCTGGGTAGAAATCTCCGTTAACGGTGGCAGCGCTCAATCTCTACTAAAATTGGACTCTGGGGCGATCGTGCAATTAGTTTTTGAAACTAACAATTAAAATCATCTCTTTTAGTCCGCGCAGGCGGACTTCGTTTATGTAGAAGCGATTTCAATCGCCGATTCATATCTGAATAAAAATTAGACTACTTAGCAAGATTAAAAACAATAATTATTCACCTCAAAAAGTAGCCTACTTTGAGGTAAACTAAATCTCGATGCTTCCTCTGTTAACAGTTGATTATATAATTTATCCGCTTGCCAAAAAGAGTCTTGAGGCAAAAATCTAAATATTGATGCAGCAATATATTGTTTTTCTTGTTCAAAACTTATCCAGTTTCGTGATAATTCTTCTGCGGCATGACCAGTAGTATTAGAACCCGAAAAAATATCTACTACCAAATCTCCCGGTTCAGTAAGGAAATTTATAAAAAATGACGGTAATCTTTTGGGAAAACGTGCGGGATGCACCTTAATATTAAACTCTTTGCACCAACGCAAGTATTGAGAATTACTTTCTGAATTAGCAATTTCTAGTAAATTAGATGGAATAGCACCTCCATTATCTTTAGCAAATCGATCGCTAATATTATGACCGGAAGGACGTTCTTTAGGCGTGTAAAACTCCTCAGCATTTTTCAAAAGTTTTTTCATTCTCTCAGAATACTCTACTTTGACTTTAGTAATATTTGCTTTAGGCCGCTCTGTTTTAGCAAGCCACCAAACAGTATTTACAGAATCTTTAGCCCGAATTTTCTGTTTATTCACCCACTCTATAGGAGATGGAAGTTTTGAAGGATTAAACCAGAAAAACTCTTGAGCAAGTTTAAATTCATATTCATCGCATAACCTAATAAGTACGCGGTAATTGTACAACGAACGTACAGGTATTCCTTTTTGATAGGCACCCCCAAGGTCTATAACAAAACTTCCAGTATCCTTGAGAACTCTTTTAATTTCAGGAGCAAAGCCCAGCAGCCAATCAACATATAAATCTTGATCTTCATTTCCATAACTCTTTTTGCGTTGCAATGCAAAAGGAGGAGATGTCATCACCAAATCTACAGAATTGCTAGCAAGACTATTCAGAAGATGAAGAGAATCTCCCAAATAAGATTGACCGTATTTGGTGGTGTAAATTGGTGCCGGCAAAATGTTACTCATTTGTAATTTAGATTTTAGTTTAAGGTACAACAGACACAAACTGGTTTAATTATCATCCAGATCCGTACTTTCAGTACGTTGTTTAGTCCGTAAATTCTTCGTACTATTCACAAAGCGAACTTTCAGTTCGTTTTTATGAATTGTAAAGAGCATGAATTACAAAGAAGCCAGACGACAATTTGCGGCAAAAGTAAGCCAGTTGCGCCGACAAAAAAGGATAACACAGGACGAACTAGCAGAACTTATAGACAAGACTAATGATGCTATTGATGCCGAAGGAAAAGAATACGAGCTTAAAACAATCAATATTTCACTTAATCGCAGCGGTGGCGTGACGACTCACCATCATTTGAATGAGATTATACTTGAAAAATATCGCAAAGTGGGAGCTTGGTATATTGGATTGTATGAAGGGATAACTCTCAAGCAAATTTATAAACTCACACCCGAACTTCTAGAACCCAAATTTAAAGAATGGGAAGAAAAACTCAAAGTTAGAAATGACGCACTTAATAACCCTAAAATTCCCTTAAAATTAGTTAGACGGGGAGAACTTGTCTACTCAGATAGTCAAGGATAGCCCCCCGCCAACAAATTTAATTTTGAGAATTAGCTTATGTATAGAGCCTATAAGTGCACGACACCTATTAGCAGTTACAACTAAGCAACAACAAAATTAACCAACTTTCCAGGCACCACAATCACCTTTTTAATCTCCTTACCCTCCAGATGCCGCTTAGCCAAATCTGACTCGCGAGCAAACTTTTCCAAAGCAGCTTTGTCCGCACCAGAAGGCACTTGAATTGTACCGCGAGTCTTGCCCATAACCTGAATTACCAGCGTAATTTCATCAGTAACTAATGCGGAAGCATCCACCATCGGCCAAGTTTGCGTGTGCACCGATTCACTGTTACCAATTAAGTGCCACAATTCATCAGCCATGTGTGGTGAAAAAGGCGCTAAAAGCAAAATCAAAGTATTGATTCCTTCTGCATAAATCGGCGAATCTTTACATTTAGCATCAGTCAAAGCATTGTTCAATTTCATCATTTCCGAAACAGCAGTATTGAACTGATAATCGCCCGCCAAATCTTCGCTCACTTCCTTAATCGCAATGTGAATCGCCCGCCGCAAATCCTGCTCAGCTTTACTTAAAGTGTCCTTCTCCCCCCCTTGGGAAGAAATAGCAGAGGGTAAATTATCTTTCTCCCCCCCTTGGGAAGAAATAGCAGAGGGTAAATTATCTTTCTCCCCCCCTTGGGAAGAAATAGCAGGGGGTAAATTATCTTTCTCCCCCCCTTGGCAAGGGGGGGTTGGGGGGGGTGAAGCAAATTCTGTCACCAGCCGCCAAACGCGATTTAAAAAGCGGAATTGTCCTTCTACATCAGCGTCATCCCACTCCAAATCTTTCTCCGGTGGCGCTTTGAATAAAATAAACATCCGCGCCGTATCTACCCCGTACTTTTCCATCACTTGCAAGGGGTCAACACCGTTATATTTTGATTTAGACATCTTCTCATAGAAGACTTCCAAAGCTTCCCCAGTTTCAGGATCTTTTGGATTTGCCGCATCTACTTCGGCGGGAGGAACATATTTGCCAGTAACGGGATTTTTATAGGCCATTGCTTGCACCATGCCTTGAGTTAATAGGCGCTTAAATGGTTCGTCGCAATTAATCAAACCCCGATCGCGCAAAACCTTAGTAAAGAAGCGAGAATACAGTAAATGCAGGATTGCGTGTTCAATTCCACCGACATATTGATCCACCGGCATCCAATCATTAGTTTTCGCCGTATCAAATACTTGCTCCTCATTTCTCGCATCGGGATAGCGCAAAAAATACCAAGAAGAATCAATAAAAGTATCCATCGTATCGGTTTCTCGCTTCGCCGCAGTGCCGCAACTCGGACAAGGAACATTCACCCACTCTTCCAGCTTTGCTAACGGCGAACCTTTACCCGTAAATTCTACATTTTCCGGCAAAACTACTGGCAAATCCGATGCGGGTACCGGTACGATTCCGCAGTTAGGACAGTGAATTACAGGAATGGGAGTACCCCAATAACGCTGTCTAGAAATCAACCAATCTCGCAAACGATATTGGACTCGTGCTTTGCCATAACCTTGATTTTCGGCATATTTAATAATCGCTGCTTTGCCTTTAATTGAATCCATACCGTTAAAGCTTTCAGAATTAATCATAATTCCCGGTTCGGTGTAAGCTTCGGTCAACGGCATCTCATCATCATCAACAATTACTATTTTAATTGGCAGTTCATATTGAGTGGCAAATTGGAAATCTCGCGTGTCATGGGCCGGTACTCCCATCACGGCACCAGTACCATATTCATACAGTACATAATCCGCAATCCAAATGGGCATTTCTTCCCCGTTGAAAGGATTGATTGCTTTGCCACCTGTGGGAATGCCACGCTTGGGTTTGTCTTCGGCTGTGCGATCGATTTCGGTTTGCAGAGCCACTTCTTTAACAAAGTTTTCGACTGCCGCTTTTTGCTCCGGTGTAGTAACGCGATTAGTTAATGGATGTTCCGGGGACAATACAACATAACTCACACCATAAACTGTGTCGGGACGAGTGGTGAAAACAGCGATTTTTTCATCCATCCCCACAATGGGAAATTCTAAGTAAGCGCCGACGGATTTGCCAATCCAATTGGCTTGCATTAATTTGACTCTTTCGGGCCAATCTGGCAATTTGTCTAAGTCATTTAATAACTGTTCGGCATAATCGGTAATTTTGAGAAACCATTGTCGCAATAATTTGCGCTCTACTTTGGCACCGGAACGCCAGGAACGACCTTCGTTATCAACTTGTTCGTTTGCTAAGACTGTTTGATCGATGGGGTCCCAATTAACTGTCGCTTCTTTTTGGTATGCTAATCCTGCTGCTAAAAATTGCAAGAAAATCCATTGAGTCCAGCGATAATAATCGGGTGAACAAGTTGTAACTTCTTTTGTCCAATCAAAGGAAATGCCTAGGCGATGAAATAAGTCTTTCATTTGGGCAATATTTTGATTAGTCCATTGTGCTGGGGGAATTCCTCTCTCGATGGCCGCATTTTCTGCGGGTAAACCAAAAGCGTCCCATCCCATCGGATTCAATACACGATAGCCTTGCATCCGCTTGAGTCTGGCAATTACATCAATAATTGTGTAGTTGCGGACGTGGCCCATGTGCAGGTTTCCTGATGGATAGGGGAACATGGATAAGGCATAAAATTTAGGCTTTTGGGTATCTTCTGGCATTTGGTCTAAGTTTTGCTCAGCCCATGTCTGTTGCCATTTTTCTTCTATGGATGCGGGGTTATATCTGGAATCCACAACAATTTCTCCTTTTAGGATTTAGTAGTGTTTGCTTGAATATTTTTGCACATTCAAGGGGCCTCGATTCGGATTTTTTTGAGTTCCAAGGATTTTGGCTCCTGTTTGTGTATTATATATTGTAGTATATAAATTTTGGTTGGGGGGAATCGGGAATCGGGAATGGGGAATCGGGAATGGGGAATCGGGAATGGGGAATGGGGAATCGGGAATGGGGAATGGGGAATGGGGAATTGGGAATCGGGAATTGGGAATGGGGAATGGGGAATGGGGAATTGGGAATGGGGAATTGGGAATGGGGAATTGGGAATGGGGAATTGGGCATAAAGCATAGGGTATTACCCATTACTGATTAGCTATTACCCATTACTGATTAGCTATTACCCATTACTGATTAGCTATTACCCATTACTGATTAGCTATTACCCATTACCCATTACCCATTCCCCATTCCCCATTACCTATTCTCGATGGTACATCATCTTTCACCAGAAAGACTGTAGGCGCAACCATTCCCCAGTCACAGTTACTGTTTTTGGGTGTTACCAGCGTGCAAACCACACTCTTTTAATGTCGATTCTTCCCACCACCAGCGACCTTCCCGTTCGTGTTGATTTGGCAATACTGCTTTCGTACAAGGTTCGCAACCAATGCTGACAAAACCGCGTTCGTGGAGTTTATTATAGGGCACATCCAAAGCACGAATGTAATCCCAAACTTCTGCGGAAGACCAGTTTGCTAAGGGGTTGAATTTAATTAATTCATGGTCAGGAGTAGAAAATGCACTATCCTGTTCAATCACCGGAATATGGTTGCGGGTACTGGGGCTTTGGTCTTTACGTTGGCCAGTAATCCACGCATCTAAAGTATTTAGTTTCCGGCGCAGTGGCTTGACTTTTCGCACGCCACAACATTCTTTGTGCCCATCTTCATAAAAGCTAAACAATCCCTTTTCGTCTACTAAGGCTTGTACTTCCGCTGCATCGGGAAACATGACTTCTATTTTAATGCCGTAATGTTTTCTAACTTGTTCTAAAAACTGATAGGTTTCGGAGTGCAATCTTCCGGTGTCTAGGGTGAAAACGCGGAAGTTTTTGGTGAGTTTTGAAGCCAGATCGATCAGCACTACATCTTCTGCGCCACTGAAAGAAATTGCAATATTGTCAAAATTTTCTAGGGCAAATTTAAGAATATCTCGCGGTGTTTTTGTGCTGTACTCTGCTTCGAGGGCTGCAATGTTTAGATTGGTTCCAATGGCTACCATACTTTTCTGTTCTCCGTGTTATTTTTTTGTCTAACCCTGAATTGTAACCGATCGCAGTCTCTCTCATACCGATCGATTTGACAATCCAGCATCCACAGTACATACCGCCGGATTCATCCCTGGAGAAACAGAAAACCTGTTATCCCACTGATTTGGGAACAGATTTATTCCTTCGCCGACAGACTGACGGGGTTGCTTTCTTTAAGAGACATCTCCTCAAAAGCTGCTAAAGAACAGGCCTCAACAGCCTGTTCCACCATCATGTTTGGAGATATCTCATACACTTCTGGCAAAAAGCTGGTCAAGCACAGGCCTCAAAAGCCTATTTAACTATCATGTTGGGAGATGTCTCATAGTGTCATCTAACATCTAAAATCGGTATGTGAGTTATATTTGTATTTGCATTGGGGTGAATTGATCCGTCAAGCGCTAAAGTCAAAGAGGCGATCGCAGGGCAGCCAATAAAACCGATCTACCGTCAAAAATAGCAAAGAAGTGTAGAACCATGTCAAAAATCTTAGTAGTAGACGATGTTCCCAGCGAACTAGAAATCATCTGTCGCATTCTTCAAGATGTGGGACTCGAAGTAATCCGGGCCGGAGATGGCGCAGAAGCGATCGCCCGTATCCAAGAAAAAGCGCCGGATCTGGTCGTTTTAGATGTAGTAATGCCACGAATGAACGGATTTGAGGTGATTCGAGAATTGCGGGGCGATCGCAAAACTGCATATTTGCCCGTAGTATTTTGTACTCATAAAAACACCGAGATCGATCGAGCTTGGGGAACTGATTTAGGGGCTGATGCTTACCTCAGCAAACCCTTTGAACCTCAGCAACTTGTCAACATTGTACAGCGTTTGCTATCAAAATAAACTCCTGCTCAAAGATAGATATTTTTTTATAGTGTCACAGGGATCGAGGGCGAAATTTTGCCAAGGGCGAGTTCCGGCGATCGACTAAGGGCAAACAGATAGCACATATTTTCTTTTTTTAAGCTACACTAGAGACTAAAAATAAGCCATGAAAACAACTGCTTCTGGCAGTGCAGGGAATCAGACAAATGGAACAAAGCAATTTCTCGTCTTCGCTCAAGCAGACAGTTTGTTTGGCGTCGAGTTAGAAACAGTGCGGGAAGTGCTTTCCCTCAAAGAACAACCCATTTCGCCGGTGCCGAACACCCAGTCATTTTTGCTGGGATTAACCAACTTGCGGGGCGAAATTTTAGCCACAGCAGACTTTGGTAAATTCACAGGTATCGCACCGGTTGATACCCACCATTCCAGCAGTCGCATCTTAGTTGTGGAAGCGCCCGATCCGCGAGATTTAAGACTGTCTAAAATGCGCATTGGCTTAGCTGTCTGCCGCGTTGAAGGAGTTTTACCTCTGAATCCCGATCGCATTGTCTCCGCCATAGATGTCAGTTCTGACCTCGCTCCCTTTCTCAAAGGTTTGTACAATTGTGATGGACGCTTACTCATGATTGTGGATGTAGAAGCGATCGCCCATTCCGAACGATGGTAAGCATGGGGCATGGGGCATGGGGCATGGGGCATCGGCCAAAGAGGGCATTGCGAACCTATGGTTAGCTATTGCTCTAACCAATAACAACTAACAAATAACCAATAATAACTAACAAATAACCAATAACAACTAACTTATGACACTTCTCTATGACTTTCTGGCAACAACTTTTACCCTAACATTACCAGACATCTCCCCGCCATTACTGCTTGGGGTAGCCAATTGTATCATTTCTTTGTGTTACTTTGCGATCGCCTCACTGATTAGCTTAGGTTTGTGGCGAAACCGCAAATTCGGCTTCGACACCTTCGCCACAGTCACAGCATTCATATTTTGGAGTTGTGCCTTGGGGCATAGCGGCCACGCAGCAGAACACTTAGGATTGCCACACTCCCCAGTTTGGCAAACGGTGTGCGATTGGATTACTGTAATTCCGGCGATCGCCTTTTTAAGCCTCTCCAACCGCTACAGCTTATTAGTAGGTTCCACCCAAATTCTACAAGCAAAAAAAGACACAGAACAAGCCCTTAGTGAAACTACTCAGCGATTTCAAGCCATCTTCGAGCAAGCTTTTCAATTAATAACGCTATTGGAACCAGACGGTACTCTGATCGAAGCCAATCAAACAGCCCTAGAATTTGGTGATTACGAACCCTCAGATTTGCTGGGTAAAAAATTTTGGCATACACCTTGGTGGGCATCATCCCCAACAAACCAGCAACAACTAAAAACTCACATCAAACAAGTATCCGTCGGCAAATTTGTCCGAGAAGAATACGAAATCACCGGAATCAATAACCAAGTGACAGTAATTGACCTGTCCTTGAAACCCCTATTAAATGAAGCTGGAGAAGTATTTCAAATCCTCGCCGAAGGTCGGGATATTACCCAAAGCAAACAAACGGAAGCTGAATTTCAGCAGCTAACCGCAGAACTAGAGCAGCGAGTGCACGAAAGAACCGAACAGATTGCCCAAACCAATGCACAATTGCAACAAGAAATTAGCGATCGCAGCGCAGTCGAAAAACAGCTATTGCGGCTCAAATCAATTTTAGAAGCAACCACAGACTGGGTAGGCATGGCAGATGGTGAAGGACACACTCTTTATATGAACCGCGCCGCCAGAGAAATGCTGCACGTAGGCTTGGACTCAGATTTAGCAGGAGTCAGCATTTCTGACGTGACATCTCCCAAAAGTATCGACACGATTATGAAAGTCGGCATACCCTCCGCTTGCCGAGACGGAGTGTGGAGTGGTGAGACAATTTGGCAGACTTTAGACGGCCAAGAAATACCAGTTTCTCAAGTAATTATTGCTCACAAATCTGAAAATGGAGAAGTGGAATTTTTGTCAACCATCGCCCGAAACATTAGCAATCGCAAGCTCACGGAACAAGCCATGCAGCAAAACTTGCAAATGCTCGACCTTGCCAGCGATGCTTTGATTATTCGAGAACTAGACGGGACGATTAATTACTGGAACCAAGGCGCTGAGAGAATGTACGGCTTCACGAAACAAGAAGCTTTAGGCAAATGCACTCATACTCTATTTACTACCATATTTCCCCAACCTTTAGAAACCATATTGGCACAGTTAGAGGATCGGGAATATTGGGAAGGAGAACTGATTCATACTACAAATTACCACACCAAAATTACCGTATTCAGCCGCTGGAATTTGCAGCGAGACGAACAGGGAAAACCCAAAGCAATTTTAGAAACAAACAACGATATTACAGGGCGCAAGCAAGCCGAAATCGAAAATCAAAGATTGAGATCGATCGTCGAAAGTAGCTCGGATTTTATCGGCATGGCAACAATGGAGGGAGAGCCATTTTACCTGAACTCCGCTGGCATCAAGCTAGTGGGACTCAACTCTCCCGAAGAACTCAAAACTAAGAATACGGGGGAATTCTTTTTTCCAGAAGACCTCCAGCAATTTACCGCAGAAATTATGCCCACAGTCATGGAAACGGGCTATTGGCGTGGCGAGTTTCGGTTCAAGCACTTTGGCACCGGCAAGAGCATTCCCGTTGACTACAGTCTATTTACAGTTAAACACCCAGAAACAGGAGAGCCTTTGGGTTTAGCGACGGTTACTCGCGACATCAGCGATCGCAAACGAGCAGAAGAGATGTTGCGCGATCGGGAAAGACTGTTTCGAGCCATTTTTGACCAGTCATTCCAATTCATGGGGCTACTCAAACCAGACGGCACTGTTTTGGAAATCAACCAAACAGCCCTAGCCGCAGCCGGGGTGGGAGTAGAAGAAATAGTAGGTACTCCGTTTTGGGAAACTGTGTGGTGGCAGATTTCCGCAGAAGCCAAACAACAGGTGCGTGAGGCGATCGCCTTAGCCGCCACCGGCGAGGTAGTCCGCTACGAAGTAGACGTGCTAGTTGCCGGCGGTGCAGTCGTAACCGTTGACTTTTCCCTCAAGCCGATCAAAGACGATCGCGGCAAAGTCATTCTGCTGATTCCCGAAGGCCGCGACATCAGCGATCGCAAAGTCCTAGAACGAGAACTCAAAGTGCGACAAGCCCGCTTTGATGCCTTTTTCGCCGCAGCACCAGCGGGAATGTTTATCACCGACGAACAACTCCGCTTCGTGCAGTTCAACGAAAAACTCTCCGAACTCGGCGGCCAGCCAGTTTCAGCATACATTGGCAAAACCTTATGGGAAGTTGAACCAGCAATGGCATCAACCACCTTCCCTCTGTACCAGCAGGTTTTGAGTAGCAACCAAGCCATTTTAAACATGGAACACTCCAATCCAACTACCGCACAGCCAGATGTCATGCGGGATTGGCTATCATCTTACTTTCCGCTACCGGGAGAAGATGGCAAGCCGATCGGGATTGGGGCTTTCATTTTGGAAGTGACCGATCGCAAGAACCTAGAACGAGAACTCGCCTTGCGTCAAGCCCGCTTTGACGCATTTTTTGCAGCCGCCCCAGCCGCCATGTTTATCTTTGACGACCATTTACGGTTCGTGCAAGTAAATGAAAAATTAGCCGAAACCACCGGGCCCTCAGTATCGGAACACCTCGGCAAAACGGTGAGGGAAATTGCACCCCAAATGGTCGATACTTTAGAGCCGATGCTGCAAAATATTCTGGCGAACAGCGAACCTGTTTTGAACATCGAGTTATCCGGTACAACCCTGAGTCAACCGGGCGTCATGCGGTATTGGCTAGCCTCTTACTTTCCTTTGTCAGGAGAGAGTGGCACACCGATCGGTGTCGGCGGAGTAGCAGTCGAAATTACCGATCGCAAAAAAGCAGAACAAGAACGCGATCGGTTTTTCACCCTGTCCCTAGACTTGCTGTGCATCGCCGATTTTGAAGGCAGATTCAAGCGCGTCAATCCCGCCTGGGCAACAACCCTCGGCTACACTTTAGAAGAACTACAAGAACAACCTTTTTTCAATTTTGTTCATCCAGACGATCGCGACCAAACCGTATCCGAAGCTAACAAAATAGCTCAGGGAGTCGAAACAATCGCGTTTGAAAATCGCTACCGCTGCAAAGACGGTTCCTACAAGTGGCTGTCGTGGAAATCACGACCTTTACCCGAAGAAAAGATCATGTATGCAGTGGCTCGCGACATTACCGACAGCAAACACGCAATTAGTCAATTACAAGAAACAACCGCCCAGTTAGCCCGTTCCGAATCCGAATTTAGACAGCAAAACAACCTCTTGCAACTGCTAATTGATAGCATTGGTGAAGGCGTAGTTGCAGCCGACACAAAAGGCAATTTTTTCCTGTTCAACCCCGCCGCCGAAAATATCTTTGGCTTGGGTTCAACAGACACACTGCCCGACGAGTGGTCGGCAAAATACGGTTTATTTTTGAGCGATGGAGTCACTCCCTATCCCACCGCCGACATACCTTTAACGCGGGCCATTCGAGGAGAAATAGTTGACGACGCAGAGGTTTTCACCAGGCACGCAGGCAAGCCAGAGGGTGTGTGGGTAAAAATTAACGCCCGGCCGCTCAAAGACGAAACAGGGGCGATCCAAGGTGGGGTAGTTGTCTGTCGCAACATCACCGAAGAAAAAGCATCTACCAAGCGAATGCAGCAGTTGGCAGAGACACAAGAAGGCTTGCTACAAGAGCTAAAAACGCGGCAAAATGCCCTCGATCAAGCTGCAATTGTCAGCGAGACAGACCTCAAAGGCATCATCACCTACGTCAACGAAAGATTCACTCAAATATCTGGTTACAGTATGGGAGAACTCCTCAACCGCGACCACCGCATCGTCAACTCCGGCTATCATCCAAAATCATTTTTTCAAGAAATGTGGTTGATGATTACTCGCGGTTTAGTGTGGAAGGGCGAAATTAAAAATCGTCGCAGAGACGGCTCTTTTTATTGGGTAGATTCCACCATTGCCCCAATTTTTGATACCAGTGGTACAATTGTTAAATATATCGCCATCCGCTTTGACATCACTGAACGCAAAGAAGCCGAAGAAGGACTCGAAAAATTTGCAGCAGAACGCAAAAATGAAGCTGATTC
>RDXH01000364.1 GCA_004292745.1 Oscillatoriales cyanobacterium | reverse complement strand
ATCGCGTTGATAAAGCCCTTAATCCCTTTACTTGCCAAGATTTGGTTATAAGTCCGAATCTCCGCTTGATTGAGAGGAGCACGACCCAAGAAGTGCTTCGTGCCCAACTCAATCACCTTAGTGTTTGGATAAGGTGCATAGAACTGTTTGACGTACAGTGGCGAGCAACCTAAAGCTTCAATGAACTCCTTGAGATTGATTTCATTGTTGCGTCAGCTTGAACACCTTAGTTTGTTCGCGGCGCTTGCTGACACCTTGAGCAATCCGACTTTGCAACTGAAGATCTCCAGCATCACTCGCAGTGCCCAATTCAATAAACCGAGGAGTTTCTGCTGTCGGCTCAACATTGACCTTTTTCTCACCAAAGGAACTCGATCGCATCGTCCGCATGGACAACCCAGCCGGAGTCAAATAGCGCTCATAGGGCACTGTATCTTCGCCAAAAGCTTCGTTGTACTCTAGACTGTCGATAATTTTATCGACCAAGGCGTAGAAGCCCTTCTTAGAACAAAGATCAAAGTAAGCATTCATTTCCTGACGGCCATAGGTAGGGCGTCCCAGGAGTCGGCGGTGAATATACTCGATCGCCTTACAAACGTAAAACTTGCTCCAGTACATATTGCGGAACACATCGGACTTAGCCAACATCCGAATAAACTCACGCATCGTGATGTCGCCATTTTCCAGCTTAATTTCCGCCACCTTTTGGCGCTGGCCATCGAACACATCGCGACCAAACACTTGCAGATAAGCAGCCCGAATCACCGCTTGAGTCGAACTTTCAGTAAATTTGACACTAGAAGCACTACTGTAGCCAGTGCTTGCTGGACCACGACCTGTGAGTTTTTTCGGAGCCACATAGCCGCCTGGTAACTGGTCTAATTTAAACACCTTGGGTCCAAGAGAACCAGGAGCCTTACCACGAGCACCTGGGTTGCTCAATTGATTATCAATCCCCGCACCTTGACGAATCAGGATACGACGAGTGTCTTTACCAAAAGGAGCCGGACGGTTCTTAGGATTACGAGTTTCCTTCGGGAAAATCGCCCCAAACTGAATTTCCAGCGGATCATTACCAATACCATAAACGTGCTGGTCTGGCAGAGGCTGAGTGTAGCCAGCAAACAAAGTGATGAACTGAGGCACCTTGCGGAAAGGAGCGCTGAAATTGAACAAATCAATTTGTGGGCCCCAGTTGCGACATTCCTGAGCTTCTTGGCCCAAGCCCCGCAGGTAAGGGACAGTTTCTTCGCCAAAGTAGTCAGAATATTCCTGAGAATAGACCATTGCATCTACCAAGGCTGCCAAACCGCCTTTACTGACGATCGCAAAATACTTGCTAAATTCCTCCCGCGAGCTCAAACCCCGGCCGAGGAAGTGACGTGCGGCCAATTCTACAGCACGGCTGTTGACAAAGGGCTCGAAAAATTGCTGACGGTACAGAGGAGATTTACCAAGGCGACGAATAAACTCTTTCATCGAGATTTCGCCATTTTTGACCTTGGATTCCAAGTCAGAAATGCTTTGGCTGTAAGCGCGGCTGATGTCCCGCTCAAAAACTTGGCGATAAGCCGCCTTGATGACCTCAATCTTTTCACCCGACGACAGACCGGTCTTCATGACGAATTTCGCCCGATTTTCCGCTGCGTTGAAGTAGATTTGAGGCAATTGCAGCCCTTGCTGGTCGTTGGTTTCGCGCTGACGCACCTTCGGTGAAGGTGTTGGAGCTTTGAATTCGGTAATAGCGACGTCGAAATATTGTCCGACGATCGCAGCAGCTTCGCTATCCTTTTTGAAATAGCCCAAAGATGCCGCCTTCATTTCCTGCATAGCCACAATTGTGGCCGCCGACGAGCAAGCATTTTCGATAATTTCCCGCAATCCGCGGACGTTCACCGAAATGATATTCGGGTCGCCTGCGACGATCGCATAGGTGATATAACGCAAAAACCAGCTCAAATCCCGCAGGGATTTAGTCATGTTCCCAGGGCCGTAGCGCGAGACATTGATCGGCTGAAATCCAGCAGGAACCGGACCGCTGTAGCCACCGTTACCAGAAAACAGATTTCCCAGTCCCAAGAATCCACCGCCACCGCCATTGCTGCCACCAGCGCGACCTTCAACGTAGGTAACAGTTCCCAGTTTCATGCCTTCAGAGACCGTTGCAGTACCGCCACGAGTCGCCCCAGCCATAGCCATCACAGGTTCTGCTGGTCTTTCCAAGAAAGCCAGCGGGGAACCCCCGGTAAAAATCCGGTTGGCTGCACGGGATACGATCAATTCCGAGTTTTTGGTCAGAGTTGCGGAAATATCGATCCGCAAGGCCCCAGAACTGAAATAACTCGCCAATTCGCTGAGTTCACCCCGCTGTAAAAAGCGGTCTTGCTGTTCTGCTTGCGAAATTGTTGCGACCGGTACAGTTTGATATAGTTGCGGACGCGCAACTGAACTTCCGCCACTTGCTTTTACAGTCATTAGACTCCTTCGCTCCCTATCTAAATCGTTACAGCGTTTGCTCAGACTAATTTTGCCTTTCCCTAGCTTAAGGTTCGGGCCTACTTACTTTCTCAGATTAAAATGTTTTGGGGTTCATTAACCCGAATTTGTTAAAAAGCCTGTCGAAACTTATTGTATAGATTTAATAGGGTCTATATGAGAAAAAATGATAAGTTTTGTTACAAGGAAGAAGGAAGAGGGAAGAAGGAAGAGTGGACGAAAGGAGGGTAGGCACGGGGGCACTACCCCTACAAAGTTATCGTTTTCTTGAGAATGAAACAGCCCAGCCTCTTCAGGACTTTCTTTCTCTCCTGTGTTAAGGCTTCTAGCCGTTATGCTCTATCCTCTGTTTCATTGGGCCTTACTCGAAACTCAAAAAAATTCCCTAACCTATGGAAACTTCACCTGATATCAGCGCCGCCGTGCGGCGGCTTTACGATACTTTTCCTTTTCCGCCTGATCCTTTGTCGGATGAACCACCACCGTTACAATTTTTGCACTGGCCAAAAGCCGCCAAAACTGGATGTTCGGATTTTGGATGCTGGCTGCGGCACGGGTTCGAGTACGGATTATCTGATTCACCTGAATCCTGAAGCGTCGGTAACGGCGATCGACCTCAGTTCCGGTGCTTTGAAGGTAGCACAAGAACGCTGTCGGCGATCGGGCGCGCGAGAAGCTGATTTTCGCCACCTCAGCTTGTACGATGCGGATCAACTAGAAGGCGAGTTCGATTTGATCAACTGCGTAGGCGTGCTGCACCACTTACCCGATCCGATTCGTGGCATTCAATCCCTGGCGGCGAAGTTGGCTCCGGGCGGTTTGATGCACATTTTTGTGTATGCTGAATTGGGCCGTTGGGAAATTGAGCTGATGCAAAGGGCGATCGCCCTTCTCCAAGGAACTCAAAAAGGCGACTATCCCGATGGCGTGAAAGTCGGCCGTGAAATCTTTGCTTCCTTACCAGAAAACAACCGCCTTGTCAAGTACGAAAAACAACGTTGGGCGGGAGAAAATCTGCGAGACGAATGTTTTGCTGATATGTACGTTCACCCGCAGGAAATTGACTACAACATCGACACATTGTTTGAGTTAATTGACGCTTCAGGATTGGAATTTATCGGTTTCTCAAATCCGGGATATTGGCAGTTAGAAAGACTTTTGGGCAAAGCACCGGAATTGATCGAAAGAGCTCAAGGTTTGACGGAACGAGAGCTTTATCGATTAATTGAATTGTTGGATACCGAAATAAGTCATTACGAGTTTTTCTTGGGGAAAAAGCCTGTTAATAAGATTGATTGGTCGGATGATAAAGCTCTTTTGGCGGCAATTCCAGAGTTGAGTGTTTGTATGCACGGTTGGCCTAGTCAACAAGTGTTTGATTGCAATTACCAATTGGTGAATTTGTCAAGTGCTGAGTTTGAGTTTCTGCAAGGTTGTTTACCCCCCCCAGACAGGGCGGGCACGGGGGCACC
>RDXH01000363.1 GCA_004292745.1 Oscillatoriales cyanobacterium | reverse complement strand
GAAGCAATCTTTTACTATATCTACGCCATCTTCCACAGCCCTACCTATCGCCAACGCTACGCCGAGTTTCTCAAAATCGACTTTCCCCGTGTGCCTTTGACCAGCAACGACCAGCTATTCAAAGACTTGGGTGCAAAAGGTCAGGCATTAGTAGACCTGCACCTGATGAAATCGAAAAAGCTTAATAAGCTAATTACTAAAATGAATGGCGATGGTGACAATGCCGTTACCGAAGTTACCTATAAACCCGCAGAACAACGAATTTATATTAACAAAACCCGCTATTTTGAAGGCATCGCCTCCGAAGTTTGGGAGTTTAAGATTGGCGGTTATCAGGTGTTGGACAAATGGCTCAAAGACCGTAAGAAAGCCAAACGCACTTTATCCTTTGATGATGTACTGCACTATCAAAAAGTGGTGGTTGCGCTCAAAGAAACCATGCAACTGATGGTAGAAATCGATCAACTGATTCCTGGTTTTCCCATTGAGTAAGGTTCAGGACTTACTGACTCCGACAAAGAAACCGGGTTTTTACCGAATCTGTGGACAGGAAGGAAGTTTTTTCGTAAAAAACCCGGTTTCTGGGCCCCCATGCGTAAGTCCTATGCCGTTTAGGTGCTTCCGATGCTATAATCCTAGAATCATTCCCCGATCGCACCGCCACTGACTTGATAAATGCCTTGGCTGATGCCGATGCTTCCCCAGACGAAATTGAACAAACAATTAGCAAAAATGATTGAGCTTGTAAACAATGGCACTGAAAGAATTAGAAAAACAACTCCTTGCCTTAACTCCCAGTGAAAAAACTCAGGCAATACAGCTATTAGTCCAAAGTTTAAGCAATACTTGGCAAGGAATTGAAAAAACTCCGGGCGTGTGCGGCGGCGATGCTAGAATTGCCAAGACTCGCATACCTATTTGGTCGATGGTAAATTATCGCCTTCTAGGTGCAAATGATGTGCGAATTTTGCAAGACTTTCCCCATTTGAGTGCAGCAGATTTGGCGAATGCTTGGGCTTATGCTGAGGCACACCCAGAAGAAATTGAAGCTGCGATCGCTAGAAATGAGGAAGATTAACAAATGGTGCGTCTTTATGCAGATGAAAATTTTCCACTGGTAATCGTGGAATTACTACGAACTTTTGGTCACGATGTTTTGACAGTGCAGGAAGCTGGAAATGGTGGACTGGGGATTCCTGATGAAGATGTGTTAGCTTTTGCTATTAGCCACAATCGAGCCGTTTTGACGCGCAATTGGGATGATTTTAGACACCTGCACCGTTTGCAACCTGACCACAACGGTATCATTATTTGCAAAGAAGATTTGAATACAGAGAGACAAGCTACACTCATTAATGAAGCTATTTCTACAGTCGAAAATCTCACAGGTAAATTGATTCGAGTAATTCGTCCGCCGAGGTGAAAAAAAGCCGTAGCACGGGCGAGGACTCCCAGCCATCGCCAAATCTAGATTTAAGCTAAAATATTAAACATATATTCCCCAAAAAATAGGAATAAACTATGACACTCACCGAATTAAAAAACGATCTAGCATCCTTAAATTCAGCCGATAAAGCAGCGGCTATAGAAATTTTACTTCAAACCTTAAGCACTGGTGCTATAGGCATTAAAAAGACTCCCGGCGTGTGTGGTGGCGATGCCTGTGTTGGCAATACTCGCATACAAGTTTGGGTACTTGTGGGTTATCGCCGTCTCGGATGCAGCGATGCTGAACTTTTTAAGTGCTATCCCCATTTGACTGCGGCTGATTTAGTCAATGCTTGGGCTTATGCTGATGCTTACCCAGAAGAAATTGAACAAGCAATCAAAGAAAATGAGGAAGCCTAAAACATGGCACGAATTTATGCAGACGAACAGTATCCGTTGCCAGTAGTTGAGTTTCTTCGACCTTTAGGTCACGATGTTTTAACAGTTCAAGAAGCCGGAAACGCAGGATTAGGAATTCCTGATGAAGATGTCTTGGCTTTTGCAGTCAGTAATGAGCGAGCAGTTTTGACTCTCAATCGAGGTGATTTTATTCGACTGCATCGCTCGCAACCAGACCATGCTGGTATTATTATTTGTACTCAAGATAGCAACTGGGAAAGACAGGCGACCAGAATTAATGATGCTATTTGTGCTGAAGAACTTTTGAGCGGTAAATTGATTCGAGTTAACCGTCCTTCGAGGTGAAAAATAGCCGTAGCTTGCGGGGTTCCCAGCCATCTCCCTTGGTAAATCCGCAATGGTAAGGTGCGTCGCCTTTTACCATCTGCAAGTTTCAACTAACATATAGCAGCGACGCACCCTACAAGGAACGCACGGTTTCCTAGCCATTAATAGTAAGGTGCGTCGCTACGAGAATTTTCGCCACTATTTGAGTGACTGCAAGCGACGCACCCTACCGCGAAATTTCATCCCCGTCTAAAATTCCCACCATTACTTTAAATAAATCGTCTAAATCGTCAGGTACTCTAAACAAATGAGTGTCTTGGAAAATAGTTTGCTGATTTCGATCTAACTTGCCAAATCGCCAGACATCTCCCATTGTCACAGCACCGTAAAATATATTTTGGTCTTCCACGTGCGACATAGCAATTAATTGTACAGCTAGTTGAGTAAATCCTCTAGTCATATCGTCGTTTTTTGCTTCAATAACTAGCAACTCTTGATTTGACTTCACGAGATAATCTAAATTTCCCTTTAACCAGCTATTAACGTTGAGAGTATACTCAAATCGCAGTTGACATTGACAGTATCGGATCAGATCCAGAAGTACAGGGGATACTAAGGATTCTCTTCTAGCTATTTCGCTGCTGAGACTGACTAAGGGAAGGATATCTTCTATTTTATCTCTCAGCTCTATCAGTCTATCTAACTGTCTAGTTGTTTTCGGTAAAGATAACCTTC
>RDXH01000093.1 GCA_004292745.1 Oscillatoriales cyanobacterium | reverse complement strand
AGGGGCGGCGATCGCGCTGATCCTTGGGGCGATCGTTCAAGCAGTTTTTAGTTTGGGAGTGATTTTTCATGCACTATACAGACTCAATAAATATCAAGGAACAAAATCAAATATCGACTAAGCAGCGTCCCATCCGCATTCTTCATGTTGTTGGCGGTATGAATCGGGGCGGAGTGGAAACTTGGCTGATGCACGTTTTGCGAAATATCGATCGCGATCGCTTTCAAATGGACTTTTTAGTTCACACAACTGAACCCTGTCCTTACGATGACGAAGCGATCGCTCTTGGTAGCAAGATTATCCCCTGTCTCAGTCCTGCAAAACCTTGGCTGTACGCTCGCAATTTTAAACGAATTCTACGCGAATACGGGCCCTATGATGTTGTTCACAGTCACGTTCACCACTTCAGTGGCTACGTTCTCTGGTTAGCCAAACAAGCAGATATAGCTGTCCGCATTGCCCACAGCCATAATGATACCTCCTCCGCTGAGGCGAAAGCGAGATTGTACCGACGTTTATATCTTAATTTAAGCAAATGGTTGATCGCCCGCTCTGCAACACTAAGTTTTGGTTGCAGCCGCAATGCTGTCGCCGATCTGTTTCAGTTATTCGGGGAAAAAGACCAACGCTGGCAAATTCTTTACTACGGTATTGACTTAACCCCGTTTCGTGAACCAGTTGATGCGATCACAATTCGCGCTGAACTCGGCATACCGGCTGATGCCTTTGTCATCGGTCACATCGGCAGATTTGCAGCACAAAAAAACCATTCTTTTCTGTTAAAAATTGCAGCAGAAGTTGCCAAAAAAGAACCAAAAATGAGACTTTTGCTGTTGGGTGAAGGTTCACTGCGTCCAGAAATAGAACAAAAAGCAATGGAACTCGAATTGGGCGATCGCCTTATTTTTACTAGCAATAGATCGGATGTTCCCCGATTGATGTTAGGTGCTATGGATGCGTTCATCTTGCCATCACTTTATGAAGGATTACCAGTTGTTGGAATAGAAGCTCAAGCCGCTGGTCTGCCTTTTATTTTGTCAGATGTGATTACAGAGGAGGTTGATATAGTCAAGCCACTAATCCAACGCATAAGCTTATTGAAATCAGCTTCTGTGTGGGCTGATGCAGTTTTGTCTGCGCGAAATACTAGGTCGAATATTGCTCAAGCAGACAGTCTGGCTATCTTGGAAAACAGCCCATTTAATATTGCATTTAGCGTTAATAAAATTACCAAAACTTATAAAGATGGATACTGCTAAGACTGTCAAGCTAGATCAAGGTAGCCTTATAATTATCCTAGGTCAATTTTGCATTCATGCAATTTTGATTATTTCATGTATTCTATATGAGCCATTGAACTTCCAAACGGAGTCACTAATTTATCCTTCCTCCTGTTTCTTGCTTCTACTAACCCTGTGGGTATTTTGGTCATGGTCTTTCATCACAAAAAGCTTATTTGACCCTTATATTTTATTTTTTATAGCAGCATTATTATTTAACGGTGGTCAGATTATTTTGGAGATTTTTTCACTCAATGAAAACGGCATCTTAGATAATAAATTTTCAACAGAGACCATTCTAAAAACAATTTTTTTGGTTGACATTGGGTTGGCATCATTTCACTTAGGTGCGTTGATCAGTGCAGCCAAAACAAGAAAAATTAATTGTTCTATAAATAACTCAAAAAAAGCAACAACAAACTCAACAACTACGAATACTTATTTAATTGGTTTTTGCCTTCTCGGTATATCTTTTTTTCCTGCTATTGTTGTTCTCAGGCAAGCTATTTCTGTTGTCGCATCTGGGGGATATTTTGGGCTATATGAACAAGAGATTGGGACAAGTTTTAGTGCTGCACCCTCTGTTTTAGCTGGTTTTCTTGTCCCATCAGCTATCTTTATACTTGCAGGAAGTAAGGAAAAAATGAAGGGCAGGTTGATATCTGGATGTATTATAGTTATCTACTCAGCTACCAAATTTTTTTTAGGTGAAAGAAATCAAGCAGTAATGCCATTACTTGCCTTCGCATCGCTATGGCATAAATCGATTTCCCCACTTCCTAAAACTTTTTTACTCAGCACGGGTTCCCTGATAATGTTCATTGTTTTTCCATTGGTAGCCGCTACTAGGAATGTTAGTGGTAAAGACCGTTTATCGATAGATTTTCTGGTAGAAACTTTTTCATCTATCAATAATCCTGCTCTCACTTCTCTATCGGAGATGGGAGGTTCTATGATGACAGTTGCTCACACCATAGACTTAGTTCCCAGTATCAGGGGTTTCCAAATGGGAGCAGAATATTTCTATGCCTTGCTCACCCTTATGCCCAATTTTTTTGGGAAAATCCACCCAACTATTGCCAGAGGTATTCCCGATGTGTGGTTGGTTTGGGAAATTGAACCTGAGTTTGCTGCTAGAGGGGGTAGTTTTGGATTTTCTTTTATTGCTGAAGCTTATCTCAATTTTGGTTGGTTTGGAGCGCCAATTGCCTTGGGAGTGATGGGTTTTCTGTTCGCAAAATTTACATTATGGGCAGCTCGATCAGGAGAAGCGGCTCGGATGGCAACAGTTGCCAGTTATACTTCATTCTTCTTGTTTTTTGCTCGTGCTGAATCTGCTCTTGTAGTAAGATCGCTCGTATGGTACTCGCTGTGTCCCTACTTCAGCGTATGTTTATTAGGTTGGCTAAAATCTAATAAACTCACAAGGTAAATAAAAAGTATGATTATTAATGAATCCCAAGTCATATGAACAAAAAAAAATCACAGTGTTTAATAGCCGCAAGTTTATTAGCTACTTCAGGATTTATATATGTGACTGTTGCATTTGTCTCAAAATTAGTCCCTGTCAATACTCCGCTACGGCAGACTGCAAGTGCTAGATATCGACATAGTTTGGTTCAGATTACAAAGCAAATGGCTGTTGTTTTACCTCAACAATTATCTCAAGCCAAAACCCATCTGGTACGAAATCCAGAATTTCTGAATAATGATGTCCGAATGTCTGAGGAGTATTACAGCCAAGGTAAGTTTGTTTCAGTAAAAGAATTAGGAGCTATTGGTAACAACATAGCAGATGATACAAAAGCAATTCAAAAGGCTATTGACGCTGTTTTTAAAGCTGGTGGAGGAGTTGTTTTTTTTCCTAGCGGAACTTACAAAGTTACTATTAATTCTGCTAGGTCACAAGCTATTGTGATTCGCGCCCAAGTTACTCTCAAGGGAACAGATCGGAGAGATAGTATTATCAAGCTAGCTGATCAACAAGGCAACTATAACTCTATCATGGCTGGAGAAACATATGAATCAGATTTATCTAATTTTTCAATGTATGATTTAACAATAGACGGTAATGCTACCAATAATATTGTCGTAAATGAACGTGATTTTTTACAACAAAAAGAGAGATATGCTCTTCGGATTTATGTCGGTTCAAAAATCCGCATATATCGATGTATATTTAGAGATCAAAGTAACGTTAATACAATTACTATTAATGGGGAAAAAACAGTATCAGATGTTGCAATTATTGATAATGTGTTTGAGCAAATTGGCGGAGGGTTTAGCGATTACGATCATTCAACCATTTACGGACACGGAAAACGGATGCAAATATATAAGAATATTTTTTATTCTAGGAATGGGGCCGGTACTAATGGTGCAAGAACAGCTATAGAAACACATGGAGATGAATATATAGTTAAGAAAAATGTGATATCTGGATTTGCAAATGGGATGAATATCACAGGCTATGCTAAGAGTTCCAAAAATCAAATCATCAACGATAACATTATCAAAGATGC
This sequence comes from Oscillatoriales cyanobacterium, assembly GCA_004292745.1. GTDB lineage: Bacteria > Cyanobacteriota > Cyanobacteriia > Cyanobacteriales > Microcoleaceae > Microcoleus > Microcoleus anatoxicus. Next base: position 25,377 of record RDXH01000093.1, on the reverse strand, counting down.
TCATACGGGCATCATCCTTTGGTCATACTTTGATAGTGGCAATACCACAAACCCGTCTCTGATCGATTGCACCGTTGCTAACAATAAAATCAGCTTAAATGTTAATGATTGGCGTGGCTTGTGGGGCGATGCTCCGAGTACAGGAATTAAACTAGATGCTAACTCAGATGCTCCTATGACCAACGTGAATATTGTTAATAATCAAATTATTTTCGCAAACTTCTCTGGCAGAGGTCGTCTCAGTGATCGCCTAGCAGCAGGAATAAGTCTATGGAGAAAGGCTGCACCTGCTGTAGTTAGCGAGAATATTAATATTTCCAACAACCTAGTAGAAAACTCTCTAGGATCTGGTATTTATATATCGATGCCTGTCAAGGGAGGAGAAATCTCAAAAAATACAATTGTAAATCCAGGTCAAAGCACTGGTTATTTTCACAACGATTACAAATCGGGAATTATTGCAAGTGGAGTGTTTAAAGACTTTCATATTAATGATAATGTTCTCAGAGATACTCAGAAAGTTAACACAATTAGAGGAGGAATTCTTTGGTTAGGTAACTGTGTAGCTAACTGCAACGCAAAAGGCAATTATTTACAGGTAGATAGTGGTGTTAAATTAGAAGTTTTGCGATCTAGTTTGGAGGTTGTTAAGCCATGAAAGTTATTGTTGCTCTAGAGTATCGTTTTGAGCGCACGCCAGATAGCAAGGTGTGGACGCAAACAACCTTCCCCTATTCATTTTGGAAGCGATATCTCGATGTATTTGATCAAGTCTGCGTTGTCGCGCGTGTGCGGGATGTTCCTGATATCCCTTCAGACTGGCAACGAGTCGATGGAGAAGGAGTTTCCTTTGCCGCCATACCCTATTACATAGGCCCTTGGCAATATTTACTCAAAGCATGGCAAGTGCGGCATAGTGCCAGAAATGTAGTCAAACCAAACGATGCAGTAATCTTGCGAGTTGGTTCCACGATCGCTTCCCATATGCAACCGATGCTACGCCAAATAGGTCATCCTTATGCTGTAGAAGTGGTAGCCGATCCCTATGATGTTTTTGCACCAGGTTCGATCAAAAGTCCCCTTCGACCTTTTTTACGTTGGTATTCTCCCCGTCAGTTACGGCATCAATGTCTTGAGGCAGCCACAGCAGCTTATGTGACTCAAGACGCGCTACAAAAACACTATCCTTGCCCAAATTTTTCGATCGGTGTATCTGATGTAGAACTGGGTGAAAAAACCTTCGTTTCCCAGCCGCGTTACTACCAGGAGAAAACAGCCCCATTTACTCTCATTTTTGTGGGAACAATGGCTCAACTTTATAAAGCGCCCGATGTCTTAATTAATGCAGTTGCAGTTTGTGTGCGTGACGGATTAGATATTCAGCTCATTTTGATAGGTAATGGTCAATACAGAGGAGAACTAGAGGCACAAGCTCAGGCATTAGGAATAGGAAAAAAAGTGATTTTTCTCGGTCAATTACAGGCTGGGGAAGTAGTAAGAGCGCAGTTAGATCAAGCGGATATTTTCGTTTTACCTTCCCATCAAGAAGGATTACCTAGAGCAATGGTAGAAGCGATGGCGCGAGCATTACCTTGCATTGGTTCTACTGTAGGAGGTATTCCCGAACTCTTGGCAGCAGAAGATATGGTATCTCCTGGCGATGTGGCGGCATTGGCAGCGAAAATCTGTGAGGTGATCGCTAACCCAGAACGTATGGCGCAGATGTCAGCCCGTAACTTGGAGAAAGCTAAAGAGTATCAAGATGAACTACTGCGTGAGCAACGCATTGAATTCTATCGCTATGTGCGAAAACAAACCGAAGCATGGATCAATCAAAAACAATGAAAAAACTTTTAATGGTTACGACTATCCCAGGTACTCTTCGAGCTTTCTTCCTGCCTTTAGTAAGCCATTTACGAGATCGGGGCTGGCAGGTGGACGGCATGGCTAACGAAATTTCAAGTAATCTTGAATGCGTGGAGGCTTTCGATCGCGTCTGGGATGTAGAATGGTCGCGCAATCCCCTAGATCCGAGAAACTTGATAGCCGCCCCACAACAAATCAAAGCGGTGATGAACCAACGGGAATATGACTTAGTAAACGTATCCACGCCTGTAGCTGCTTTTGTCGCCCGGTATGCTCTCAATTCTTGGAGAAAGCAAGGAAATCTTAAGATCATTTACACTGCCCAAGGCTTTCATTTCTATCGTGGCGGATCACTCCTAAAAAATGCTGGATTTTTGGCCTTAGAAAAACTAGCTGGCTACTGGACTGACTATTTAATCGTAGTCAATCGTGAGGATGAGGAAGCGGCAAAGCACTATCAACTGGTTCCTAGCAAAGAAGTTCGCTACATCCCTGGAACGGGTTTGAATGTTGATCGCTATAACCCCAATGCTATTTCTGAAACTGAGGTAGCGCAAGTACGTCAAGAGTTGGGACTACAGCTAGATGCACCAATGTTTTTGGCAGTAGCTGAGTTCATTCCTCGCAAACATCATCAAGATTTGCTCAAAGCATTGGCTCAACTGCAAAGACCAGAGGTACATTTGGCACTTGCCGGTGGAGGAAAGTTGGTAGATCAGATGAAAAAATTAGCCTCTGAGTTAAAAATTCAAAATCAAGTCCATTTTTTGGGGTTTCGCAGGGATATTCAAATTTTGATGCGTGCTTCTGTAGCAACAATACTTGTTTCTGAACAGGAAGGGCTTCCCAATTGTGTGATGGAGTCTTTGTCCCTGGAAGTTCCGGTGATTGGCACCAATATTCGTGGCACAAGGGATTTGCTGGAAAAAGATTGCGGTCTTCTGGTAGATGTGGGAGATACAAAAGGAATTGCTAATGCAATGGCCTGGGTATTAGATCATCCCCAAGAAGCTCAAGTAATGGGAAAAAAGGGAAGAACGTGGATGGCAAATTACGAGCTGCGGCAAATTGTGAAACTCCATGAGGAATTGTATGTAGAAGCCACTGCTTAATCCTTTATAATTTTTGTGATCTATTGCCAGCAATTCTTCTCAAAATAACTAACTGAAAATTTTTCAAACAGGAATATCCAAATTATTGATTTAAGTAACAAATAATCAACAATGAATAATCACCAATCGCTAATCACCAAATTCGCCAAACTAACTAAGTGGGTATTAGATAGATTAGTTGCCGCGATCGCACTACTAATTTTCTCTCCCTTACTTTTAATCGTGGCGATCGCCATCTACCTCCGCATGGGTAGCCCCATTGTTTTTACCCAACCGCGTCCCGGTAAAAACGGTCGCGTTTTCAACTTCTACAAATTTCGCACCATGACAAGCGATCGCGATGCAGAAGGAAACCTGCTCCCCGATGAGCAACGCCTGACTGCGATCGGTCAATTATTGCGTAAAACCAGTTTGGACGAACTTCCGCAACTGTGGAACGTTCTCAAAGGCGACATGAGCTTGGTTGGCCCTCGCCCCTTATTAGTAAGATACCTAGAACGCTACAGCCCAGAACAAGCACGCCGCCACGAAGTTATGCCCGGAATCACTGGCTGGGCTCAGGTGAACGGTCGCCGACTACTAGATGGAAATTGGCCGGAAAAATTTAGACTCGACGTTTGGTATGTGGATAATTGGAGCCTGTGGCTGGATTTAAAAATACTTTTCCTCACAATAGGGAAAGTTTTGGGACAAAAAGAAATCAGCCAAGAAGGTCAAGCCACTGGAGAAGAATTTAAAGGTAATGAATGAGGAATTTAAATTAATGAGAGTAAGATGGGAAGTCGGTTCGGAATTTGATTGGTCGGATGATGCTTTGGCATCATCATCATCGCCAACGTTATTTCCTCAAAACTACGAATTATTTTCTACCGCGACGGGCGTTTTATTGTCCCTCGAACGTTTCTTAAGAGGCGATGGACAGCGATTGAAGCTGCATTTACCGACCTATTACTGCATGGAAGTTGCCGAAAAAATGGCTAGAGTTTTCGATGTCTGTTGGTATCGAGATTTGCCTACCGAAGCAGCACCAGATTTTAACTCCCTTCGCCCTTCACCAGGTGATTTGGTATTAGCAGTTAATTTGTTTGGCATCAAGGAAGGAAAAGCTTGGCAAGATTGGCTAACTCAACATCAAGATATGATTCTGATTGAAGACCACAGCCACGATCCCTTCTCCCTTTGGGCGCAACAAACTACCGCTCATTACGCGATCGCATCCCTGCGTAAAACACTGCCAATTCCCGACGGAGGGATGATTTGGTCGGGGCAAAAAATGGAACTACCTCGACCTTCTCAATCAGAATCACCCGCCGCAGCCCAAAAACTCACCGCCATGCTACTAAAGCGATCGTATTTAATGGGGGCAAATATTTCCAAAGATAGCTATCGAACTTTACAATTAGAGGGCGAACATGAGCTGATTAACGATGGCGAACACGCCATTTCTACCTTGACGAAAAATGTCCTATTAAGTTTAAAAATTTCTGAAATGAGGCAACAGCGAGCAGCTAATATCAGAAAATTTTTAGATTTGATAGTGAAAGAAAAAAACGACTATTGGGAACCGATTTTTACTGATTGGAAACCAGGTTCAGTACCTTTTAACAGCATCCTCCTCTGCAAAAATACTCAAGTTCGACAAGAACTGCGCCGATTTTTGATTAGCGAAAATATTTTTGCTTCAGTTCATTGGCCACAACCGCCAGACCAATTATCCGGTAACGATCCGCTGGCCTTTGATTTGTCAAATCGGTTGCTGACAATACCCGCAGATCATCGTTATTCTGACCATGATATTGAGCGAGTTGTCACCAAATTAGTTGAATTTTTCCAAGGTAATCATTCCTTAGTCATTGGTTAGATTTTGTACTTAAACAATGAATAAAAAACAATTAGTAAATCAATAGGAGAGAATAAAATATGGAGACTTTTACTCAAGTTATAACAGATGAACAGTTCGCTCTTTTGCCCACAGAAGAAGATGTCCAGTTTTACGAAAAACACGGCTGGTATATTTCAAAAAAAGTCATCCCCCATGAAATGATTGACGAAGCTATTTTAGCTTGCGAAAGATTTTATCAAGGAGAAAGAGATGGGGTACTTCCTATCAGTAGTGGATACTGTAACTGGAAGCCAGAAGATGGAGATGTTACTCGCAACAACGAATTTATTTCATTGCAAAGTAACGCTTTGCGGAAATTTGCCCTTCAACCAATTATCGGCGCGATCGCCGCACGACTGGCAAGAACCAAGCAAATTCGCATTTTAGACGACCAAATCATCTCTAAGCCACCCAAAAGCGGCAAAACTACTATCGGCTGGCACGTCGATCGCGCCTACTGGTCAACCTGTACCTCCGATAATTTGCTCACCGCTTGGATACCTTTCCAAGACTGCGACGAGTTGATGGGCCCAATCGCGGTTTTCGATCGCAGCCACAAGTGGTCTGGACTTGAAAATATGCGATCTTTTAACAATCCGAATCTTGAGGAAATAGAACAAAATTTATGCCCTAAAGGAGAGCAAATCATCAAACTACCGATGACCTTAAAGAAAGGTCAAATGAGCTTTCATCACTGTTGGACAATTCACGGTAGCTACCCTAACACTAGCGATCGCACCCGTTTGGCAATGGCAATTCACCTACAAGATGAAGCTAACCAATATCGGCATTTTTGGAATCAAAAAGGCGAAGAAGTTCACATTCTTAACGAACTTTTGTGCCGTAAATTGCCCAAGGGCGATCCTGATTTCCACGATCCAGCCGTGTTTCCTGTTTTGTGGTCGGAGTAAGACAGATAAACATTTCAATCCTTTGAAAAATAACACCTAATTATCGCGAGATTATCTCGATAAAAATTACCAAAAATTTCCGACTATACCTATCACTTGTTGGAGGAAGGCAGATGAATATTTCAATCCTTGATATACAAAACCCATTATGGCTGGAAATATTGGGGAAAATTCGCCATGATACGTATCACTTACCTGAGTATTTATTGTTAGATTCAAAAAGAACTAACACAACTCCAGAAGCTTTTTTGATAGTTGATGGGGAGAAGATTTTATTCTTGCCTTATTTGCTACGTCCCTGCCATGACCTCGTGCCAACGGAATTATCAGATCTGGAAATTTTTGATGTTATCTCTCCCTACGGATATCCCGGATTTTTATTAAGTGAAGCCGCAGCTAACACCCCAGGATTTCCAGATTTCGCCATCAACGAACTCAAGCGAGTTTTGAGGAATAAGGGTGTATGTTCCGCTTTTTTTCGGCTGCATCCTATCCTCCATGACAACTTAAATCAAATTTGTCAACCAGGGACTTTTACACCTAATGGCGAGACGGTATCCGTTGACTTAAAACTTTCGGCAGGTAAAATTAAGTCGCGGACTAGAAAGGGTCATAAAAGTACAATTAATAAGTGTAAAAGATTAGGGTTGACCGCAACAATAGTCCCTTATTTGGAATACCTCAATGAATTTATGGAAGTTTATGAAGAGACCATGGGCCGTGTTGAAGCGAGTAAATCCTATTATTTTGGACGTGAGTATTTTGAAGATTTAGCAAAATTAGGAGAACACACTCATTTATGCCTTGTAGAAAAGGAGAATCAAATTGCGAGTGCTTCCATATTTCTAGAATGTGGTGGTATAGTTCAGGCTCACCTGGGCGGAAGCAAAACTGAGTTTTTGAGTGAGTCTCCTTTTAGTTTAATATTTGACTATGGCAGATACTGGTCTCAAGAACGGGGAAATGAATTTTTTCATATGGGAGGTGGTGTGGGAGGGTCTAAGGAAGATAGTCTTTACATATTCAAGTCTGGTTTTTCCAAAGAAAGGCACAATTTCTTTACTATGCGTCTGATTACAGATGAAGAAAAATATCATCATCTGGTTGAGTTACGAGCAAAATATTTAGGGATTCAACCAGAAGAAATGCTCAATTCAAAGTTTTTTCCTGCCTATCGTTTACCTTCAGAGGTCAGGTAAAATATTCACGGAGTTGACCAACCAAACTTGTTTTAATGAATACTGAAAATTTGAATTACTAGGAGAAAAATTCATGCTTGTTTTTGTTATCCCGGTCAAAAGTAAGGAAATTACCCATTCCTGGGAAATCCTCTCTAAATTAGTCGAACGATGCGTTAAGTCTGCTTGTAATCAAACATCATCTAATTTCCGAGTTGTTGTGATTTGTAACAAAAAACCAAATATTCAGTTTCAACATCCTCATGTTTACTATGTTGAGGTTGATTTTCCAGTACCTATTTACAAGAAAACTGAAGAAGAACATTTAGAAGGTTATGACTATGCTATTTCTAGCAAAGAAATTGCCATGAAAAATGCAGACAAAACGAGAAAGATTTTAACTGGAATAGACTTTAGTCAACAATTTCAGCCTTCACATATTATGGTGGTAGATTCTGATGATTGTGTCAGTAACCAGCTCGCTGAGTATGTCGATCGACATCAGGAAGGTGATGGTTGGGTGTTCAGGAAAGGATACATTTATCGAGAAAACAGTAAATTTATTTACATCAACACTAAAAATTTTAATCAGGTCAGTGGCACCTCGGTAATTATTAAGTATGCTTTGCATGAACTGCTTTTTGAAAATCCTGATTTCTATAATAATTGCTTTGATTTGTTACCTGGTGCTAATATGCAACCTTTACCATTTATCGGAGCTGCTTATACTATTGAAAATGGTGAAAATATTCTAGCTAACAAAGAAATAACATCACAGATGCTCAACACAACTTTGATGAAAGATATTGGCTCTCTCATTAAAAAGATTTTCAAGTATCGATTGGTATTTTTGAGTAAGTCGATCGCTAATGAATTTGGTTTGTATCCCTGTGGTGGAAGCCATTAGCAACCAGCAGATTAAAAGTGCTGTATACTTAGTATGCGAAAAATTATTGCTTCCAGGTTCAAATACCCCAAAGTGGTAATTGGAAACATTACTTACAGTTTATTTTACATAGTGAAAAAACAAATTCTGCTATCAACACCTCACATGGGTTCCCTCGAACAGGAGTTCGTCAAAGAAGCCTTTGACACCAACTGGATCGCCCCCGTCGGTCCCCATGTAGACGCTTTCGAGCAAGAATTCTGCGAAGTAGTTGGCGCTAAACACGCGGCGGCTGTTACTTCGGGTACCGCAGCTTTGCATTTAGCCCTCAAATTAATTGGTGTCGGTGCGGGAGATGAGGTTTTTTGCTCGACTTTGACTTTTATTGCGACTGCTAGCCCGATTACTTATCTTGGTGCCAAACCTGTTTTTATTGATAGCGATCGCACTTCTTGGAATCTAGACCCCAACTTGTTCCGAGAAGCCCTTGACAAACGAGCAAAATTAGGAAAATTACCCAAAGCAGTTGTCATCGTACACCTCTACGGTCAAAGTTGCGACATCGACCCAATTCTAGCAGCTTGCAATGCTTATGAAATTCCGCTCATAGAAGATGCAGCCGAATCTCTAGGGGCTAGCTACAAAGGTCGATCGCCTGGAAGCTTTGGTAAAATCGGCATTTTCTCATTCAATGGTAACAAAATTATCACCACTTCCGGCGGCGGAATGTTAGTTTCAGATGACCAAAAATTAATAGAAAAAGCTCGTTTTTTGGCAACCCAAGCCCGTGACCAAGCACCTCATTACCAACACTCAGAAATTGGCTACAATTACCGTCTTAGCAACATTTTAGCTGGAATTGGTCGGGGACAATTGCAGGTTTTGGAAGAGCGAGTACAGGCGAGAAGGCACAATTTTGAAGTTTACAAACAAGCTTTAGGAAACTTGCCGGGAATCGAATTTATGCCGGAAGCAGCTTTTGGAAAAGCTACTCGCTGGCTGACTTGTTTGACAATCGATCCAGCCGCTTTCGGTGTAGATAGAGAACAGGTTCGTCTCGCCCTCGCCCAAGAGAAAATAGAAGCGCGTCCGGTTTGGAAACCTTTACATTTACAGCCTGTTTTTGCTGATTGTGAATGTATCGGCGGTGCGGTAGCTCAAGAGTTATTTGAGTATGGGCTTTGTTTACCTTCTGGTTCTAATTTAACTGAGGTCGATTTAGAGCGGGTGACAAGTGCGATCTCGCAAATTCACAAAGAACATGGATGATCTAGCCGAAGAAAGTTCGGCAAAGGATTCTTTAATATTGTTTACGGTTGTTTGGAAATGATTAAACCGCTCTGGCCGCAAAGTCTCCAGAAGAGAAGAGAGATGAATACAGGACGATACCAAAGTATATCCCCGACTTCTTCAATAAGTCGGGGATATCGGTATTCTGTTTTTTGATTGATGCTGCTACCATTCTTGCAATGCGATCGCAATTCCCTTTCTCAACCCCAGTTCCAAATTATCTTCTTTCAGTAAACTTTCTAATTTCTGCTTCACCTGAGCCTCACCTAGCTGTTTGAGCGCTGATAAACTGTGGAGCCTGATTCTGGTATCTGGGTTAGCCAACAGTTGAATCAAACAATCTAGCGCCCTGAAATCTCCTAATTGACCTAAAGCTAAAGCTAAAGCTTGTTGGACTTCCACCTGCTGGGCTGCGGCATGACTACTTTCGAGAAAATCGATCAGAATCTCAGCAGTTTTGCCTTTTAATTCCGGCGTTGACAGACGCCCCAACACCGTAATAATTTCTTGACAAACAGCATAATTAATGTTAATAAATCCTCCGGTTAGCGCTTGTTGCAAATATTCCCAAGCGGCGATCGTTTCCATCCAGCTTAAAGCCCGAACAGTTTCAATTTGCAATTCCACCGGAGTTGTTACCGATCGCAATAATTCAAATAAAGCCGCCGCCGCTACATCAGTTTTCAGCCGTCCCAGAGCCATCACAGCTTGGTAACAAACTTCCAAACGGATATCCCACAACAAAGGTTTCAGCAAATTAACTAAATCGAATTCTGCATCTAGGTACGAACGAACTCCTAGGGCTCGCACGGCTTCTTTTCTGACTGCTGTGGCTGAATCTGTGAGTGCTGCTATCAATACCGGCCCAATCCGCGAGTCGTGAAAGGTGCTAAGCGCCTCGATCGCAGCCAACCGCACTGCAACTTGGGAATCTCCGACTACACTCAACAGCGGTACGATGGTTTCACTGTGGCGAATTTGAGCCAGTGCTTCTGTTGCAAACTGTCGGGAGTCTGCTTGCGATAACAGAGCTGCTAGGGATGCGACTGCTGTTGGCCCTAAATTCCCCAGGGTTTCCGCTGCGATTTGACTCAATTCTTCGTCGGAATTTTTGACTAATTTTGCTAAAGTTTCAATCACTTCCGGGCGATCGAACTTTCCGAGGATGCGGGTGGCGAACCACTGCTGTTCGGTATCTGCGTCTTCGTTTTCTAGTATATCAATTAAGGGTGCGATCGCCCCAGTTCCCAGATTGGGCAATATTTTCGCAATATCCCATCGATCTTGAAAATCGCCCCATTCTAAGACTTCTATGGCCAAACTTACGGCCTTGTCTAAATTTTGTGTTTCCAGCGCCCGGTGTCCCTTGAGTGGCAGTTGTTGCAAGCATTGGACAAGTTCAGACCAGTTTTGGCGATCGGCAGCGGCTTGCGCTTGTTCTAAAATATTAGACATAATTTTAGTTGAGCTTTTTTCAGAACGGAGGTAGATGAACGCTAGCTAAGAATACTAAATACTTCTCAACTATCTTTTGTTACAATTACACATTCTTTGAGATTTTGGTCAATCCATCCTCACTGGTAACATACAAACACAGCATCAATTTTATCCACTTATTAGTTAGCCGTGGGCAGTTAGCCGTGGGCAGTTGATAATGGGCAGTGGGCAGTTGATAGTTGACCTTTATTATTATAACCAATAACCAATAACCAATAACCAATAACCAATAACCAATAACCAATAACCAATAACCAATAACAATGAAAAAAATGAAAAAAGCTCTACTGTTAATAAACCAGCACTCCCGAAAAGGGAAAAATCTCTTCTCTCAAGCAACTGCCCAATTGCAAGCACTAGGTTTCGAGTTAATTGTAGAGTCTAGCACCCATCCTCACGAACTTTCAGCTATCATAAAATCCTACCAAAATTTGGTGGAATTAGTCATAGTCGGCGGTGGAGATGGCACTCTGAATGCAGCCATCGAAGGTTTAATTGACACTCAGTTACCCTTGGGTATTTTGCCCATGGGAACTGCCAATGACTTAGCTCGCACTCTCGGAATTCCTACCTCTTTATCAGCAGCTTGTCAAGTAATTGCCAGCGGTAAAGTCCGGCGCATAGACTTAGGTTGGGTGAACGGCCAGCATTTTTTTAATGTAGCGAGTTTGGGATTGAGCGTGCAAATTACCGAACGACTGACTAAAGAAGTCAAGCAGCGTTGGGGTATTTTAGCTTATGCTTTTACTGCGTTGCAAGTAATTTGGAAATCCCGAATTTTTAGAGCGGAAATTCATACAAATAACCAAGTTTTTTATGTAAAAACTATTCAAATTGCGATTGGTAACGGTCGCTACTACGGCGGTGGCATGACGATTGCGCAAGATGCAACCATAGACGACAGGCGACTAGACTTGTACAGTTTGGAAACAAAAAATTGGTGGGAAATAATCGCTTTACTTCCTGCCATGAGGCAAGGCAATCATGCTATTTGGTCTAATGTTCGCACCTTGGAATCTGAAGAAATTGAGGTGTATACTACCAAACGTCTTGCGATTAATACCGATGGTGAAATCACAACTCATACTCCTGCGAAATTTAGAGTCCTTCCTCAAGCTTTAATAGTTATAGCGTACTCATGGGCATAGGGCATAGGGCATAGGGCATAGGGCATAGGGCATAGGGCATAGGGCATAGGGCATACCTCACCACGCTTGAGAACCGCTATATAGCCTTTCTTAGAAAGATGAGGTAATTGGTAATTGGTAATTGGTAATGCCCTATACCCATCCCCCCTAGGGGGGGGGCAGGGGGCATAGGTGTCAACTTAAGCTCAAACTCAGTCAGAGACTGCTGTTTGACTATTAACGCCAGATCCCCCCTAGCCCCCCTTCCCAAGGGGGGGACAGGAATCTTCTCAAAGTCCCCGCAACGATTCGGGGGATGCGAGGGGGATCTAGACTGGGGTGAAAGCGACATTTATCAAGAATTTCAGCCTTAAGTTGACACCAATGGGCAGGGGGGGGTTCCCCATGCCCCATGCCCCATACTTCGACAACGCTGGAGCCCAAGTGCCCCATTACCCATTACCCATTACCCATTACCCACCTAACTGAGAAAGGCTATATATGTGTCTTGTAAAACAGGCATCTTGCCTGTTTGTTTATCAGTTAATAATCGCCCCCAGCGCCGTATTCCCAGGCTTCAATTAATCGGTGAAAATAATATTGCTGCTGCGGTGACAACTGCTTCACCTGCGGTTCTACAGCTTTAGCCAAAGGCTGCAATCCCGTATAAATCCCTAAATTTACATAATGAACCATCCAATCCAACAAATTAGGTATTCCCACCTGGGGGATGATTTTCATCACTAATCCAGGATGAGTAATTGCAGTTTTAAACAGCGTTTTTGACAAAGCCGGAAACAGCACGATATCCTGAAGAAATGGTTTGAGTACAGGTTCCCCCAACTGTTCCATTACCTGAAACACACTAGACAAAAGTTGATTAATTTGATTGGGGGCTATTTTCTGATTCATTGCCGCACTCATTGAACGCTGAAACAACCAGGTGACAGATAGATTTGGCTGATAGGGCTGCAAAAGTGCTAGGGAATTTTGACTGAGACTGTCGGTTGTCAAAGCTTCGTGAATTCCCAGAGTTAAGCGCTGAAGATGACGCACCATTGCGCCGAAACCACCAAAGCTGAGGGGAGATTGACTGCCGCTGCTATCTCCGACGGGAAGAATTCGATTCCAAGGGGTTTTGAGAGGACTTTGGCGATAGCAAGGGAAAAATCCATAGAGTGCTCTTTGAAATTTTAGCTGGTGAAGTTGGACGTTTTGATATTGGGGAAGCAAGCGCAGATATTCTTCAAATAATGTTTCTAAACTGAATCTTTCGGTGTCGGCATCTAGGTAAGTAAATAGGTAAGTGGTGCGCCCGTCTCGCGCGGGAAATGCTTCCCAAAAATATTGGCACTGATTTTGCATTGGGGTGAAGGATGCAAATATGTCGCCGGTGTCGTTTTTGGGGAATCCTTTAGCGCAACTACCGACTACTAAACAGACGGCATCGGGTTTTTTGCCTTGTCTGGCTTGTCGCACAATGGGTGAAAAATGCCCCATTGCGTCTATTAATAATCTGGTTTTAAATAAATTTGGGGCTGGTTGCGCATCTGTACTGGTAGATTCTATGACAACTCCATTTGGGTGAATGGTTGCTTTTTTAAATGGTGTATTTTCAAATAGTTTACCTCCGGCTTGGAGAAAGCGCTGTTTGAGGGTTTCGAGGAGGTAAACTGGGTCGATTCCAATGTTGAGTACGTCCCGCACCCAAATGTCTGGGGTATCGGGAAAGCTGATGCGGGCTGGGTTGTATTCGGTAGCAATGGCTTTTTCTATTTCTTCAAGGGATAGCAAATTTAGTTTTAAGAATACGTCTAATTCTTTGCGGGAAATGTTCCATTCTTGATCGCGCCCTCGCAGGATGCCACGTTCGAGTAAGGCAACTCGCCAGCCTTGTAGGGCTAGGGCTGTACCGATTAGTATTCCTAGGGTTGCGCCACTGATAACTATGTCGAAGTTTATGGTTTCGAGGGGTTGTGGGCTGTACTCGATGACTTGGGGTGTGGGTGCGGTGTTTTGTTTGAGGTTTTCCCAGAGTCGATCGACTTTTCGTAAGCCTTCGAGGGCGTTTCCAGGTAGTTGAGAGAGAATTTCTGTGGTTAGGGACATCGAGTTTTAATATTAAATAGGGTTAGTTTTATAGTTGAGCTATTGGTATTTTAAATTTTTTGTATTAAAAGTGGAACAGGCATATTGCCTGTTCTTGAATGGAGTAATTCACAGCCATCTTGCCTGTGCCAGACTGATTTCACAGGCTTTTGGGCTTGTGTTACTGGCTTTTGGGCTAAGATTTTTATTTAATCAACTGTACTTACTTCTTCAACCTGTAGTCGATCGCACCCAATGCGATCGCACACAATTGCACCACTCTCCGTACTCCGGGAAACTTCCAACTCAGCGTGCTGTGGTGCTTCAAACAACAAACGTTCTCCCGGAAATACCGTGCGCTCAAAATACCAATCAGGAATATTGGTAATCCGAGCAATTTGAATCTTGTTAGTAGTATTGATATACCAACACAGAATCTTTACAGAGGGATCGGAATTTACGGAGTTAATTGTTAAATTCATGTTCTTAAGTTGCTGTTTTTGTCAGGAGGTGATTTAATCAAAAAGTTGACACTTACCAAACTAACACAATTTTTTTTAAATGGCAATAATTATGTTATTTCCCTAGGTATTTCAACGGTTTAATTTGTCTTTAAACTTCTTAATTTACTCTCAATCTTGTGCAAAGACAGGCGTACCTAAAGAACAAGATTCCCATGCACCCATAACAGGTGCGCTCAACAATTGGCACTGACCAAAGGAACCTGTTTGCATTTGATAGTGATGGCAAAAAGTACATTTAGAAATAGAATGGCAATCGCGCTCCGCCATTACAAGGGTGGGTTTTTGGGCTATTTTATTGCGGTCTAGAAGTAGAGTGCTCATTAAATTACTTTTTAAATCATTACTTTCAAGTATGACAGCACAATTTAATACCCTGCGTCTATCTTAAGGCTTACTTATTATTTATTCTGGGTCAGGGAGCTATCTAAACAACTTCCTTTTTTAGATTAAAAGCATAGGGATCGATTTAATTTGCAGAATGAAAGCAACTACTAATGCCCTATACTTCGGCTAGCTCCCGTACAATTCCCTAGGTTCTAGGACTTAGGCGCTCTGTCCCTGAGCACCCGATCGGAGAAGGGTTATATTTTCCTCTAACTTGTTAAATAAAGTAGCCAAAATAGTATTGGAAAATAAAAAACCTTCGGGATCGCTTAACCTCAAATTCCCGGAGAGTGGTAGCAGTTCGCCCTGATTTAAAGTTGTGTGAAGCGAAGCTATCCCGTCGGGAATCGCCCCATCAAAAGCCACAATTTCCACCCACCCTTGCCGCGAGTACGGTTGCAAAGACTGCCAAATTTTCTCAACCGTTTTTTGACCGAACTTATCAGCTAACTCTGACAAACTCAGCCCTTCTGCTAAACGTAAACCCAGCATTAAGGTTTCTAACAAAACTTCATTTTCTGACAGGGGCAAATTTTGCTTAATTGTCGAGTCAGCATCATCCTGGGAATCCATGGGAGAAATCGATCGCACCCATTCATAATATTCTTGAGTTTTGCGAGGTCTCGTCCACCGCACTCCATCCACATAACTCGCAGCCCCCATTCCCAAACCGTAATAAGGGCGATTTTCCCAATACACGCGGTTGTGGCGACACTGATAACCGGGCCGAGCATAATTGGAAATCTCGTAATGTTCGTATCCAGAATCGGTGAGAATTTCTCGCGCTAAACGGTACATTTGAGCAGCGGTTTCATCCGCAGGCAAGGGTTGTTCCCCTGCTTGAAAATAGCGGCCGAAAGCTGTGACGGGCTCAATAATTAAGTCGTAACTCGACAGGTGAGTGGGGGAAATTGCTACGGCGGATCTCAGGGAAGCTTCCCACTCAGAAGCCGTTTGGTGCGGCAGTCCCGATATCAGGTCTAAACTGAAATTGACTATACCCGCTGCTCGAATTATTTCTACTGATGCAAAAATATCAGCCACAGAGTGCGATCGCCCGCAAGCTTGCAACAATTCATCCTGAAAAGCTTGTGAACCCAAACTAACTCGATTAACTCCCGCTGCTACATATCCCCGCAACTGTTCTAAAGTAAAGGTACCTGGGTCTATTTCTATAGAAATTTCTGCCTCAGCAGCAATGCCAAATTGGCTGTCGAGAGTTTCTAAAATAGTGGTTAATTGTTTCACTGACAGCAGGGAAGGTGTACCGCCACCAAAAAAAACTGTGTTCAGGGCTGACCCTTTATTTGGCGTTTTCTGAATTTCTTGACCTAGGACCTCTACGTATTGCACGATTGTGCCGGAATTATCGCCATTTTTGCGATCGCCCACTACAAACACCGGAAAATCGCAGTAATAACAGCGGCGACGACAAAAAGGTATGTGCAGGTAAGCCGAACTGGGAATCCCATAATTTGCCCTTTGCGCCCCTTTGTCCCGTTCAAATGTTAAATAATCTGTGGTAATTTTCATTCAATCTCACCTGAAAATTGCTATTTCTCATCTTAAATTTTAATTAAATTGTCAATAATAATTATGTATTTTATGACAGTTTGTTAACAGAATGAGAATGGGGCGATCGCCTATTTCAGTTTAACCACAAACTGTTTTGAGTAGCAGTAATTCCCGAATCGACCGCCGCATCCGCCCCCATCGAGCAATTTTGTAGATGCGATCGCCGGCGACTCATGGCCTACAGGGCGATCGCAACTCCCCCAAAAGTGACAAGCGCGAAAAATAAGTTTATGAAAATTAATCAGTAAATATAGCGATATCCGTCCGTCAGCCAGAAAAAACTATCGGCACGGGAAAGATATAATGTAAACAAATTCATTAACCTCGAACAATGCTAGACGCAATCATAATTATCTCATTCATAATCGCAGGGGGAGGCATCGGCTTTTACGGAGTCGAACTCCTACCCACTAACTTGTTGGAACAAGTTACAAATATACAAGGTTTAAGTTCCGTACTAGGAGCCTTTGGGGCATTAATCGGCTTTGTGCTGGGATTAGTGGCTCAAACTACCTACCGACGGGTAGAAAAGCAATTTCGCGATATGCCGGTGGAAATGCTGCTGACACGGGCGATCGGCTTAATCATCGGACTCCTAGTAGCCAACTTAATGCTAGCCCCCCTGTTCCTGCTACCAATTCCCCGCGAGTTTGGCTTCATCAAACCTCTAGTCGCAGTCTTAGGTAGCGTCATGTTCGGTTTTACAGGAGTCAGCTTAACCGACACCCACGGCCGCGCTTTTCTGCGACTGATCAACCCCAAAAGCTTAGACACCACAGTGTTAATGGCTGAGGGTACTTTTAAACCAGCCAGTGCCAAAGTTGTCGATACAAGCTGCATTATTGATGGTCGAATTGAAAATCTACTCTTAACGGGCTTTCTAGAAGGTCAAATTATCATCCCTCAATTCGTTCTCCAAGAATTGCAAGTAATAGCTGATTCCGCCAACGACCAAAAACGAGTACGAGGTAGACGCGGCTTAGATATTCTCAACCGCATCAAAGAAACTTATCCAGAACGGATTCAAATTCACTCGGCTGACTACGAAGATATTGCCACAGTCGATGCCAAATTAGTCCGTTTTGCTTTAGATATCGACGGCATTTTGCTCACCAACGATTACAACTTGTCGAAAGTAGCTACCGTTCAAAAACTGCCTGTTTTGAATATTAATGATTTGACTCATGCAGTCCGTCCGACTTATTTACCAGGAGACACCATCGATCTCAAAATCCGCAAAGAAGGCAAAGAACCTTCTCAAGGAATTGGCTATTTGGATGACGGCACAATGGTTGTCGTGGAAGCTGGTAGCAGCTACGTTGGTGCTGAAGCCAGAGTTGTTGTTACCAGTGCCCTGCAAACAACCGCAGGCAGAATGATTTTTGCCCGCCCTCAAGAGTCGGTTATTGCTTAACATAAAGTAACATGGCTAGAGCAATTAAGATTAAAAATTGCTATCGTTGTTTCCTACCAGCCCCGATTCTCTACCGTGTTCGGTATGACGAATCGGGGCTGTGGTTTTTTGTATGTCTTAAGTGTTGGGAATCCCTAAGTAAAAATAATCCTTTGTACGCCTATGGTGGCACTTGGAAAGCTAGGAAAAAAAAATAGCAATTAGTTAAAATCAACCCAGCCCGATGACATCTTCATATATTGAGGCGATCGCACATTTAAAATTAACACTATTTAACTCAACTTCTTGCCCTTGAATGTAAGGATAAAGCACCCACAAACCCTCTGGATTCCGGCGGAAACAATCAACACCAACTTTTTCTTGATTAATTAAGACATATTCTTGTAAACTTTCACAAGCGCGGTAATCAGCAAACTTTTCACCTCTGTCAAAAGCCGCTGTTGTCGGCGACAGAACTTCGACAATTAGGCGCGGATAGCAAAGGAAATCTTCCGCAGCATTTTTATCCCGTTCATCACAACTCACCGCTACATCAGGATAATAATAAAAACTTGATGTATTGAGCATAACTTTCATATCTGCAATGTAAGGTATGCAGCCAGTACCCCGAAGATGATTTCTCAGTAATGTTCCTATATTTCCCGTAATAATCACATGAGCTTTGCTTGCTCCTGCCATTGCGTAGATTTCACCTTGTCTATACTCGTGTTTGATTGGGCTGATTTTCTCGCTTGCTAAATAATCTTCGGGAGAGACGTAAGTGCAGCTTTTACTTACAACCATAAAATTATGAGATTGGGGAGGATTTCACCACGATTGTAGCAGGCAGCATAATATAATGTATGAATCCTTTTCCCGGATATCAAGCAGAAATGTTGTTGTTAAGAGAAGAATACGGCGGCAACTGGTATCGGTGGGAATCGAAAAATATGGAAGGCTGGCTTTGTCCAGCTTTGTTCAAATATTTTACCACAGCACCGCCGAAATTATACTGCCAAGCTGAAAAAATACCATAATTAAAAAACAAGTCAATGAAAAACTTGTCAATGTTTACAAAAAACTTATTTAAACCAGTCGATCGCCTATCTCGAAACAAGCCCAAAAACACCCTGTATCTGTTTGGGGTATTTGCGCTGTCGATCCTAGCAGCAGTCTCCGCAGCGATCGCGGCAATTAGCGCACTCTTAGCCCCCGTGGAACCGCAAATAATGAGTAAAGTCCTAGACGCTACAGGGTTTAACGATATCTCCTCCTCTGCTGCGGGCGATCGACTCTCACGGCCAATTAATATCTTAATCATGGGTGTTGACCGCGTACCCGAAACGGCGGTAAACTCCCCGAAAAAATTTGACGGGCGCAGCGATACAATACTCCTAGTCCGCATCGATCCTAGAGATAAATCTATTAATTTACTTTCGATTCCGCGAGATACAAAAATCGAATTCCCCGGAATTAGCTTCAGCAAAATTAACGAAGCCAATGCTAAAGGAGGTTCAGCCTTAGCCTTACGATTAATTAGCACTATGCTGAACAATATCACCATCGATAGATACCTGCGAGTTAACACCGGTGCCTTGCGAGAATTAGTCGATTTATTGGGACCAGTTGAAGTATTTGTACCTCACACCATGTCCTATCAAGATAATGCTCAAAAGTTAACCATCAAATTAGCACAGGGCTGGCAAACTCTCAACGGAGAACAAGCAGAGCAATTTGCTAGATTTCGCCATGACGGTTTGGGAGATATCGGCCGCATTGGACGCCAGCAATCTTTGATTCAAGCGATGCGAAATCGCCTCGGAAGTCCATCGGTATTACCCCAGATACCACAAATTATTCGAGTCATGCAAAAATATGTCAATACTAATTTGAACTTTCAGGAAATATTGACCCTGGCCAATTTTAGTTTGCAATTAGAACCAGATAATTTTAAAATGGTGATGTTGCCAGGGCGTTCTAGTTCAGCAGAAGGGGATTCTAGGAGTTATTGGATTTTAGATAAGACGGGGCGCGATCGCATTATGACACAATATTTCAAGCAAGGCACATCGGATTTCACCCAAGGACGATTTCGCAATCCTGGCGATTCTGCTTCACTCAAAAACCTCAAAATAGCCCTCCAAAACGCCAATAGTAAACCGAAAACAGCTAAAAATGTGGCAGAATTTCTCCGAAAAAAAGGCTTTTCTAATGTATCGGTAGCCCCGGATTGGCCAGACAAGCAGCTTCAAAGCCAAATTATTGTTCAGCAAGGTGATTTAGAGGGAGCAAATATGCTTCAAAAAGCATTAGGGGATGGTAAAATTGAGGCAGCTTCTACTGGTGAAATCGATTCGGACTTGACAGTTCGCATCGGCGAAGATTGGATAAAAAGATTTTAAATAGACTTGTTCTAATCTCAAATATTTAAATCCTTGTCGGTGGGACAGGCTCAATATTAGCATCAAAGCCACCCACTTGATTTGTCCTAATTATCCACAGGAATGAGGCTTGTTTTAATAAAATTTTGGCAAGTTCATCTTGGGTGCGTCTGGGTAACATGGTTCGGTAACTAATCGCAGCTTTTAGTGGATTAGTTATACTCCTGAAGTGATTTTTTTTATGGTGAGCACGAATCCCCACTAATCTAGCGTTTTTGCGCCAATCGGGACGGACAATGCCCAGGGGAATTAAGATTTTTTCTAAACTTTTGCCTAAAGCTACTAATTCCTGAAATCTTTGAGTTTGTGCGTCGGTGGGATGGGTTTTTAGCCAGTCTTGAATCTGAGGATTTGATTCTACTTCGGCAGTGATTTTTTTGATGGTAGCGTAAATTGCTTGACTGGAATCTTGCACGCAGGAAGTTGCAGGGGTGACTAAACTCGCCCCGGTACCATCTCCGCTGCGATAACGCGCCATCATGATATCTAATTGCTGGTTTAATTCGTCTAAAGGTGACAATTGGATGCTGTCGAAGTGGTAGTCAAGACACACGCAATCTAATTTACAAATGATATCGCAAACTGGGCGATCGCCCAACCAACCTCTTGCCAAGTCTCCCATATAACTTTGCCATTTGCTCGCACCGGCGATAATTCCATCGGGATTGTGGGCGTACACTTGTTTGTATTCTATGTCAAAACGTAATTCATCGGTAAATCGATCGCGCACAACTTTTGCTATGCCCAAAGCAAAATGTCCCGTGACAATTCCCAGGGGGGCGAATTCGGCTTTTTTGCCACCGATACCGCCGAAACAATGAATCACGATACCCATATCTCCTTCTTCCCAAGGGGAAGTACGATCGTTTTCTGCTTCTGTTGACGACGATAACAATACTATCTTGGCTTGCCCTTTTTGCTGGCGTGTATTTTGCCAATTTTTGCTGTTTAAATAATCCAGGGATTTGGGCAGTCCCCAATGTGTTTCATCGGGGATTAGTTTGGTAATTTTTCGGGGTTCGATTGCTTGGACAACAAAAATATTGTCAGGACCTTTTTTCCCGTAAATGTACCAGCCTTCGGGATTTAATGGGGATTTTTCTATCAGGTGATTTGTAGACCTCGCTACGCCATTTTTGTCGGGCTTGACTTGGGGAATCCGAATCATTTCGGCCGGGCCATCAAACCGTTGAGATTTTTTGTTAAAATGGCGGACAATAAATTTGTCGCTGTTGGGTTTGTTTCGCTGGAGAATTGAGATGAGGGCGCACCAACGTCCGATAATTTGTACTGGTTCGCGATCGATGGTGAGTTCATAGCGATCGCTGGTGCTATAATGAATCGCGATCGCTGGACGTCGCAGCATCACTGTCACATTGTCTTCTAGTCTACTACCTGCCAGAGTTTCTAAAGGGCCGACATTGGCTAATCCGTTCAATCTATCTGGATGGATGTTGCCCGCTTTTTTACTATCTTCCGCATCTTTGGTGAAGTTAATATCTTGGGTTACACCGTGGACAAAAAATTGAACTTCGCGATTTGTACTCCATTTTAAATTAACTATTTTACCGACAAACTTTTGATGTTTTTTCGGTGCATTAAATACTTCAAAAAACACCGAACCGTAAGGTTCCCGTTGTTCCTTTGAGGGCAAGATTAAACGTCCGTACCAAAGAGCAATGGGGTGATATGAATGAGCGATGGCTGGGGAATTTTTGTAGAGTTTTTCCCCAGGTTGCAATGACGGAACATTGCTATTTTCATCAAATATACCCACCTCTCCCTGGCTGATATTTTTTCCGAATTGTGGCCTTAAATATTGTCGGTATTTTTGGAAAATCGCCTGCAACCACTTGATGAAAATCATCATAAAAATAAAAGCGGTTAACGAAACAATTACCGTCAAAATTATCAACCCAATTCCGAAAAATAACCTGTTGACAAATTGACCTGACAGGAGAAGAGTTTTAGACAAGGCAAAAACAGATACTGTCATAAAATAATATCTAAAAACGAGTTTTTGGTTCGATCCAGTCGGTGCTGGTTTGAGTGCCGAAAACTAGGGCTCGATCGTCGTTGACAGCTACGGTTTGGCCGGTCGTATCAACGGCACAAAGAGGCCAAGTTCCATCCCCCAAATTGCCAGCGCGGAACAAAACTTGTCCTGGACAAACTTGACTCCAACCCAACAATACAGCATGAGTGTAAAGACTGCGAGCGGGAGCAACAGTATAGGTGTAATTATCATTTTTGTCCCAGATCACAGCGTAGTCAGACATATCCGAAGAACAGAAAATGGCTTCAAATTCGCGGGCGAGGAGGCGGGAACCTGTTTGATTCCAAGCAACTGGTACTAAAATGGCGATCGTCCCAGACATATCAGTTTCGTCAGTAGCGTAAAACCCGCTTTCAGCCAATGGCGAAGCAGCAGCCACGGTTTGCAGTTCCCCCGTTTTCAGATTTTCCACAAACAGGACACTACTAACTCGACACTGGAATAATTCCGGCTGCACCTGTAACTCAATGCGACTGTAAGCCGCGTATTCACCATTAACAGAAACTAGGGAAGGACTGCGATAGTAGCGGACGCCAGAACCCATAGTCGAGCTAACCTTAGCATGAGTAGTGACGATCCATTCCCAAGGAACGGGATAAGGGCTATTTAAAGGGTCGTTCATGGAGTTTTTTCCAAAAGTTATATTGCATTATCTAACAGATTTCCGATCTAAAATCGTCAGATTTAAAATCTCACCAAGAAACTGGGTCTGAAGCCCCGTCCTTCGCCCCTACGAATATATTTGTAAAACACAGATGCACCCTGTATGCCTAACCCCTACTCCACAGGAATGATTGTTTATGTTTTCATCTCCAATCTCAAATCTTAAACCTAAAATCGAATGATAGTATCAAAATTGATATCGTAAGTGTACCGAGAGGGAGGAGCCATGACGGCATCTTTTAATCAAAAACCTTCAATTCCCCCAACTCGCGTCCCCAAGTCGCGGGGGAAAGGTGTTTTCGTACTATCGCTGATTTTTCGACTGTTACTGCTGGGGGTAGGCGGCGGTTTTGCCTGGGTTTTGGGAATGTCGATCGCCCAAATTTACCCATCTAGCGCCACAGAAATGCCCCTAGCCGAGAGATTCCTGCGTCTTACTCAAAATTTGACCCCCGGTGCGAAAAGCCCACGAGCCAAGCAAATTCCGGTGCTACCAACACCAACCACTACGCCGAGCCCGCAGTCGCAACTCAATCCCGCCGTCAAACAGAAGTTGCAGTCAGATTTGAGACAGTTACAGGGAGAGTTAAACGCCCTCATCGGGCGCACGGCTGCATTGGAAAGTCAGTTGGGTAGCAGTCGCCCGACGGAAACCTTGGAAAAACGATTGCAGTTGATGTCACGGGAATTAGCATCACCGGAAACAGCCTCAACTCCTACTCCGGCTTTACCCGCCATTGGTGCGACTGCAACTCCACAGCCCGTGACGGAGGCGCAACCAAGCGATAATCATCCCGTGTTTGCAGGGGAAGCGCTGATGGTGACTTTGCCTAGCGATGTTTTGTTTGATACTGGCAGTATTTCCTTGCGCGTGGGAACCAATGCGATTTTAGATAATTTGGTGGCGGATTTGCGCAATTACCAGGGGGCGACGGTGCAGGTTTCTGGACACACTGATAATGTGGGGGAAGCGGCGGAGAATCGCAATTTGTCTTTTGCGCGAGCTCAGGCGGTGGCGAACTATTTGTCTAATGTGCTTGGGGAGAAGTATCATTGGGTGGCGATCGGCTATGGAGACAGTCGCCCTTCGGTGGATAATGGTTCCGATGCCAATCGGCAGCGCAATCGCCGCATTGAAGTAGCAATTAGTCAGTAGTTATTGGGAATTGGGCATGGGGCATGGGGCATGGGGCATGGGGCATGGGGCATGGGGCATGGGGCATGGGGCATGGGGCATGGGGCATGGGGCAAATAACCCTTCGACGCTTCGACTACGCTCAGCGGACCGCTACGCTCAGGGCACCGCAAATAACTAATAACTAATTATATGAAAATTATCTTTTTTGGCACTCCAGAATTTGCGGTTCCTACTTTATCCAGCCTGCTAAGTCATCCCGAATTCGAGGTG
The DNA here is from genome assembly GCA_004292745.1 of Oscillatoriales cyanobacterium. Taxonomy (GTDB): domain Bacteria; phylum Cyanobacteriota; class Cyanobacteriia; order Cyanobacteriales; family Microcoleaceae; genus Microcoleus; species Microcoleus anatoxicus. The sequence continues at coordinate 1,096 of RDXH01000093.1, read as the reverse complement.
GTAGCTGTAGTGACTCAGCCGGATAAACGCCGGGGAAGAGGCAATAAATTGATGCCTTCACCAGTCAAAATGGCGGCTTTAAATCACAGCCTCCCAGTTTTGCAGCCATCGCGAATCAAGAAAGATGCCGAAACAATTGCCAAACTGCGGGCAGCCGAAGCTGATGTGTTTGTAGTGGTAGCTTACGGTCAGATTTTGTCTCAAGAAATACTGGATATTCCTAATATAGCTTGCGTCAACGTTCATGGTTCAATTTTACCGAATTATCGCGGGGCTGCACCGATTCAGCGCTGTCTTTATGAGGGAGAAAAGGAAACAGGAATTACTACGATGTTGATGGATGCGGGGATGGACACTGGGGCGATGTTGTTGAAGGATTTTGCAGGAATTACGCTTTTGGATAATGCTGATTCTTTAGGAGATAGGCTGTCAGAAATTGGGGCGGATTTGTTGGTGGAAACTTTGGTTAAATTGAGGGATGGGAAAATAGAAGCTGTTGCTCAAAATGAGGCAGAAGCGACTTATGCGCCGATGATTAAGGGTGCTGATTTTGTGTTGGATTGGTCGAAAAGTGCGATCGCGCTGCACAATCAAGTTAGGGGTTTTCACCCCGATTGTACGACGACTTTTCGGGGTAATTCTCTGAAGGTGATGGCTACAGCGCCAGTCGGGCCAGAATATTGGCTGCAATTACCGCCAGAGTTGAGGGTTTTGGAACGGGATTGGGCTGTTTTGGGCGAGTTATCGGGGGAGAATGGGGCTGTTGTGAAGGTTGTGAAGGGCTTAGGGGCGATCGTGCAAACTGGCAATGGTTTATTATTATTGCGGGAGGTGCAGTTAGCGGGTAAAAAAGTGCAGTCTGGGGTAGATTTTGCCAATGGAACTCGATTGGTTGTGGGCGAAATTTTTGGCGGTGTGGAAGTTAAGAGTTAGAACAAAAATGATATAAAATCAAATCAACTATTCATCAAAATTATTCCTATCTCTCTTCTCTGCCTCTGTGTTCTCTGCGCTCTCTGCGGTTAAATAATTCCAATACAATCGGAAATGATATGACTCGGCGGTTGAAACCGCGTCTACACAAACAAAGTCGGCC
>RDXH01000362.1 GCA_004292745.1 Oscillatoriales cyanobacterium | reverse complement strand
GAGTAGAAGGAGCCGACTCCCTACGTAGAAGCAGGAAGTAAGTTTTAAGTGTCCGAGATGTCATTCTTGTCCGCTTTATGTCAATCTTATGTAGCAGTAGTCTCTTCTGGTTGCAAGAGGGAACCAATGTTAAGTTATGGCCGGTAGATTCCCGTCAAGCAAGCTAGAACAGAATATAAAATTATCGTTGGAAAGCGATACACCCCGCCCCGCTTTCCTCTCCCGGTAAGGGCAATGCCCAAGTGCTGTGCCCTCTCTGCTATCACGGGAGTCTCCCGCGGGTTTTAGGTAAATGACTAACACATCCGATCGGCGTTTCTCCACATCTATAGTTACTATCAGCAATTTTACTCCGGCTCTCAACAAGATGATTCAGTCTGGTTACGTCAACAGCGACCAACTGAAAAAAGCTCAACTTGAAAGTCGGAAGTCAGGTAAGCGGTTGACGGAGGTACTAGAATCTGCTACAGGGCTACCCTTGCCGCCAGAATTGCTGCGGCTTTACAAAAAGCAGCAGATGTTTGAACTCAAAATAGTGTACGGGGTTGAAGCGTTTGACCCGGAATTGAGCGAACTGTCTAACGAGCAACTTGGAGCAATGCTCGATGAGTTGAAAATGTCGATCGACATCTGTCGTCAACGTCGGTTTTTGCCTGTGGCGAAGACAGAAACTGAACCTCCGGCGCTGGTAGTGGCAATGGTCGATCCTGACAACCTGGATGCTCAAGAAGATTTGCGACGGATTTTGAAGGGGTGGAGTTTTCAGCGGCGGGTGATTACCCCAGATGACTATCAGGACATTACTTCTGCCTATCAAGAACAGCAAGTTAAGATAGCAGCCAAAATAGCTGAAGCCGAAAAGGAGAGAAAGCTCTCCCTAGGGGAGGGAGATTTTGGCGAACTGTCCTTAGAAGAGGTTTCTTCCGATCAAGAAGATATAGCTGACACCATAAACGCTGTAGAGCAAGCTCCTGTAATCAAAGCGGTCAACGTCATTTTGGCTAAAGCTTTATCGGAAAAAGTCTCTGACATCCACGTAGAACCACAAGAAGAGTTCATGCGAATTCGGATGCGGAAGGATGGGGTGCTGCAAGAGTATTTCCGATTTCCCAAGCAAGTGGTGCAGGGGATTACTGCTAGGTTCAAAATTATTGCCAATTTGGACATTGCCGAACGCAGACAAGCTCAAGATGGTCGCATCCGCCGGGTATTTGAAGGACGGACGGTGGATTTCCGGGTAAATAGCTTGCCTTCCCGTTACGGCGAAAAAATTGTGCTGCGGATTTTGGACAGTTCCAGCACTCAGTTGGGTCTGGGTTTGTTAATCTCGGATCAGGAAACTCTGGCTTTGGTTCGAGAAACTGCCAGCCGCCCTTTCGGACTGATTTTGGTGACGGGGCCGACTGGTTCGGGTAAGTCAACTTCGCTGTATTCAATTCTGGCGGAAAAAAATGATCCGGCGATTAACATTTGTACGGCGGAAGACCCGATCGAATATGCTTTGCCGGGAATTACCCAGTGTCAAGTAATTCGGGAAAAAGACTTGACTTTTTCCAACATTCTGCGGGCGTTTTTGCGGCAAGACCCTGACGTTATGCTAGTGGGGGAAACGCGGGACAAGGAAACGGCGAAAACGGCTCTGGAAGCTGCTTTGACCGGACACTTGGTATTGACGACGCTGCACACAAACGACGCGGCCGGTGCGATCGCCCGTTTGGACGAAATGGGCGTAGAACCGTTCATGGTTTCGGCGGCTTTGTTGGGTGTGTTGGCTCAGCGTCTGATGCGGCGCGTTTGTGACAAATGCCGCATTCCTTACCAGCCCACGGCCGAAGAACTCGGTCGGTACGGTCTGTCGGCTTCTCAAGAAGTCGATCTGACTGTCTACAAAGCCAACACCATACCAGTTGAGCAGAGGAAGGAACTGGCAGAACAGGACAAACTGTGTAAGAAGTGCGGAGGCATAGGCTACAAAGGGCGGGTAGGGGTTTACGAATTCCTGAAAAATACTGAGCGGCTGCAAACTCTGATCACTCAAGGTGCTCCCACAGAGCAAATTAAGGAAGCCGCAGTAGAAGAAGGGATGAAAACCTTGCTGGCTTACAGTTTGCAGTTAGTGCGAGAAGGCGCGACTACCTTTGAGGAAGTCGAGCGGGTGACGTTTACCGACTCCGGGCTGGAAGCTGAAATGAAGGCAAAACGCAAGCAAGGACTTACCTGCAAGACTTGTCAGGCGGAATTGAAGCCGGAGATGCTGGATTGTCCCTACTGTTTGACTCCGCGCTTTCTAGATTGATTCAGCAGTCAGTAGTCAGTAGTCAGTAGTCAGTAGTCAGTAGTCAGTAGTCAGTAGTCAGTAGTTGTTAGTAATCGGTTATTAGAAAAACAACGACAACAGACAACAGTCAACAGACAACAGACAACAGACAACAGACAACAGACAACAGACAACAAATAACTGAGTTAAATTGGTCAATAACTATCAACTTGATTAGGGAGACATATCTATGGGTCTGATCATTGAAGACGTACTGGAGTGCCTGGTAGAGAAAGGGGGTTCAGACATACACATCCAAGCGGGCGCGTCTATTTTCTTCCGCATTAGCGGTAAACTCACTCCTCAGCCACAATTCGGCGAAATCCTGTCTGTCGAGGAAGTGCAGATCCTGATCTTCCAAATGCTTAACAATATGCAGCGCAAGCAATTGGAGATGGAATGGGAACTCGACTGCGCTTACGGTGTTAAGGGATTGGCTCGGTTCCGGGTGAATGTGTACCGGGAACGGGGTTCTTGGGCTGCTTGTTTGCGGGCTCTGGCTTCTAAGATTCCGAACGCCGATGCTTTAGGTGTGCCTCAGATTTTGCGGGATCTGACGGAAAGACCGAGGGGTATGCTGTTGGTGACGGGACAAACGGG
>RDXH01000008.1 GCA_004292745.1 Oscillatoriales cyanobacterium | reverse complement strand
TTGGCCTGTAACTGTAATTTTTAGTTTCTCGGTTGCGGAGGGTTCGAGAAGAGAGAATTGAAAGGAATTGTAGAGGCTTAAAGCGGCGCCGATGCAGTCAAAACCGGGGCCTAAGTTGGCGGTTGTAGCGGGTACGGTGACGGTGATGGTGGAAGTTACTGGCATTTTTTGAATAGTTAATTTGGAGTGTTTAACCGCTTGGGAACAGAGATAAATTGTTGATATCGGTTCGAGCGCCTATTTTAACTGATTCCTAGAACATCTTCGTAAATTTGTGCGATCGGGCATTGAAATTCTACGCTAGCCAAGCGAACTTCTTCGCCATCCGCGTAAGGATAGAGTTCCCAGCGCCCTTCTGCATTGCGGCGATAACATTCTACACCGATTCTTTCTTGATTAATCACTACGTATTCTTGTAAAGTTTCTAAGGTGCGGTAGTCGGCAAATTTATTTCCGCGATCGAATGCTGCTGTGGTTGGAGAGAGAACTTCTACGATTAAGCGCGGGTGGCGTTTGAAATAGTCAAGACTTCTATCTCTTTCGTCGCAAGTTACCATGATGTCGGGATAGTAAAACACGTCTGCTTGCTCTATTCTGGCTTTCATGTTTCCTATGTAAATTCGGCATCCTGTGCCCCGAACGTGGTTTCTCAGCAACGCAAATAAGTTGCCGGCAATTGTTTCATGTGCATCGCTTGCTCCTGCCATTGCGTAGATTTCTCCTTGTCGGTATTCGTGTTTGATCTGGCTAATTTTTTCGCCTTCTAAATAGTCTTCTGGGGAGGTGTAGTTGTGGCTGATGTTGGCAATCATAGTTGGTATTTGTTAAACACTAAGGAAATTATACCATGTTGGCAAAAGCTATTTATTGTTCCAGCAGTTGAAGATGCTTGATGGCATCTTGATAATCGTTAGTTTTGCCTGATTTTTGATAGAATTGGGCTGCTGTATGATAATCGGCGATCGCGCCGTTGATATCTTCTAAGAATTCGCGGACTCTGGCGCGATTGTAGTAGGCATCGCCGTAGTTGGGGTCGATTTGAATAGCGCGATCGAAATCTGCCTTTGCTGCTGGGTAATCTTTGAGATCGCGGGCTCGAATTATACCGCGTTTGTTATGGGCTGCTGCGTAGTCGGGATTGAGGCGGATGGCTTCGGTGTAATCGGCGATCGCACCTTGAATATCTCCTGCTTCTGACTTGGCTAAACCGCTGTTAAATAAATCTTCTGCCTGATTTTTAACATTATTTATTTGAACTATTAATACTTCTGATTTAGCAGAGACAGCAGGAGATATATTACCAAAAATAGTAAAGATTGCTAGAGTCGCAATTAAGTTGTAAAATGGTGTTTTCATAATTTAGGTAAAAATTAGAGCTACAGAACAACTAAATCCTGGCAATAAAGGCGATGTAAGTTCATCATTGTTTAAGAGCGTAGCAATGAGCCTTAAACTTGCTTGTTCGCGACGATAAACTTCTATTTGTCGCAACCGCCAATTCACAATCCAGTATTCCTGTACTCCCCGCACTGAATAGAGTCGGAGTTTCAAATCTCTATCCCGTCTTTCATTATCTGCACCTGGGGACAATACTTCAACAACTAACTCAGGTGAGCCGGTTAGATGTCCGGCTTCGTCTAGTAAAATAGCCAAGCGTTCATTGCTCGCCCAAACTAGATCGGGAATTACGTTATCGGCATCTGTGAAAATAAGGCCCGGATTGATTCCTGCTTGTCCTAAATTAGTCTCTCGCGACCAAGTATTAAGTTCTTGGTAGAGGTTGCCTATAGCCTGTTGATGCCCCCAATGCGGTGCTCTAGTCATAAATAGCTCCCCATCAATAATTTCATAGCGATCGCCATTATCAGGCAATAGTTCTAAATCGGCGGTAGTAAAGCGTAGTTTATCAGATATTGTCTGGCTCATACAAACACTCTTGATAGGTGATACAAAAATTATAGACGATCGAGCATCTAAAGCATCCACAAATTTCAACCTGTGAGTGCAAACGAACGCAAAAACAAAACCCGCCCAGGCGGGTTTCTATATTCTTAGTCCGCGCACCATCCGGACTTTGTTTGTGTAGTCGCGATTTCCAATCGCCGGATTTCCTGAGAATTACAAACCATGAGATTACTTCAGAACAGTTTTAGAAGCAATCCGAGTTTTCTTGCGATCGCCCTCACTCAACTCCTCACCGGATTGCAAGCGAGTAGCAGAAGTTTGTAGGACAGTTGCGGCACTTTGATCGCCCATTTGCAGAGCCGTTTTAGCCGCGGTTTGAAGCATAGTGGCTGCGCCAGCCCGATCGCCCTGCTGCAATCTAGTTTCAGCAAGTTGAGTTTGGCGGTATTTAGCCAAAGCTAAAATGTGTTGCTGTACCATTGGGTTGATTGCCGGCTGATAAACTGACAGGACATTAGTGGAAATCACCACCGATTCAGAGAGCAAACCTGCACCGACTGTGGGATCGTCGTAGCGAATTTGCAATTGCCCGATCGCCTGTTTACCTTCTGGCAACTGTCCAATATAAATATTAGCCAAAACTACTCGCTCTACATCCTTCATTAAATCTCCCAAACGGACCATAAAGCGATCGCCCTCTTGCTGCACCGGCAATTCGATCGTATCAGGGGCAACTTGGGCGATCGGCTTAAGTTCAGCTAACCGCACCTTTGGCATCAGCGAAAATAGCAAATAAGCATTAGTCAAACCTACTGATTGCACGCGGGTAAACAGCTTGCCGAACTCCTCAACCGCATCTTCAGGACGCTGAATATGAGCCAAAGCACCACCACCAGCATCAGCAATCTTTTCCAAAATATCTTGGTTCCAGTTATCGCCAAATCCCAAAGAATTCAAAGTCATGTTATACTCAGCAGCCAGTTTGGCCAACTTCAAACAGCGGTTATTGTCGCCGTGTTCATTTTCGCCATCAGTCAATAGAAAAGCCTGAGAGATAGTCTCTTTTTTGCCTTTGCCCAACTCTTCAATACCTAACTTAATGCCCTCATCAATTGCCGTCCCACCAGCGGGACGCAATTTCTCAATTTGCCGTTTAATACTAGCGGGGTCTTCCACAATTTGGTTAGGGACAAGGACTTTAGCTTTGTGGTCAAAAGCAACCGCACAAAAGCGATCCCCAGGCTTCAATCTGTCGAGGAGGCGTCCGGCGGCCTGTTTGACGGTTTCCAAAGGACGTCCGTTCATCGAACCGCTGTGGTCGAGAATCAGGCACAGGTTTAAGGGTACGGTGGAGTCGAGTTCCGAGGTGGTCGCAGATACCGAAATCGCTAGCTGGCGCTGCGTCGAGGGCGCTGCTGCGTCAAGGTTAGCGTCGTTTAAAGCAGGGAGCAAACTAACTTTCATGCGGGATACCTAAAGATTGCGTTACTATTTCTTTAAGAATAACTCCATCAGTTCAGGCGACATTTCGATGAAAACACCCTTTAAAGCAATGCAATCGCAATACTACGGCGATGCCTCCTACCGGACGCCCCCCCCTGATTTACAATCGCTGTTGCTGAAGGAGCGGATTATCTACCTGGGCTTACCCTTGGTATCGTCCGACGATTTCAAACGTCAAATGGGGGTAGATGTCACTAAACTGATTATTGCTCAGTTACTCTACTTACAATTCAATGATTCGGAAAAACCGATCTTTTTCTACATCAACTCGACAGGAACTTCCTGGTACACAGGGGATGCCATTGGGCAAGAAACGGAAGCTTTCGCTATCTGTGACACGATGAACTACGTGAAACCTCCTGTTCATACCATCTGCCTTGGTCAAGCTATGGGAACTGCGGCGATGATTTTGTCTGCGGGAGCTAAAGGCTCGCGGGCTAGTTTGCCTCATGCTACCATTGTGCTGAATCAACCGCGGACGGGGATGGGACGATCGCAGGCAACAGACATCCAGATTCGGGCCAAGGAAGTTCTGGCCAACAAAGCAACGGCAATGGGTATCCTGTCGAAGAATACGGGTCAGCCCGTGGAAAAAATTGCCAAAGATACCGATCGAATGTGCTACATGACCCCGGAACAAGCCAAAGAATACGGACTGATCGATCGGGTGCTAGAAAGCACCAAGGATTTGCCAGTACCATTGCCGGCGCTAGTTTAACCCTTTCCTGCTAGGGGAAGGATTTTTGAGTCTGATTATTTTTTTAGAAGCTTGGATGGTGGTAGCTATGCCTGTTGATGAAATCCTGCGCGTTCCTTACAACATTCCTGGCAGCTCCAACTGGCAGTGGATCAATATATACACTCGCTTGAGCCAGGAACGGATCATTTTTGTGAACCAGACGATAACTACAGGTCTGGCAAATACTGTGATTTCAGCAATGCTTTACCTGGACTCGATCGAGTCGAAGAAGCCCATATATCTATACATCAACTCCTACGGCGACCCAATCGCGGGGGGAACAGTAAATCAAATGGCTGGGATGATGTCGGTGGCGGCAGGTTTGGCGATTTACGATACGATGCAGCATATCAAGTCGGAAATCCAAACAATTTGTTTGGGTCAAGCCATCGGTCTGTCGGCCCTGTTACTGTCCTCCGGGAGCAAAGGGAAGCGAGCTAGTCTCCCCCATGCGACAATCGCCATGGAGTATCCCCAAGGGGGAACCCAGGGTCAGGCAACAGATATCACAATCAATGCCACAGAAGTCCTGGCAAAAAAAGATTTAATTCTGGAAATTTTTGCGAAAAATACAGGACAATCTGTGGAAAAACTGGCGAAAGATATGAATCGCACGTTTTACCTGACTCCGCAAGCAGCTAAAGATTACGGGCTGATCGATCGGGTGTTGGAAAGCACCAAAGAAATATCTCAACCAACTGCCACAGTTTTTAGCTAAAGGAGTTGCCATTGAGGAGAAAATCGGTGGGATTAACTCCTGAATGGGAACTGCTAGCTGCTAACTGTTCATTACTGAAAATTTCACCTTTATTCTGTTAGGAGATATACGATGCCTATTGGCGTTCCCAGCGTTCCGTACCGGCTTCCCGGCAGTAGCTACGAACAGTGGATCAATATTTACGAAAGGCTGTTTCGGGAGCGGATTATTTTCCTGTCAGAAGAAGTAGATGATGGCATTGCTAATGCGATCGTGGCTTATCTGCTGTACCTGGATTCGGAGGATCAGAGCAAACCTATTTACCTGTACATTAACTCTCCCGGTGGCTCGGTGACGGCGGGCATGGCAATCTACGATACCATGCAGCACATTAAATCTGAGGTAGTGACGATTTGTGTGGGTCTAGCGGCCTCGATGGGTTCTTTTTTACTAGCAGCAGGTACCAAGGGGAAACGAGTCGCTTTGCCAAACTCGCGGATTATGATTCACCAGCCTTCTGGGGGCACGCGGGGACAAGCGACGGATATCGAGATTGAGGCCAAAGAGATCGTCCGGATTCGCCATCAGTTGAATCAGATTTATGCAGCTCGGACTGGTCAGACTTTAGCCAAAATCGAAAAAGACATGGATCGGGACTATTTTATGTCTGCTCAGGAAGCCAAGGAATATGGTTTGATCGATCATGTGATTGAAGAACGTCCTTAAGTAAAGTTTTCCCTTCAGTAGTGCAGGCAATGCTGAAGGGAAAACCTCGACCCGCAGTAAATTTTGGCAGAGTCTTTACTTTAAGGATTCTGCCATATTTAATGGTATTATTAACGATGATTTATAGTAAATGGATATTGCAGATTATTACCGACAGTTAGGACTCAGATCTGGTGCGAGTGTGTCGCAAGTTAAGGCGGCTTATAGACAACTAGCCAGACAGTATCACCCCGATGTAAATCCGGGCAACGAACAGGCGAAGAATAGGTTTATTGCGATTACTGAGGCTTATAAGTTTCTGGTGAATATTGCTCTCCCCGATGGGGAGTCGAAAGTTCCCAATGATACTAAGCAGACGGGGACGACATCGGCATCCCAGATGCCAAAAACTCAACCACAGAGAGTGAAAGTGACTCGGAAAGCGTCGCCAATTGAAAATACCCAGGATTTGTCGGCAGCGGAAGAAAAGTTAAAGCAGGATGCTTATTTGCAGTTGCAGGAGTTGCTGAAGTATCAGAGGTTCCCACGGGCGATCGCCCTGGTGGAAGGTTTGGCACAGCGGATTCCCGATGATGTGGAAGTGCGTCAATGGCAGGCGATCGCCTATCAGCGTTGGGGAAGGCATTTAATTGGGGAAAAGCAGGTTGATAAGGCGAGAATTTATTTAAAAAAGGCTGTGAAAACTGACCCTCACAATCGCGCGTTGTGGGCAGAAGTTGAGCGAGATTTTCGCAGGTTAGAACAGATTTATTGAAGTTGGGAATTTAGTTGGGTTCTGTGCAGGCGATCGCAGGCTTATAGTTTTGAGTTTTTCGAGAATAACTTGAGTATTTTTAGGTCTTTTTTCCGGCAGTGGTTCCATTAATTCGTCTAGAAAATATGCTAGTAAACCGTTTAGTTGCACCGCAGGATTTCTCCAATTAATTTTACCAGTTGTCTCATCTGTCGGAAAGTCGATCGGCGGTGTACCTGTTAGTAAATGTACAAAAGTACGTCCCAGGGCAAAAAAGTCCGATCGCAATTCAGCTTTACCGATAATTTGTTCCGGGGCGGAATATCCAGGCGAACCTATAGGCGTTGTATCAATCCCCGCTTCTCCCACAGCCCCAAAGTCAATTAGTCTCAATTTGCCATCGGGTTGCAACATCAGGTTGGAGGGCTTAATATCCCGATGTACTAAATTATATTGGTGAATTTTGTGTAAAATATGCGTCAGTTGGGTGAGCCAATTAAGGGCTAGTTTGGGAGATATATGGTGATTTTTATTTAAGAAGGCTGCTAAAGTTTCTCCCTCGATTTTTTCCATGACTAAACAGGACAATTTCTGAGATTGGTGGGGTATTTTTATAGTGAAATATCCGTCAGGTTCAACTTGCGGAATTCCGCTACTTCCCGCTAGCCAAATTAAGGTTCGTGCTTCCTGCTTGAATAATCGGATTAAAGGGGGATAATGAGTATATTTCAATACTTTTAAAACTTTGACAGTACCCCATTGGTTTTCCTCGGTTCCCCAATCTGCAACTGCAAAAATTTCTGTAGGGAGTGCGGGATTGGTCGATCGCACTGGGTGGATGATACGATAGCGATCGGCAATCAATAAAGCCGTCCCGCAACTGTGACAATTTTGAGCTCGATCGCAATTCTCAGGGGTTTTGCACTTGGGATTGATGCAGTAACTCATCTGAAGAAGTGATTGGTGATTGGTGATTTGTTATTTGTTATTTGTTATTTGTTATTTGTTATTTGTTATTGGTTATTGGTTAGTAGTGCCACTGCTGGCTCAACAATTTAGTCCTCTAGCCAAAGTGTAGTAATTTTAACTTTTTTTGACGACTGGGACTATTCCTAAAGATAGATGGCAGAATACCTCTTGCGACCAATGGCAACATAACTAAACATTTCTTAACATATAGAAAACAAAGGGAATGGTAGGAGAGGTTAATCATCCTTCAGCCCTTGGGTGCTAGCTTTAACCGGATTTTTCTGGGTAAGACACTCTCCAGCCAACAGGTGAGTGTCTGGAGAGTTGAGAGTGTCAAAAACAAGGGCTAAATCAATGAATCAGCAGCAAAACTCAGCAGTTTCAGAATTTTTGCCAATGCTTCAAAAAGGTATTTGGCTGTTTGGTATTATCTCTTGGATATTCGGGCTGACAGATAGAAGTATTGCACTATTAGCAGATGGATATTTATCGGCGATCGATATTGTCCAGCTATTTACAGCTTCATTCTTCTTTGTGAGTTGGTTGCTTTTAAGTCCATTTCTCAGTGTGAACGCACCCAGAGTATTGAAAGTAAAAAACAGCAGACAGAATATAGAAATAGCTCAATAGTTTTTAAGTAGGAATGTCTGTTTTGCCATCGCTAGTTTGTTCTTGGGATGCAAACCGGGTGGGCCAAATGCGATCGCAAAAAAACAAAGTGCCGGCAGTCACACATAGGGGAATAGCCAACAGGTTCAACAGCGGAATACTTACTAAACCAAAACAAACTAAACCAAAACTGCCACTAGCGGGAAAACTTCCGCGAAGGATATCTAATTTTTCTTTAAAAGGTCGTCTGCGCCTTTCTAGAGGTGCATCTAAAAAGTCTAAACAGACAAGAGTTGCTCCCAAAGCTACTCCTCCTAAACTGCCTAAAATAGAGCCGACACCAGGGATGAAATTCAAAACTAGGAGTGGTATGCCGAAGCTCAACAAAATTTGTAATTTTCGGAATTCAAAGGCGATCGCCCTTTTGATATCCTGAAAAATGCTAGTCAAACTCATGGGTGCTTCTGCGGGCAATTGACCGTTACGCAGGAGTTCCAGTTGTTGAGATAATTCGCCGTACCAAGGGGAACCCAAAATCACGCCAAATTGTACTAATAAAAATCCAATGATTAGCAAAAGTCCTGCTACTAGGAGTATGCGTAACAACCAGCCAAAAGCGATGGTTAAGACGCCGAGAAAACTGAGCCACTGGGGCAAGTTAGCAATTAATGTATGAAAGTGGAGGGACAAATTGGCAACTAAAAGGTCTATTCCTGACAAACTGGGAAATAGTAATCCCAAATAAAGACTGATGCCAATTAAAAAATTTAGCACTACTGGAATTAATACATAACCCCAGAGCTTGGGTGTTTGCCAAAGCAGTGTGAAAGCTCGCAGAGGATAGGTGAAACCAGCCAGAAGTCCGATGGGCGCGCTGATGGCGCTGTGGGCGGGATTTGAATTTAGCTGCTTGGACATATAGAAGAAGGAAGTTGGCTTGATTTATCTAGGAGCGTCACTTTCTATTATTATTACGTATGAGGATTTATTGTAGGTAGCCCCAAAAGTGAAGCTTTTTATTTACCATACCCCGGAACTTACCCCAACGGACAAAATGCCAGCCTGTGCGATCGCCGTTGACGTGCTGCGGGCGACTACGACAATGGCAACTGCGCTCAACAATGGGGCGGAAGCTGTGCAAGTTTTCAGCGATTTAGAACAACTGATGGGGGAGAGCGAAAAATGGCCGGCCGACAAGCGCATTCGGGCAGGAGAGCGTGGCGGTGCGAAAGTTGACGGATTTGATATGGGGAATTCCCCCCTCGACTGCACCCCAGAAAATGTGACGGGGAAGCGAATTTTTATTAGTACAACAAATGGTACTCGCGCTCTCCAAAGGGTGCAAACTGCGCCGATAGTTTTAACAGCGGCTTTGATTAATCGGCAAGCTGTGGTGGAGTTTTTGTTAGATAAACAGCCGGAAACTATTGGGATAGTGGGTTCGGGTTGGGAAGGAAGTTATTCCTTGGAAGATAGTGTTTGTGCGGGAGCGATCGCCCACAGCCTCTTGACAAAAACTGGTATTTCTGCTACTGATTTTGCTGGTAACGATGAAGTATTTGCAGCAATGGCGTTGTATCTCCAGTGGGAAAATCAATTGCATCAATTGCTAAAATCTGCTAGTCATGGTCAAAGACTGCTGCGTTTAGGGGTGATTGAAGATTTGAAATATTGCTCCGAAATCGATATTTTAGATGTGCTGCCAATGCAGCGAGAGCCGGGAGTTTTGGTGAAGTCGGATGGGCAGGTTTTCTAAATAAAGAAGACGCAAATCAGGACTAATTTCCTGACGGCAAATCATCGGGGCAGCACTGAATTAAACATTGGGCAATCCGTCGCGCTGCACCGGGTTTTCCCATGCGGCGCTTGCCATTTTCATCAATTAGCTGTAATCGGTCTGGATGGTTCAACAAAAACTGGATGGTGCTGGCAACTTCATGGGGATGGTTAACTAAAAGTAGGGAGGGCCCTAGGAGGCGACTTTGAGCTTCTGCAAAAGCGGGTGTAAATTGGGGACCGGTGCCTTCGATGGCGATCGCCGGTTTTCCTAAACCTACAAATTGTTCTGTAGCGGTGCCGGCCATGGCGACGGCGACATCGGCTTCATACAAATAATCGTTAAAATTGTGCTGACTCAAAATCATGGTTGCCTGTTTCTGCACAAAGGTCAAAGGGAATAGGAAATTGGGAGATTCCTGGTTGATTTCTTGGCTAGGAGATACAGGAGGTCTTAAAATACTGCCTTCTCGCTGTTGGGTTCTAGTTTCGCCGTCTAGATTCCAGCCGAATAATTCTACTATGGAGCGCAGGGCTTCTAAATTTAATTCTGGGGAAATGGCTCCTAAAAATATGAGTTTGCGATCGCCAAAAGTAGATAAAATACCCGTTACAGCCTCTAAAATTAGCTGCCAATTAGCGTAAGCTTCCGGCGCTCTAGAACCGGGTAGTAAAGCGATCGCGAGCGATCGCGACCTTTGGTGAAACTCTGGGCCCTTTTCGTAAAATCCGGGGGCTGAGTTTTCCGGTGCCAAGGCATCCATCATGGGATTTCCGAGATTGTAAGCGGGAATGCCTAATTTTTCCAAAGTCTCGGCCGTCAGGGCATCCCTAGGAAAAACGGCCCGACAGCGCCTTCTAGTCATCAGCCAGCGCTCCCAAGGCAAATAAACCGAGCCCGACCAAGCCTCCCAACTAAGACGTCGGGACGGACCAGTCACAGGCCCCTTTTCGTCTCGTAAATAATACTCAGACTTGGCGGTACCGACAAAGGCATAGGGGGCACCACTGAGCCAAGCAAACAGTAGTGGGACAATATCTCCGACTGCTAAAATAACCGTGTTCTGATGTCCCGACTGTTTGTGCGATCGCACCCAAGCACGGATGGCTTTAAATTGAGCGATGGTAAGTTGCAGCAAGCCGCCTTTGATGTCGCGCAAAAACTCCCTTCCGTCCATGTAGATAAAGCCGCCAGAAGGCATCCGCTGCACCGGGCCGATGACGCGGGCGTTGTGCAGTTTCGCGAAAGCTTGCCCTTCGCCTACCAGTGGAAATACTGATAATTCAGGTGGATGTGGCTGCTGTTGCAGTTCCTGTAAGATGCGAAGGGCGATCGCGTCTTCTCCGTGACCGTTACTAAGGCAAAGTAATTTCAATCCCAAAACTCTCAAAAATTATATTATACTAATAAATGTCAACTAATAACTGTTAACTAATAACTGTCTCTACACCCTCAATATATTGCTTTAAAAGACTCCGAATTTGTTTAAGTCCAAATTTCTTAGCCAGTTGGCGCACGCGATTAACCAGCGATATTAACTTCGGCTCTAAACTTTCGAGCTTAACCGCCTCATCAAAAATTCCTTCGATGTCACCCATAGCTGCTAATTTTAACATTCTCGCGACAGACTCAGCAACGGGAGGTAATAAAGTAGAGTAAGTTGGCAACTCAGATTTGGGTGATACACTTGCGGTTTTTCGCTGTTTGCTTTCCACAAAGTCCTCATAAATCCATTCTAGTCCCAAATGTAACCCCAACTGTTCTAAAAAGTGATGTGCTTCGATGGGCTTGGGCATAAAATAATCGCAGCCAGCTAGTAGACTTTCTTGTTGCGTCTTCTCAAAAGCACTAGCTGACAGGGCAATTAAGACTACATCCTTTAATTCAGGTAACTGACGCACTCGTCGCGCAGTTTCCAAGCCGTCCATCACCGGCATCAGCAAATCCATTAAAATGACATTTGGTTTAAATTCAACTGCTTTGCGGAGGCCTTCTTGACCGTTTTCTGCTTCAGCAATTTCAAACCCTAAACGGGAAAGCAGCTTGGATAACATAGAGCGATTTAATTGATTGTCATCCACGATTAGCACTTTGCGCTTGTCACCCACAAAGCCCACCAGCCAACGTTGTTCCTGCAAACTAGCCACTTCTAAGTAGCGTTTTGGTGCGGCAAACTCTAAGTCTAGCCAAAAAATGCTGCCTTGGCCTAAAGTGCTTTTGACTTGAATTTCGCTACCCATTAGTTTGGCTAATTTGCGGCTAATAGAAAGTCCCAGACCTGTACCTTCAACAAATCTGTTGGTACCTACTTGCTGGAAGGGCAAAAATATTTCTTCTAACTTACTGGAGTCTATTCCCGTGCCAGTATCTTCGACTTGAAATCTAATTTTGAGAGCGTGTTTATCGGCAATTAAATTTTTGCAGAAGCGCAGATAATTCTGTTTCAGTTCCGAACTCAAAGTCGAGAGTTCTGTGTTTTCTCCTTGTCCCCGCCTCCAGGCTTCTGTGCCGACATACCCGACTTTGAAAGTGACTCTACCACTGTTAGTAAATTTCACGGCATTTCCCAGCAAGTTTATGAGAATTTGACGCAATCTTTTTTCATCAAAATAGACTGATTGAGGCAGGGGAGATACTTGTTCGTAACTAAATTCAATATCTTTTTGGGAGGATCGCATTTGAAACAGGTCGGAAATGTTTTTAAGAAACTTAGAAAAATTTAACTCGGTGGGGTAGAGTTCCATTTTCTTCGCTTCGATTTTGGAAAGGTCTAAAACATCTTCGATCAGCATTAGTAGATGTTTGCCACACTGCTGAATATTGTTGAGGCTTTCTTGATGATCTCGGCTTAAAGTTTTATCTGTTTTGAGGATTTGAGCGTAACCTAAAACGCCGTTTAAGGGTGTGCGGAGTTCGTGGCTCATGTTGGCGAGAAATTCGCTTTTGGCGCGATTGGCTGTTTCTGCGACTAATGCGGCTTTTTGGAGGGCTGCTTCAGCTTGTTTGCGATCGGCTATTTCAGTTTGTGCTTGTTGAAAGAGTGTCGATTGCTGAATGGCGATGGCTAATTGTACGCACAATTGTCTGAGGGATTCTATGTCTGAGGATTCCCAAGAACGTGGTCCGTTGCAATCGTAGGCGATTAGGAGTCCCCAGAGTGGATTTTCGGTGGTAGTTCGAGGGTAGGAAATATTTTGTCCGGCTTTTAAAATGGGGACTATTAATTTAGCTTTGACTTCAAATTGATTCAGAAAATTTATGTAGGGTTCGCTCAAATTTTCCTGATGGATGTTTTCTATAGCTCGCACCCAACCTTGTTGGTAAAGTTCAATAAAATTTTCTGCAAAGCAGGGGTATGGAATGTTTAGATCCCTTAGTGGCGTGCGGTTTTGGGCAAGGGACTCGACCACTACCAGACCGCTCCAGTCTGGATTGAAGCGGTAAATAACTGTGCGGTCTGTTTGTAATAATTGTCGCACTTGTTCGACGGCTGTGGTGAGTATTTCTTCTAAATTGAGGGAGGAACGAATGCGATCGAGCATCGCGACTACCAGCCGTTCTCGTCTTAATTGTTGTACCAATGCCTTTTCGGCTTGTTTGCGTTCGGTGATGTCGGTAATTACTCCTACTAACCCGATTAAATTTCCTGTTTCATCTTTAATACTATCGGCTCGAAATAGAGTTGGTACCAGCTCGTTGTTGTTAGTTTTGATTTTGATTTCGCCTTTCCAAGGTTTGCCTTGGCGCAGGATTTTAAATATTTTTAATAATACTTGAGTTTTCGGGTAAATAACTATTGCTCCACCGGCTTTATTTAGTTCTGCTACTGTGTAACCGTACCGCTGAATAAAGGCTTGGTTGTGATAGATCGATCGCCCTTTGAGGTCAGCAATGACGATCGCATCGCTGGTACTTTCGACGGCTTGAGTAACGCGGAGTAGGTCTAATTCTGCTTGTTTGCGATCGCTAATATCAGTAATAGTGCCGACATAGCCCTTAACTTCGCCACCATCTCCAATTTCCGCTACTGCTTGACCAATAACCCAACTGACAGCCCCGTCTGGACGCAAAAAGCGATATTCTGATTTAAAAGGAACTCGATCGATTACAGCCTGATACCATTCAGTGTTGACTCGCTCCACGTCATCTGGATGTATGGCATTCAACCAGCCTGTTTCTGCTGCTAATTCGGTCTCCACACCCGTGATTTCACTCCATCGTTGATTCACATAAAGGAAATTTCCCAAAGTGTCGGTATGAAATATACACACTGGCGATGCTTCTGCTAAAGTTTGGTAGCGGATCTGGCTGGCTCGCAGGGCTGACTCGGCTTGTTTTCTGTTAGTAATATCGCGAACTATGGAAATTATCTCGCCACCTGCGAGCATGGTCAGTGATACTTCTTGAGGGAAAGTAGTACTGTCTAGACGCTGGCCAGTAGCTTCTATATGGCAATATCCTTTTTCTTTAATTGCTGGCATTATTTGGGAATCAAACTGTTGATATTCCGAGGCAGTATAGAGCATTTTCCAGTGTTTTCCCAACAAGTCAGATTGTCTAGAAAATCCATACATTTTCAGATAAGCGTGATTTGAATAAATATATTCCTCACTAGCATTGAGGATGGCGATACCGTCATAAGCAGCGGCTATTGCTACTGCTTGCCGCTGGAGTGTGGACTCTACTTGTTTGCGTGAGGTGATGTCGCGACCAACTGCATAAATTAAACCTTCTTGGCTAAATGGTGAAGCAGTCCAGAGCAACCATTTGTAAGAACCATCTTTGCAGAGATAGCGATTTTCAAAATAAAAAGTGGGTATACCAGCCATTAATTTTTTGACTTCAGCGGCGCTGGCTTCTCGATCGTCTGGATGAACAAAATCCAGGACTGGCTGGGCGAGAAGTTCAGCAATACTGTAGCCTAGGGCTGTTGACCAGGCTGGGTTTAAGCGTTTGAAATAACCGTCAAAACCCAGAATACAAAGTAAGTCTAAAGAGATGGTAAAGAAGCGATCGCGCTCTGCTTGGGCCTGTTTCAATTCAGTAATATCAATCACTAAACCGTCCCAGATAATCTCTGATTTCCTCTCGGATTTTGAAGGATTATTCAGTATTTCCGGTCTCGAACATCCTTGGAGCCACTTAACTTTTCCTGATGGCAAAATGTGCCGCCACTGTTGTTGCCATGGCTGCATAGTGGCGGCGGAAATGGCAATGGATTCTTCTACCTTTGAGATGTCTTCTGCATGAATTCTGGTGAAAATTAATTCGGCATTTTCCTGTATTACTTCTGGCTCTAGTTCATAGAGTTCGCGACAACCACAAGATACATAAGGAAAAGATTTTTTACCATCGGATGATACTTTAAATTGATAAATGGCTCCTGGTAGGTTGGCAACAAGTCTTTGAAATCTAGCTTCGCTTTTTTCTAGGGCTATTTGTTGGAGTCTGTATTCAGTGATATCTCGAATTGTACCTACTAATATTTTACTGCCATCTGTTTTTTTAAAGACAGTTTTTTTGGTAGAAATAATGTGTTTTTTTCCGCTGATATCTGTAAAATTTTCTTCGGTTTCGTTAGGAATTTCTGTCTGCAATACTTCTTCATCTTTTGTCCAAAAAAACTCAGCTTCAGCTTGGGGGAAAAAGTCATAATCAGATTTACCGATGAGTTCTTGTCGTGGTTTGCCAAGCAACTCACAAAAAGCATCGTTTAAGATCATCCAGCGATGTTGCTCGTCTTTGACAAAAATTGGGTCGGGAATGACATTGATAGTGTGGTTTAAAAATTGCTCTGATGCTCTTAGTTGGGATTCGTAGCGGTAGCGATCGCTCACGTCCAAGACTACTTTAATCATCCGATCGATCGACCCATCGCGACGACGAATACAACGAAGAGAAACTCGCGTATAAACTATTTCCCCGTCTTTTCGCACCCACCTTTTATCGGAGATATACCCGTCGGTTGTACCTGCTAAAACTTGAGATAATTGTTCAATGTTATTGCTATAGTCCTCTGGATGAGTCAAGTCCAACCAGTTTTTTTCTATGAGTTCGTCACGCTCATAGCCTAGCAAATTGCACAAAGCATCGTTAGTTTCGATCCAGTTAAATTTTTCAGAAATGGCTGGTTGAATAATTGGAGCAACGATGGCAATTCCAATCAGAGAATTTTCAACTACAGAACGATATTTTTCTTCGCTTTTTCGCAAAGCATCTTGACTATTTTGGCGCTCTATGGCGTAGCGGAGCGATCGCATTAAAAGTTCGCCATCTATTTTTCTTTTTACTAAATAATCCTGTACGCCCACGGAGATTAACCGCAGTGCCAGTTCCTGGTCATTTTGACCTGTCAGCACCACAATTGGCACACTGACACCATGCTGTTGTACGCTAGTTACTGTCTCAATGCCCCGACTGTCGGGCAGTGAAAGGTCTAATAAAATTATGTCAAATTTTTCTTGATTCAAATAGAGTATTGCTTCACTGAGGCGCTCTACTTTTGTGAGCGATATCTGCTGTGCATCGTTATCGCTCATTCCTGACAGCAAATCTTCTATTAATTCTGCTTCATAAGCATTGTCTTCCACCAACAACACTTTAAAGCAGGTAGGAGGTAAAGATAAGTCAAAAACTGCTTTCATAATAGTTAGTTATTAATCTCAAGATTATTGGTAAATCTAACTTGGATTGCACCTTGGTTGAGGAAGGTATTTACTAAATTGTAGCTACACATACATTACTATTAGAATGGCAGTGCGATGTCAGGCTATAAAAAATGTTGAAGCCCGATAATTATATCACAAACCAAACGTGATGTCAACGCACAGTTTTTCATCTAACTTGTTATTTTAGTAACTGAATAAAATATTTTTTATTTGTTTAATTCAAATAATAAAAATCACAAATTCAAACTATTTTCGTTGAAAGTAAAGTAAAAAGTTGAACCTTGACCTGGTTCCGAATTTACCCAAATACGTCCGCCGTGAAGTTCCACAATTTTTTGACAAATTGCCAAGCCAATACCTGTCCCAGAATATTCTTTTTGAGTGTGCAATCGCTGGAAAATTTGAAAGATGCGTTCTTGATGCTGCCGTGCAATCCCAATGCCATTATCTGCCACAGAGAATAGCCAATGATCTTGCTGTTTGCAAACACTAATAGAAATATCAGGCGGTTCATTTTTTCGATATTTAATGGCATTGCCGACTAAATTTTGAAATAATTGCACGAGTTGGGAAATATCCCCATTAACTACGGGTAATTCACCATAAGAAACAACTGCTTTGGTATCACGGATCACCCCTTGTAAATTAGCGAGAGCTTGCTCTAATACCTGATTGCAATTAGTAGGTTTAAAAGGCTTCTGACTGCGGCCGACTCGCGAGTATTCGAGCAAATCATCAATTAAAGCTTGCATTCTGGTGCAGCCTTGAACAATATTCCCAATAAACTTATTAGCTTGACTATCTAGTTGTTCTTGGTAGCGTTTTTCTAAAAGCTGAGCGTAACTAGCTATAGTAGCCAAAGGCGCTTGCAAATCATGAGATGCCACATAAGCAAATTGTTCTAGTTCGGCATTAGAACGAGCCAATTCTTGATTGGATTTCAAGAGAGCAGATTCGACGCGCTGGCGATTCCCTATCTCTTTTTGGAGCAATAAATTTTGTTCTTGCAGGGTTTTTTCAATAGCACAGCGAGTGCTGATTTCTTCTTGCAAAATTTGATTTTTTTCGTGGAGAACTTCTTCGACGGCTAAACGGCTGCTGATTTCTTCTTGAAGAAGTACGTTTTGTTCTTTTAGCTGTTTTTGTAACTTCCGCAGAGTGAGATGACTTTCGATGCGTACCAAAACTTCTTCAAATTGAAATGGCTTGCTGATGTAGTCTACACCCCCTACGGCAAAGGCATTTACTTTGTCAAATATTTCATCTTTGGCGCTGATAAAAATTACCGGAATATCGCGAGTTATCGCATCATTTTTGAGATGTTGACATACTTCGTAGCCATTCATTTCCGGCATCATAATATCGAGCAAAATCAAATCCGGCGGATTAGAATTGCAGGCTCTCAGAGCCATTTGCCCGTTAATGACGCAGCGGGGCGCATAACCCCGCTGACTTAACATTGTAGACAAAAGACGCAGGTTTTCTGGCGTATCGTCTACTACTAAAATGCTGCCTAGTGAGGTTTTCTGTTCGTTATTATTCATGATACACTTTTCCTGTAAAAACAAATTTGGATGTTGAATTTTGAATTAAATACCTAGTAGTAAAGTCAGAGCATTATTATCCCTAGTTAATCCTTTATCTAAAACCTTAAATCCAGCTACTTTACACATAGCCTCCAAAGCAGAAGCTGTAGGGAGCCACCACCATGGCCCAAAATCGTTGATGTCAAAAACTGCTTTTTCCGTTATCCCTATAATTGGGGAACTATAGATATACGGCTGCCAATAGGCTGTTAGAATAGCTCGTTCTGCTTCGTCCAAAGCAGGAATAAATATTACTCCCGATGCTGGAATTTGGTAGCGCCCCCATTCATTTTCTATAACTTCTTGAGTAATCGCTGAAGTAAAAATTAAATGCTCGCGAGTTATTAGGCGTAAGCCAACTAAAATCTGCAAGGGATGGGGGTGATGGTACAAAACTCCTGCACAGTGAACTATATCGTAAGGCTGGTCAATTTCGGCAAGCTGAATTTGAGTGAGATCTTGACTGATACAATTATAATTAGTAATATTTAAATTTGTCATGCGATCGCGAAAATATTGCCAAAAGCGATCGGAGATCGGTGTTACATCAATCATGGTTAAAGAAGTTGCACCATATTTGCTAGCTACAGATACTTTTTCGTTGACAGTTCCCCACAATCCACCTACTTCTGCAAAAGTTTTGCCTTTGACGACTCTGGCAATGTAGCGATCGCGAATATCATTAGCTTCTAACTCTAATAATAGACTAGATTCCCCTGTTTGACGCTGTTGTTGTAAAATATCCTCTAATTTTTGGGATATTTCTGTATCTTTAGGTCTAATTTCTAATGCCATCAAGTACAATGCTGCTGCTGCGTCAAGCCGATCGCTCTCGGCAAAATTTTGCGCTACTTCACAGTAAAATTTTAGAGGATGTAGTGGCTGCTTTCCATGATGGTAGTAGCTAGTTACTATGTCGGAATTTACAGGAGTTCTTTTTGTTAAAGCTTCGCCTAACTTTGTGTAAAGATTAGGAAGATTTGGGTCTAGTTGCACCGCACCAAGGTAGGCGAAAACAGCATCGTTCCAGTTGTGAATTTCCCTCAAAGCATCACCTAAGTTGTAATGAGACCAAGAAATATTTGGATTGAGTTGAACGGCGCGCTGGTAAGCGCTAGCTGCTGCTTTCCACTGTTGGGTTTTTAAGAGGAGTTCTCCTAAATTATGGTAAGTCCAAGAGAATTCTGGATTGAGTGCGATCGCCCGCTGATAGGCAACTATTGCTGCTGGAAAATTTTCCATTTTAACTAAAGTCAAAGCTAAGTTATATTGAGACCAGAATAATTCTGAATTAATAGCGATCGCTGCTGTGTATGCAGCCACGGCTTCCGACCATTTTTCTAGTTGAAAAAGAGCATCACCCAATTTGTGAAATGCTACAAAAGAGTTCTGGTCTAATTCTGTAGCGCGGTGATAAGCGGCGGCCGATTCTGACCATTTTTCTAATTTGTCGCAGGCTTCACCGATGCTGTAGTAACATGAGGAACAATCGGGGTCAATTTCAACACTGGTGCGGTAGGCGATGAGAGCTTCTTGCCATTTTTCTAATTTGAACAGAACGTTGCCTAAGTTATAATAATACCAAAAAGAGTTGGGATGCAAATCAATACTTTCCCGGTAGGCTGTGACCGCTTCATGCAAGAGTCCCTTTGCTTGCAAAGCATTTCCTAATTTGTAATAAAGCTCGGAAATTTCTGGTAAGATTTTGATAGCTTGGCGGTAGTTGGCAATAGCTTCATCCCACTGTTGTAGCTGGGTTGCAGCGTCGGCTAATTTATAATAAGCTTCGCAACAACTGGGGTTTAAAAGAAGAGTACGCTGGTAACAAATTATTGCTAATTCTGGTTTGTTTTGTGCGGATAAAGTATTGCCTAAATCGAGGTATTCTTCTGGTATTTCTACGGGTGTCAGCATGAGTGCTTGATACCAACAATGGGCAGCTTCCTCAGCTTTGCCAACTTGGGTAAATACGCGGCTCAAATTGCGGTAAAATCCTGCAAAGTCCGGTTGTAGGGAGATGGCTTTTTGGTAACAGGCGATCGCCTCTTGCCATTGCTCCAAGGTAGCACAGAGAGTGCCGAGGTTGGCAAAAGCTTCGGCAAAATCGGGTTTGAGGGCGATCGCAACTTTGTACCAATACCTTGCGTCTTCTAGTTTACCCTGAGCTTGCAGCGCCTTCCCTAGGGTTTTGCAAGTCTCGGCGGAGTTGGGATCGGATGCCAAAATTTGTTGACAAAGTGCGATCGCTTGGTCTAATTTCCCTAAAGCTAAATATAGTTCTGCCTGTTGTTGAAAATCGAGTGCTACTATTTCTGAATTCACTTTCTGCATTCCTGTGGAGTAATAATTACCTGTCAAAGTATATGTTACAACTTACCTAAGTTAAAATTCAACCAAGTAAATCTACTGACCCACCAAAGGCGATCGATGTCTGCAACATTAATATAAACTCAATAGTAATACATTAACAGGGAGATAAATAATGTCAAAGGCCAAGGGGACACCGAAAGTAAGCGTAATTATACCTGCATATAATGGCGATCGCTACATCGTGCAAGCTGTAGAAAGCGTCCTGAATCAAACCTATACAAACTGGGAAATTATCGTCATCGACGACGGTTCTCAAGATGAGACCCATCGAGTATTACAGCCTTATTTTGACAGAATTCGCTACATTTATCAAGAAAACCAAGGAGTAGCGGCCGCCCGGAATAGAGGAATAAAAGAAGCCACAGGTAACTTAATTGCTTTTTTAGATCAAGATGACTTTTTTTTGCCAAATAAGTTAGCAGCACAGGTAACAGTATTTAGAGAATCACCTTCCTTGGGGATTGTCAATAGCGGGTGGCACTTAGTTAACGAACAAGGAGAGATAATTTCAGATATCAAACCTTGGGAATATTTCCCCAAATTAGACCTAGAAACATGGATAGTACAAATGCCCGTACTTCCCAGCGCGATGATGTTTTCACGAAAATGGTTAGAAATTGCAGGGGGATTCAATTCAGACTTTGATTCCGTAGATGATGCCGATTTAGTCATCCGTTTAGCTGTCTTAGGCTGCGAAGCTGCTTGGCTACCCCAGGTGACAGTCGGTTATCGCCAGCATGACAAAAATGTGTCAATAAAAAAAGCTCTCCAACAAGCAAATCTGTTTATTAAATTAAAACATAATTTCTTCAATAAACCAGATTTGCCACAGCCCATCCGCGATTTAAAAAATCCTGCTTTCTACGAAGCATTGACATGGATGGCATGGCAATTGTACTATAGCGGCTATCCCGTGGCCGCAGTTGAGTATTACCAAAAATCTTTGGCATATACTCCTTACTCTGCTACAAAAACCGTAATAGATTGGATAAATCGTCTAGCTTCTATTTCTAAAGCTTATGGATTTAGCCTCGATCTGCAATCTTTAAGAAACTTATCAGAATGGAAACAGTTAATGTCTAACATACTACCCAAAAAAACAGTACGAGTCAGCGTCATTATCCCAGCATATAACTGCGATCGCTACATTGTCAGAGCCGTAGAAAGTGCCATAAACCAAACTTACCAAGATTGGGAAATTCTTGTCGTTGATGATGGATCTACCGACAATATTCGCCAAGTTTTAGAGCCTTACTACGATTCTATTCAGTACATATATCAAGCAAATCAAGGAGCAGCAATAGCTCGCAATCGAGCCTGCGAACTAGCCAAAGGAGAATTTTTAGCATTTCTAGATGGAGACGACTTTTTTCTGCCAGAAAAGCTGGAAAAACAAATTGCTTGTTTTGATGCCGACCCCTCTTTAGATATGGTACAAAATGGCTGGCTAATAGTCGATAAAAACGGCAAAGACCTCTATCCAGTTATGCCTTGGGAAGAATCGCCCAAATTAGATTTAGAAACCTTAGTTTTGTACAAATTTGTCCGTCCCAGCGCCATAATGTTGCGGCGAGAATGGTGGGAACGCTTAGGGGGGTTTGACTCTCGCTTTCCGCCAACAGAAGATTTAGATTTTGTCTTACGTTTAGCCTTAAAAGGTTGCAAGTCCGTTTGGCTAAAAGAGATATTAACCTGCTATCGCCAGCACGAGACTAATCTCATGTCCGGTGGATTTAAAGTAATGCAAAATATGGAAATGGTGATGGAGCAATTTTTTGCTAGGCTAGACTTACCTCAGCACATTCGTGAATTGAAACGGGCGGAACGTTACAAATGCTTAGTATGGATTGCGTGGCGGATGTATCGCGATGGATATTTAGCAGAGATGGTTGAGTGTTTGGAAAAATCTCTTCATTACACTCCTTATACTGGCAGCGAAACTGTTTTTAAATGGTTGGAAACTTTTAGAGTTTCTGCCCAAAGTAATGGCGATTTCTTTGATTCCTATGCTTTAACTAATTTAAAAGAATGGCAAGATATCGTAGTGCTAGCTGTCAATAATCCTTATCAATTTCAAGCTGCATCTAATTCGATTTTTCAACCACAAAAAGCGCGGATACTAATGTACGCCGAAGACCACGGAGTGGGAGGTTTAGCTCAGTTTAATCACTCCCTCATATGTAAATTGGCTGCGGAAGGCTACCAAGTTGTTAGCGTGCAAAGTAAAACTGACAACCCTTTAATTGCTGAACAAAAACAGCTAGGTATAGAACATATTTGGCTAGAGTTTGACACGATGAAAGAGTTTTTGCGGATTGCTTATAACTTAGGAGATGCTAAAAAGATTTATGCCCTGGCTAAACCGGATTTAATTATATTTAGTGACGGCTGGCCAATCGCCAATTTTGCAGCCAAGCAAGTTGCTATTCAGCAAAATATACCGTACATAGTTACTCTGGGTTATGTCGATGGTACTTATCAAACTTTCAATCGTGGCGATCGAATTCCCTATTTTGATGCCGTCTCCTATCAGTACGAGTTAGCCAAGGCCGCAGTAGCAGTTTCACAGGAAAACTTAAACTTGTTCAAAAGCCTTTTTAAAACGCCTCTAGAACGGGGAAAAGTCATTTATTACGGCAGACCCAACATTTATTTTGAACCACCCAATCTTGTAACTCGCCAACGCCTGCGTCAAGAACAAGGAATTCCTGAAGATGCGATCGTTTGTTTCACGGCGGCGAGATTGACTCCCATTAAAGGATTTCAGTATCAATTACAGGCGATCGCCCAACTGAAATCTCGTCCAATTTGGCCACAAATTTACTTTGTTTGGGCCGGTCCTGGGTCTACTACTCATGACAATATGGAGCCTGAATTAAGAGCCAATGCGAGCAAATTGGGAGTAAACGAACAGGTTAAATTCTTAGGACAGCGCTGGGATATTGCTGATTGGCTCGATGCCAGCGATATCTTTATTTTATGTTCTGAAGCAGAGGGAATGCCGCTAGCAATTATGGAAGCAATGGCGAAAGGATTACCCGTAATTGCCACAGCAGTCAGTGGTATTCCCGAAGAATTGGGAGACACGGGAAAGTTGCTCCCCGATCCTAAAATAAATCCTGAAGGAACAGTCAAAGAATTGGTAGAAACGGTGGAAATCTGGGCGGAAAATCCCGAATTGCGACGACTTGCAGGACAAGGGTGCAAAGCGCGAGCTGAACAACTATTCAAAGAAGAACGGATGCTGCGGGAATATGTAGAAGTAATTGAACAGGCCCTGGCACCGGACGCTCAAAACAACAGTCTTTCTCTGAGTCCGAAAGTTCAAAAGCAGATACAGGAAGTGGATAAGCTGCTAAAATATTATCATTTAGTTTGGAAAGCTTGGGATGCTTGCGATCGCGGAAATAGGTCGGAGATGGTTAAGCATTTGCAATCTTCTTGGGAGTGTACGCCATTTTATACCACAGAAACTCTCTTGTATTGGGTGACTATTTTTGGGATTTTGTCTTCAGAAAAGGGTGCTAAATTTGATACTTGCGAGCTAATTAACTCAGGAGAGTGGCAACAATTGATGGAATCAATACAGGGTTTTGAAGTGGTGTCATCTGTTCTTTAAGGTCATCGGCGATTCAAATCGCTGCTACACCTACAAAACTGAATCGGCGATTAAAATCGCTACTACACATACAAAGTCCGCCTCCGCGGACTAAAGAAAGAACATAAAAGATATGCAATTTACATTCAAGTTCCCATCTCTTCATAAACTGCTGCCAATTTGTTTGGCTCTTGTCACTGTTTTGTTAATCGTCTACTTGGGACAGCAAAGATCGATCGCCCAAATGCGATCGAACGTCACAGTAGATTTCGGACTCCCAGCAGCCACAACATCCATGAGTGGCATCCTCCACGGAATCGACACCACAAAACCGCCGGATAACTTCATCAAGCCCTTGCAGCCAAAACTTTGGCGGGCTGGGAGACTCGATATTTACGATCGCGTAATCGCCAGCGGAGCCGAGTTTCAACTATTAGTCAGCGACTTGTGGGGCTACGGCAGCAATCCCAAAGGTTGGCCCCATCAAAACTACCCCGCATGGGAAGCATTCATACGGCAATTAGCTCAACAAAATAAAGGCAAAAAAATTATTTGGGATGTCTGGAATGAACCAGATTTAAGAAATCCGTTTTGGAATGGAAGCAGAGAACAATTTTTTGAAACCTACAAAAGAGCTTACAAGATTCTGCGACAAGAATTAGGGCCATCAGCCATGATTGGCGGACCCAGTATTACTAACTACAATAAAGAATATCTCACTGCTTTTTTGGATTATTGCAAAGCGAACAAACTGGAAGTAAATTTCCTAGCTTGGCACGAACTTAATGACACGATGATTTCATTTGTTGACGACCACGTAATTGATGCTAAACGCAATTTCCAACAAAGTGCCTCTTACAAAGAACTGAAATTGCAAAAGATTTATGTCAACGAGATTATCGGAGACTTAGCTCAGTATCAACCGGGGGAAATTTTAGGTTATTTTTATAACTTGGAATACGCAAAAGCCGACGGTGCTTGCAGAGCTTGTTGGGATACTAAAGGACCCAATAAAGTTAGCAATTGCTTCAACAATACTTTGAGTGGAATGGTGACTCCCAATACTTTTGAGCCGAGAGCTGCTTGGTGGACTTACAAAGCTTATGCTGACGGAGTTAATTCGCGGGTGCTGAGCAAATCGGATAACGATCGCGTTGTCGCTTTAGCCAGCAAGTCAAATCCTGAAGGTAAAGCACAGGTACTTTTGGGTTATTTCGATCGCAATTATTCCTCAGCCACAACCGTCACCTTAAATCTCAAAAATTTACCACAGCTAGGTATTCAAAGCGGTCAAAAAATCCGTCTAAAATTAGAAAAAATTCCCAACAATCAAGAAGGCGCAGTGCAAAAACTGGTTAGCATCAAAGAAGAAACTGTATCGGTTGTTAAAAATGATTTGAGTTATGTCATTCCTAACTTCAATCTACATGAAGGTTATTTATTAACCGTTAGTAAATGATTGAGGGCGGGCACGAGAACCCACCGGACAATAAAATTCATTGTTTGTGAATTGATATCAAATCCGGTAGCATCGTCCTGTATTCATATCTCTATTCTCTCCCTCTGTGTCCTCTGTGTTCTATAGCAGTCCTTGCAGGAGTCGTAAAGTTTTTTACCCCACCCCAACCCGGACCTTATGAAGGGGAGGGAGTAAGAAATTCACAAATGATTTAGGATTGCTATAGTAAGGTTAAATCATTCCGATGCAACGCGGTCAACGATATGATTGTTTGTAGAACGGGCATCTTGCCCGTTCTTTTATATAGGCAAGATGTCAGTTTGAACAGATTTATTGACCGTGGATGTTAGAGTTTAACTGGCATTGCTCAAAGACTGTTGTACCGATTCCAACCATTCTTTGACTGTTAGATTTTCGCTGCTGGGCTCGTAGTAACATCCTAATTCTTCCAGAATCAATGTTTCTAAATCTGGTTCTGCGATCGACATTTCTAGCAGTTGGTTAAGTTCTGCTAATACAGTTTCAATAGTTTCTGGCGATTCGCTATGGAGGTAATTTTCCACTACTTCGCTAGCACTGCTGGCTTCTAGTGGCCAGTCTTGATGAAAGTAAGAACTGAAAAATTGGGTTAATTCAGGAAATCGATCGTTCATAGGGGATAAGCTGTGAGAATAAAGTATCCGGGAGATAATTTGGTGCTGCGCTGGAGGACAATTTTCAGTCTAGATGTGGAAGTTGCTTTGGAAGCGCGGCGGGTGAGTGTAATGCCAATTATTCTGTGGGTATCGTATTCGATTGTATAACGATTGCTTCGTTTTTTTACCCAGGAGTCGATCGCACTTTTCTTTTCTTCCATTGCTTCCGCAATCGCCGATTCAGCCACGGAACGATAGGTAAAGGAAGACGCGGCAGAAATTCTCTTATCCTTGGCTAGTCGCTGTGCTAGTTCCGCTTCTGTTTTACCAACGTGTTTCTCTAAAGTGTGTCCTCCGGCTGCTTCGTGAAAATCTAATCCGCCGCCCGGTATGTTGGGTGCAAAGGCTACGATGGTTTGTCCAGGTATGCTGGAGATATGCTGTGCTGAAACAGGAGTTATCGCCGACTGAAATAGGACAATTATTGAGACAATGCTGCACAGGATGCCTAAAAATTTTTGCCAGCGATCGAGTTTAATTTTCATTGTATTTCGTTTTATTTTTATTGTTAGTATAGCCTCCCGCGGTATTTCCGAGCAATAGACATCTTCACAAAAGCTGGTCTTGAACAGGCAGGATGCCTGTTCCACAGTAATTATGGCCTAGGTCTGTTAGTAATTTTTATTTAAATATATTTAGTATGTGTCGGAAAATTTAAATTATTTTGCAATAGTTTTATAAAGATTATATAAACTTGAAAAAGTAATATTTATTTAAACTTATTCCGCGAAATAAATGATAAGTTAGTTGATTATATTTAAAAAATTGAAAAAATGCAAGTAGTTATCCTAGCAGGCGGTCTTGGTACTCGTCTCAGAGAAGAAACAGAATTTCGCCCCAAACCCTTAGTTGATGTGGGCGGGTATCCGATTCTGTGGCACATCATGAAGATATATGCACACTACGGCTTCCATAACTTTCTGGTATGCTTGGGCTATCGCGGCAACATGATTAAAGAGTATTTCCTTAATTATGAAGCCATGAACAATGACTTTACTATCTGCTTAGGTCGCAAAAATACCATCACGTATCATGGGGAACATCGAGAACAAGATTTTAATGTTACCTTGGCTGAAACTGGCGCAGCAAGTATGACTGGAGGGCGGGTAAAACGGATTGAAAAATATATCGATCGCGATAATTTCATGGTGACATATGGGGATGGAGTTGCTGATGTAAATATAGAAGAACTACTCGCTTTCCACAAAGCTCACGGTAAACTGGCAACTGTGACGACGTTTCGCCCTATTTCTCGTTTTGGAATTTTAGATGTAGATAGTCAAGGGCGCGTACTCCAATTTGCTGAAAAACCGCAAATAGATGGTTGGATCAGCATTGGATATATGATATTTAATCGTCGGGTATTTGAGTATTTGGGCGGAGATGATTGTATCTTAGAACAAGAGCCGATGCAGCGTTTGGCTGCTGAAGGACAGTTGATGGCTTATCGCCATGAGGGCTTCTTTTTTGCGATGGATACTTATCGAGAATACAAGTACCTAAATGAACTTTGGGACTGTGGTGAAGCTCCTTGGAAAGTTTGGTAATAGGAAATGGGGAATGGGGAATTGGGCATATTGATGGCTGTATCTCCTTCTCTCTCGGTAACTGATTATTGCTAACTAAACCAGCCCAAAAAAAAAATAGAATATCGAGATTACCCACTTCTTAAATAAGTCGGAAATCTAACAGTCAGAGCATTTTATGTTAATTAGATGAGATGGATTTTACAGATATTTTAAACACCACAGAAACTTACCTAAAAAACTGCGTTGCAGCCGATGCTGAAACGATCGACAGCGACTCGGAAGCGCTGAAAACAGCGCTGGTAGGATTGGAAGATAGATCGCTTTTAGCTTTGCGAGTTCCCGAAAAATGGGGCGGCGCAGATATCGATGCACAAACTTTTTATGAATATCAGGAATTGACAGCGCGATATTCCGGCGCTTTAGGTTTTCTGCAAACTCAGCATCACAGTGCAACTGCTATGCTTGCTAAGAGCGACAATGAACTGCTAAAAAGTAGATGTTTGCCTGCGATCGCCCTGGGAGAGTTGCGATTGGGTGTGGGATTTTCGCATTTAAGGCGATCGGGAAATCCCGCTGTCACTGCTACTCCTGCACAAAATGGCTATTTACTATCAGGTAAAGTTCCTTGGGTAACAGGTTTTGGATTATTTCAAAATTTTATTGTAGCTGCGTTACTTCCTGACGATCGCGCTGTATTCGGATTACTACCCTTTGAAAATATTGCATCAGCATCGGGCAAAATCTCCTGTAGCGAAGTCATGCCCTTAATCGCCATGAGTTCCACTAATACTGTAACAGTAACTATGAGTAATTGGTTGTTAGATGAATCCAAAATAATTTCATTTCAACCAAAAGACTGGATTCTCAAAAACGACACTAAAAATATCCTGAATTTTGTCCCCGCTACTTTTGGATGTATTCGAGCCGGATTGGATATAATTCAAGCAGCAGGCGAGACTAAAAAAGCATCTTTTATAGTTAGTGCTTATGAAAAATTAGCCCACAAGCTCGATCGACTAAAACAGAATTTCCCAGAATCTCAACATAGCTCCAAAGCAGAACAATTAGCCGTGCGAGCCCAAGCAATTGACTTAGCCGTGCGTTGCGGGCACGCGGCGGTAGCAGTTTCCAGCGGTGCCGCTAATAGCCAAAAGCACTCAGCCGGGAGAGTTTATCGAGAAGCTTTGGTGTATACTGTTTCCGGGCAAACTCAGGATGTGATGGCTGCCACCCTCGATGAACTAATCAAATTTTAGATATTCGATATGAGTGACAAATTAAACTCAAATAACCTCAAAACCATCACCTACAGAACAATAGTAGATTTAACTCATAAAATTCACCCAAATATTCCCCTTTGGCCAGGAGATCCACCCCCAGAATTTGAAACAGTGGCTCAAATAGAAACAGACGGGTATTTCCTGCGAAAATTCTCGATGGGCGAACACAGCGGGACTCACATGAATGCACCAAACAGTTTTGATTCAGGATGGGGGAGTATCGATAATTATCCGCCGCAGTCCCTAGTTGTGCCGGCAATTGCGATCGACATCCGCCGCCAAAGTCTTGCCAATCCCGACTATACTTTAACAATCGAGGATGTATTAAATTGGGAACAGGAACATGGAGCGATCGAACCAGGATGCCTGATTATATTAGATACCGGATGGCAGGAAAAATGGGAAAATCAAGCAGCTTTTTTAAATCGAGATGGTGAGGGGATTTGCCACTTTCCCGGATTTGGGAAAGCAGTAACTAAATTTTTGCTAACAGAAAGGTTAATTGCAGGAGTTGGTACCGATACTCACGGAGTAGATCCGGGACGAGATGAAAGTTTATCTGTCAATAAACAAGTTTTAGAGCATCAGGGAATCGTTCTGGAAAATTTGGCAAATCTCGACCAGTTACCAGCAGCCGACAGCACTTTAGTTATAGGAATATTGCGACTTGTCGGAGGTTCCGGTTCCCCAGTATCCGTGTTAGCTTTTGTGCCTTGATGGTGTAAAATTAGATTGATAGAATTCCTGTAAAAAAAATCAGATTAATGATCGAACTACCAAAGGACCTCAACGAGGCGATCGCCCAATCCCGCACAGCCACTTCTGCCGCTCTCTCAGACGGCAAAACTCTACTGCAAGTCGAATTAGTATTCCCAGAAATCGCCCTCCAAGCACAGTCCATCGCCGCACAATTCGTCCCAGAATTTGAAGAAATGTACTCCGGTGTCAAAGTCTTATTTCCCGATACCGGTGCAGCAGCCCTCGCCCGTCGCGACTGGGGACAAACAGAATTTAAAGTCACAGACTTGGGCAGCAGCCGCACCCCGGTTGAAGATAAAATAGAACCGGAAGACCAACTATTTCTGCTGGTAAATCCCGCAGCGGTAGAAGTTCCTCAAGTCGAAAAATTGTACATAGCTGCGGGCGATCGCCCAGTAATTATACTCAACCCCCGGCTGGAAGACGTTGCCACCATAGGTATAGGCTATGCAGGGCGCCAACTGCGCGATCGATTCTTGAACAAAATAGAATCCTGCTACTACATCAGAGCTCTAGAAAGTGCAGTCCTATTCCGGTGTTACCCCCAATCCTGGCAAGTTTGGCTTTCAAAAAACGACGACTACGAACTAATTTCGGAAACCGCCCAAAAACCAGTGGGAGACGATTTAGATCGGATTTTAGCTAAAGCCTTGGGAATAGCAGATCCAGATAGCACCGCCCCCGCCAAACCGTTAAAAAAGACAGGCTTCATGGCAGACTTACAGAGATTTCTCAAAGCTTTGACTCAGTAACAGTCGGTAGTCATAAACAGGGCTTGGGAGAGAATAGTCAATGACAAATTTAGTTTTCTGAATTTGCAAAACGTAACAACTTTAACAGTAATAACTATCAAATCCGGTAGCATCGTCCTGTATTAATCTCTCTCTTCTCTTCCTTCGCGTACTTTGCGCCTTCGCGGTTAAATCATTCCGATATAACCGGAATTGATATTATTCAGAGTTCTATTCTCTCCCTCTGCCTTCTCTGTGTTCTAGTAAGGTTAAATCATTCCGATGCAACCGGAAAAGCAATTTAAAAATAGTCATAAATCTGAATCCTTTCGAGCCAAACCTTGAATACTAACTTGCAAAATCGACAAACCCAAAATCAGCAAAAACAACACCAGCCCGATCGTACAAGCATAACCGATTTCCAAATCCTTAAAAGCCCGTTCATAAAGATAATAAACAACAGTCTTAGAATTATTACGAGGGCCACCTTGAGTCATAATATAAACTTCTTCAAAAACCTTAGTAGCAGAAATCGCCGAAATTACCGCCACCAAAACTAGATAAGGCTTCATCAACGGCACTGTAATATCCCAATGCTTCCTCAAACCATCAGAACCATCAATAGCAGCCGCCTCGTAAAGTTCCGCCGGAATAGCTTGCAGCCCAGCTAAATAAATTACCATATAATAACCCAAGCCTTTCCAGATAGTAACTGTCATGACACTAAAGATTGCTAACTTCGGATTAGCCAGCCAAGAAACAGCAGGCAAACCGACCATTTGCCCCAACTGATTCAGCAGTCCATTTTCAGCAAACAGCCACTTCCAAGCAATCCCAGCGACAACCATGGAAATCACCGCAGGCGTGTAATATGCTGCTCTAAACCAGTTCATCCCCCGGAGTTTCTGATTGCACAAAATCGCCATTCCCAGTGGTAAAACAACCAATATAGGCACAACCCAGGTGAGATAGAGTAGGGTGTTGCTCATAGTTTGCCAAAAAACGCGATCGCCCGCCAACCTCTGAAAATTCTTCAACCCTACCCACTGTGGCGCTTGAGTTAAGTCATACTCATAACTGGTAAAACTCAAATAAAAAGCCTGCAACGCCGGCCACAAAACAGTCAAACTCAACACAAATAAAGCCGGAAGCAAAAATAAATAAGGTATCAGGTTGCGTCGGAAAAAAGTCAAAGGCATAAATTGGTTATGGGTTATGGGTTATTGGTGACAACGGACTAAGTTGTCACCAATGTCAAGTGGCCTAGGCTTCTGCCACCAAAGCGGCAAATTCCGTAAAGTCGTAAAAACCGCTTTCTACAGTCTACCAGAAGCTATATCGGCATAAGCTCGATCGATCAATCGGCGAGCAACAGTTTGAATTCCGGTATGTTCGTAATAATTAGTAGTCATATCTAAAAACGCCGCCACATAATCCAGCTTGTCATCAGTAACATCAACATATTGCTTAAGATTGCCCAAAACAGTAGCGGGAGTTAAACCACGAGACTGTACTAAATTGTTCATCCAACCTTGGGCGGAAGCAAAAGTTGCGCTCACAAATCCGAGTTTTGCAGTACCGCTACCGCCGGGAATTAGGTTGCTGATATTTTGGAAAGTTGAGTTTTGCTGCAAGGTTGAAGGATTCAACCCGACTAGAGTATTTTGTGCTACTCTAAGGAAGTCCGGGCCCAGGGGAATTAAACCATCAGCACAGACTAAAGCAGCCATCCGCATCAGAGCTTCGTCTTTGTAATGAGATAAATAATTACCAAAATCTCCCATATTGTCAAGGGAAATATTGTTAAGTTTGCAGAAGACAATTAGCTCGATCGCCACTTTGACACATAAGTCGATCGTCTGAGTGGTGTCAGCCTTGGGAGTCAAGCGGTTGATAAAAGAAAGAAAGCCGATATTTTCGC
This sequence comes from Oscillatoriales cyanobacterium, assembly GCA_004292745.1. GTDB lineage: Bacteria > Cyanobacteriota > Cyanobacteriia > Cyanobacteriales > Microcoleaceae > Microcoleus > Microcoleus anatoxicus. Next base: position 10,487 of record RDXH01000008.1, on the reverse strand, counting down.
CAATTTTATTAGCCATAGCCGTAACTCCTAACGCACTGTCGGCACTGTCTGCTAACTGGTAAAGTCGGAGAGAGGCTTGATAGGGTTCGTTGGGATTTGCATAAAGTGCGATCGCGCGATCGCGAATTTTCTCAACTACTTTGCCCTTAGTTTCCCCTGTAACAGCTTGAATAGTATTATCAAAACCCGTGAGATTATTCCATTGGCCAGGAACCACAAAATCGAGAGACTTCAACATCATCACAGTGATACCACCAGAAGGCAAATTGTCAACCAATTCCACAATAGACTTGCTCATCACAAACTCCAGAATAGCTATATTTAAACCTGTTCTTCCAAATACTCCAACTTCGGGAAATACAATTCCAGATTCCGGGTAAAATCCGCAGAAGCAAGCAAACAAATGCAAACAACTACCACACGACAACAGCCAGTTTTGTAATCCTCCAGCCTTTTCACTCTGCTGGCTCCTCTGCGTTCTGGAGCGCCCTCTGTGGTGCAAAATATTCACACTTCACTCGCCCTCACAAAGTTAAGTTTCATTATATAGACCCACATAAATCGCCGATATATGTTAAAATAAATCGCTAAAAAAATAAAAACCTAAAAAATGACTGTTGAAGTTAAAACCAATCCAGGATTAGCATCGCGCTTAGTAAACGGCGTACTCTCCATCAAACCTTTAGCGAATATCGCCAAACACCAAGCGCGAGAAATGATGATTAAAAGAGCCGAAAAAATAGGAGTGCATTGGCGACAAGATGCCCAAGCACTTTTAGCCCGGAATTGGGATGCAGAATTGCTCAGCGTCCAAAATCCCAATCTGGTTTACCCCAAATATTATCTAACTTCATTTCACGCCTACGAAAAAGGCAATATGAGTTGGGAAGCCGCCACAGAAGTTGAAGTTGCTGCTCGTGCAGTTCACGCGGGAATTTGGCCAGAAGCCGGTGCCGAAGGTGATGCTAAACTGCGGGAAAGCTATCACCAAATTATCCAATCTCAGATTTCCCAAACACCCCAAGATATTGTAGATTTGGGATGCAGCGTGGGCATGAGTACCTTTGCTATGCAGGATGTTTACCCAGAAGCAAATACTGTCGGTGTGGATTTGTCGCCTTATTTTTTAGCCGTTGCTCAATACCGTTCCCAACAAAAAAAAGCGGAATTACCAAACCAAAAAACTCCGACTTGGGTACACGCTGCCGCAGAATCTACAGGTTTACCTGGGAATGGTTTCGATTTAGTTTCTATCTTTCTAGTTTGTCACGAATTGCCGCAGAAAGCAACGATGGAAATATTCCTCGAAGCGAGGCGTTTACTACGTGATGGCGGACATTTGACTATTATGGATATGAATCCAAAATCGGAAATTTATGCCAAAATGCCTCCTTATATTTTGACTTTGCTCAAGAGTACGGAGCCTTATTTGGATCAGTATTTTGGGTTGGATATTGAGCAAGCTTTGGTAGATTGTGGTTTCGCAGCGCCGACGATTACTTGCAATACTCCCAGACACCGGACTATTGTTGCTGAGGCGATCAATAGTCAGGTTTGATGTTTGAAAAAAGTTGGCTATCGATGATGCTTAACAAGTTTATTAGACCGCAACTGCGATATGATTAATAGTTAGCCTGCTTTTATCTCTCAGTCCGCGCACCATCCGGACTTCCTTTGCGTAGGGGCAATCCCCCGTGGTTGCCCCGGTTTCAACCGCCGGACGATCTATGCTACTGTAGAAACTCTTTCATACTCTTCACTGTGTTTTTGCACTGCATCCCAGATATCAACTTTTTGCTGAAGATTCAGCCAAAGTTGAGGGCCGTTCCCTAACGCTTTCCCAATCCGAATTGCCATATCTACTGTAATTGGTCTTTGACCTAAAACAATTTCGTTGACACTACGGCGGGATACACCAAGTATCTTAGCAAACCTGGTTTGAGTCATTTCAAGATCTTCAAGCACATCTGAAATGACCTCCCCCGGATGTACTGGTCTTACTTGCCTCCCTTGAATAATGTCTTGTATGTCTTTCATGCAATTTTCCTTACGCTTAAAGTTGAACTTTTACATTTTGTCTGATTGTCTAGTGATAATCTTCAAAATCTATATCGTATGCGTTGTCATCACTAAATGTGAAAGTTATACGCCAGTTACCTGATACTTTTATTGACCAAGTTCCCTCTCTATCACCCTTAAGCTCATGTAAACGATAGCTTGGTAAGTTGATATCATCTATACTTGTTGCTGTATCTATTACTTCAAGTCTTACTCTAATCTTTTTTTCAAGTTCTTTAGGAATACCTTTTGCATTACCTTCGTTGAATAATTTTTCTAGTGCTTTACTTTTAAAGGTTTGTATCATGTAAAATCTCAGAAAGATGAGGTACGACTGGGCATAGGGCATGGGGCATGGGGCATAGGGCATAGGGTTCCGTGGGCATACCTCACTTTTTTGAGAACCGCTATAACAGTTTTTGTAACTTTTGAGGTTACTCCATTAATGTAACTTATAAAGTTACAGATGTCAAGCCTTAAATGATTGGAAAATCAAAAATCGCTCCAATCTACTAGCAAGGCTTGATCGGGGAGAACGCAAAAGTTATCCTAGTGGTTGACATCAGCCGTTATGCTGCGCGACTTATCGATCGCCCGATCGAACTGAAATGTACTCATAGCCGATCGATCGCCCAAAACACCAACTTCACCCCTCAGCCACCCCGCAACTGCTGGACTAAATGAACTAATTCTGGTAAAATCAGTTTCTCCACCGCCAGTTTCACTGCATTACTAGAGCCGGGAAGAGAAAACACTAACTTGCCTTTATAAACGCCAGCTACAGCACGAGAGGCGATCGCCCTAGAACCAATTTCTTGATAACTCAAAAACCGAAAAATCTCCCCAAAACCAGGCAAAATCCTGTCCAACAAACTCTCCATCACATCATAAGTAGTATCTCGCGGAGAAATACCAGTACCGCCACTAAAAATTATCGCATCCACATCTTCGCGCTCACAAACAGCCTGCATTTGCAATATAATTTTCGTCGCATCATCCTTAACAACTGTATAAGCCACCACCAAGTGACCAGCATCTTTCAGCAATTTCTTAATTAAGACACCGCTATTGTCGGTTTCCGCAGAGCGCGTGTCACTAACAGTAATAACAGCACAATTCACGGTCATTTCAGATAAATCGGGATGAGGAATTTGCGTCATATAGAATAAGTTATTAGTTACTGGTTATTAGTTACTGGTTATTAGTTACTGGTTATTAGTTACTGGTTATTAGTTACTGGTTATTAGTTATTTCTAATAACTAATAACCAATAACTCCTAACTAATAACTAATAACCTATGCCCTATGCCCTATGCCCTATGCCCTATGCCCTATTCCCTATACCCCATAAACTATGCCTTACTAAATCCTAAGCCATTAGCTTCAGAGTAGCGTTCCATAAAACGCATAAAACGCTCCCATTCTTCCTTACTTCTCATTAAATAAAGAGCTTCCAAACCAGCAGGCTGACCGTTGACAAATTTAGCCTTAACTTCGCGAGTTATGATTTCACCTTCTTCGTCAATCATGTACATCCCAGTAATGTCTTCTGTACTGGTAGTTAGAGCTTTGGGATTTTCAAAGATAAAAGTAGCCGTGCCTTGACTGCCGCTTTTAGAACGAGTTAGACGCACTTCTGGCACAGAATCTTCGTCCATACCACGGGAAAATTGAATTGTAGCCATAATTTGACAATTGAACCTTAATGATTACTTAATTTCTTAAGATCCCATCATAAAACGATTCGGTACTGGGAAATCGAGACTTGGGAGAGGGGAAGAGGAGAAAAAAGCAGACTCAAGTTTGATTGCAAATCTTCCTTGTCCCCCTTCCCATACTCCTAGACGATGTAAGGAGAATTAACAGGCTGGGCTCGATTGGTGGCGACTAGAGTTTGGTAGATGAGAGCGGATATTTCACCACGGGTGATGTCGCGGGCTGGGGAAAAGCGATCGCGCGCTGGATAATTCACCACCATTTTGCGCTCTGTGGCCGTTGCTACCTGAGCGGTGGCAAAACTGGGAATGAAAGCGCGATCGCTGTAAACACTCAAAGAATTGGGATTTCCGCCCACAAGCTGCAAACCATTTACCAAAGAAACAACAGCCTGAGCCCTAGTCAAATTCTGATTTGGGCGAAAGGTGGTGTCAGGATATCCAGTCAAAAAACCAGCCCGATTAGCTTTTTCGATCGCTGCTTTTGCCCAAAAATCCGCCGCCACATCCTTAAAATTAGTTGCATCCCGGCGAGGAGCAAGTTCAAAAGCCTTCGCCAGCAAAGCAGCGTACTGAGCCCTTGTCAAACCTTGATCCGGCTTAAAAGTGCCGTTAGGAAAACCACTGATAATATTCATGTTTGTCAAACGTTCAATAAAATCCTTAGCCCAGTGAGTGCTGATGTCGCTAAACTTGATGCCGCCAGGAGTGGGAGTTGGAGTTGGGGCTGGGGTTGGAGTTGGTGCTGGGGTTGGAGTTGGGGCGGGAGTGGGAGTTGGGGCTGGGGTTGGAGTTGGGGCTGGGGTTGGAGTTGGGGCGGGAGTGGGAGTTGGGGCTGGGGTTGGAGTTGGGGCGGGAGTTGGGGCTGGGGTTGGTGTCACCGAGCCCAACTCAACTAAACCTTTTACCAGAGAGGAATTAATCTGATTTCCCACGGCGAAAATTTTGACCCCAGTGGCGTTTTGCAAGTCAAATTCACCGTTATTGACAAACACATTACCACCCAAATCTTGAGCAGTACCAACATCAGGCATCGCTTTCCCCACCACTGTCAAGCCGTCTTCCACATTTTTTTCAATGCGATTCTTGCGTATAGTTGGTTGTGAATCGCCTGCGAGGACAATCCCAGAGCGATTTTGCAAAATTTGGTTTTCCACAATCAAAGGAGCGGACTGAGCTTGTAGAGAAATACCAAAACCTGTATTTTGAAAGGTATTGCGCCGGAGTACACCTTTAGCGCTACCAGCCATAATCACGCCAGCGGCAGAGTTTTCCAAAAAGATGTTATCGAGAATAGCAGGATTAGCAGTGCCGGTGGCAAATATTCCTTCCCGCTTGGATTTAGTCAAAGTGCAGTTAGCCACAGTGGGAGAAGTTGATTCAATCCAAACTGCGGTGCCGCGAATCTCAGGGTTGATGACAGTTACTCCGCGTAATTCGGCATCGGTTCCTAGGAGTATAGTGACATTTTGACCAGCGGCGCTGGGACTGACAAATTTGCCGCTTCCTTGGATGATAATGCTGCTACCTTTGTTGGATTCATTACCGATTATTTTGATTCCAGAGGGAATGTCTAGGGGGAATTGTTCGCCACTGGCTGCGCTGTAAGTTCCGCTGGCTAGCTGAACGATCGTTCCGTAGGGGGCGATACCGATCGCGCGGGCTATAGTTTTCAATGGGGATGATTGGCTACCGGCTGCTGCATCAGAGCCTGTTGTCGAGTTGACGTATAGTGTTGCCATGTTTTTGCTAAAGAGGTAATGTGCGATCGAGCTTTTGTATAATTTTCATTCTCTATCAACTTGACCCCGGATCTATATTCAGCTTGAATTTATAGGATTATTTAATTCTCAGCTACAGACACATCGGCTCTATCAGAGTCAGTACCAATGGCGATCGTATCATCTCCAGTCGATCGCCCGCCACTTTCGATATCGACGATTGTGCGATCGACCGAGAGTTGCCCAAAAGTGACAAAATCATTATTAAACATAGCTAAATATCTAAAAACCTCAAAAATATGCCAAACTCTCCTTTTTCCTTATCATATTCAGGCATTAAAGATAACCACACACGGGGGTGTGTTGGTGACTTTTTAAGATTTAAAATCAAAAAAGGTGCGCGCTTATCAATTGTTTCAGCCTATTTTACAATTTATGCTTTTGAAGATCTGAAAGAACAGCTATTGAAAATTGAAAAATTACAATTCCTGTTTGGCGAACCAACTTTTGTGATCGATCCTCACAGAAATGAAACCAAAGCCTTCTTAATCGATCGAGAAGGGTTAACCCTCCAAAAGCAGCTTCAACAAAAACGTTTAGCTAAAGATTGTGCCGACTGGATTAGAGAAAAAGTAGAGATAAAATCCATCGCAAAGTCTAACTTCTTGCACGGAAAACTCTATCATATTGACAATCAAGTACAGGACATCAGACCCGATGGCTCGACAACCATTTATCGAGTTCCATCCGCGATTATGGGAAGTTCTAATTTTACCATAAAAGGCTTAGGATTATCTAACAATATCAACAATATTGAATTAAATTTAATCGTCAGTAGCAGAGAAGACACTTATGATTTCAAAGTTTGGTTTGACCAAATTTGGAACAATGAAGAACTGGTAAAAGATATCAAAGCAGATGTGTTGTTTTATTTAGAACAATTATATACTAACTCCACCCCAGAACTGGTTTACTACAAAACCCTATTTCAGATCTTTGAAAAATTTTTAGCCGACCAACAAGACGCTGGATTGTTCAGTGAAAGCAACCAGCTAGTTGATACTACCATATGGAATACTTTATTTGAATTTCAAAAACATGGCGTAATAGGAGCAATTAATAAAATTCGCAGCCATAATGGTTGCATTATTGCCGATAGTGTGGGTTTAGGAAAAACCTATGAAGCCTTAGCAGTTATTAAATATTTTGAAATCCTGAACTATAGAGTTTTAGTGTTATGTCCAAAAAAGTTGCGCGAAAACTGGACAATCTATCACGCACAGAATAATAGTGAACTAAATCCATTTGTTAGCGATCGCTTTAATTATACAGTCTTATCTCACACAGATTTAAGTCGTGAGTCTGGCAAATCCGGTGATACCGATTTAGGGACTCTTAACTGGGGAAATTATGACCTAGTAGTAATTGATGAGTCCCATAATTTCCGCAACAACACTAAGGGTAAGCGAGATGAAGATGGGAATATAATTCGTAAAAGTCGTTATGAGCGACTGATGGATGACATTATTAAAGCTGGCATTAAAACGAAGGTTTTATTACTCTCTGCTACTCCTGTCAACAATAACCTGACTGATTTAAGACATCAGCTTGAATTTATCACTGAAGGCAAGGATGATGCTTTTCAAACATCAATTGGTGTAGTTAGTCTGAAAGATACTCTAGCTAGCGCTCAACGAGCTTTTACCACTTGGTCAAAAAAGAGTATTCGCATAACTAGCGAACTATTAAATTCCCTTGATTCTGGGTTTTTTAAACTACTTGACGAATTAACCATAGCTCGTTCTCGCAAACATATTCAAAAATATTATAAAGATGTTGTAGATCGATTAGGCGGCTTCCCAATTAGGATAAAACCCTTGTCCATCTTTCCCACAATTGATTTGAAAGGTGAGTTCATGTCCTACGACAAACTGAATGATGAAATTTCTAACTATCAGTTATCATTATTTAACCCTTCTAAATATGTTCTGCCACAGTACAAAGAAGAATACGAACATAAATCAGGACAAAGATTTAAGCAGAGTGTACGCGAATATTTCCTCATCGGGATGATGAAAGTTAACTTTCTTAAACGGCTGGAAAGTTCGGTGACATCCTTTGCAATTACGATGGCAAGGACTATCGGTAAAATTGCCGATTTGCAGCAACGAATTAAAACCTTTAAGCAGTTTCGAGATGGAAACCAGAATATTGAGTTTAATCAATTAAATCTTGAAGATATTGATGATGAAGAACTACAAGCAGCTATCGAGGTTGGTTCCAGGTTTACTTTTAAGATGGCACATCTTGATACTGATGAATGGTTAAAAGATTTAGCACAGGATAAGCAACAACTCAAGATTCTTTATAATTCAGCTTTGCAGGTTGATGAAACGCGGGATGCCAAGTTAGCCGAATTGAAAAAATTGATTCAAAACAAGGTAAAACAGCCAACAATTAACAAACAAAATCAACCTAACCGTAAAGTTTTGGTATTTACTGCTTTTGCCGATACAGCAGAGTATCTTTATCAGGCATTGCACGAATGGATCGCAACTTGTAAGCTCAATATTAACATAGCTTTATTAGTTGGGGGAACCGGCAGAAATAAAACCACATTTGGCAAGAATGAGTTCAATCAAATTCTGACGAATTTCTCTCCCATTTCCAAAAAGCGCGACAAGATGCCATCTATGCCCCAAGATGGAGAGATTGATTTATTGATTGCGACAGATTGTATTTCTGAAGGGCAAAATTTACAGGATTGCGATTATCTAGTTAATTACGATATTCATTGGAATCCAGTCAGAATCATTCAGCGTTTTGGACGGATTGACCGTATCGGTAGTGTTAACCATACAGTACAGTTAGTGAATTTCTGGCCTACTGATGACTTAAATAAATACATCAATCTCAAAAATCGAGTAGAAGCAAGGATGGCGTTGGTAGATATTGCCGCTACCTTTGAAGACAACCTGCTGGAACCGGATGAAATTGAAGAGTTAATTCAAACGGATTTAAAATATAGAGATAAACAGTTATTACGATTGCAGAACGAGGTATTAGATTTAGAGGATTTCAACGAAAGCGTTGCCCTCAATGAGTTTACCTTAGATGACTTTCGCATTGAACTAAGTAATTATTTACAAAGGAACCAGAAACAGCTAGAAGATGCACCTTTGGGTATTTATGCAGTCGTTCCACCAGCGTCTGAAAATCCGATAATTGCACCAGGAGTAATTTTTTGTTTAAAACAGAAAGGTGATACTTCGGGAAATGAGCAGGTTAATCCTCTGCAACCGTACTTTCTGGTGTATATTAGAGAGGATCAGGTAGTACGTTTCAGTTTTGCTCAACCTAAGCAGATTTTAGAGATGTTTCGGTTGTTATGTGCGAATCAGGCGCAAGCTTATGACTCGTTGTGTAATTTGTTTGACAACCAGACGAATAACGGGGAAGATATGAGTGTTTATAACGATTTGCTTGAGAGGGCGGTTGATTCGATTACTCGGACTTTTAAGAAGCGGTTAGCTAGTAATTTGTTTAAGTCTGGTAAAGGTGCGGTAATGCCAGAACACAAAAAACAGGTGACAAGCAAAACTGATTTCGATTTAATTACATGGTTGGTGATTAAAGATGAATGAACAAGAGATGATATCGTTTCCGGTTGCATCGGAATTATTAGCCAAAATGAGGAGACGGCAGTGCCCATTGGTGTCAACTTAACGTCAAACCCAGTCAGAGACTGCTGTTTGACTATTAAGCCTAGATCCGAACGAGCCCCCCTTAAGAAGGGGGGAACAAGAGTCTTCTCAAAGTCCCCCTTCTTAAGGGGGATTTAGGGGGATCTGGACTCAGGTAAAAACGACATTTATCAAGGCTTTCAGGCTTAAGTTGACACCTATGGGCTTGGCCTTAGTCCCTACAATGTTATTTTGGGTAGGGACTAAGGCTAAGCCGTCTCCTCTATATCATAAGGAGTGTAACCGGAATTGATATGAAAGATAAATAGCCTAATCTATCCCAAATTTTGATTGTAATATTGGGGGTCAAATCGAAATGTTATTTACTGAAAAGAGGTAATCTATGTCAACTATCAAAATCATTGTCGAAAAACATTCTGATGGCTATGTTGCTTATCCACTTGGCATCAAAGGCGTTGTCGTTGGCGAGGGAAACACATACGAAGAAGCACTAACTGATGTCAAATCTGCACTCCAGTTTCATATCGAAACTTTTGGTAGGATGCCAAAGAAACCGGGTTTTTACCAGTGTTAAAGCCTCAACTCCAGTATTTTCGTAAAAAACCCGGTTTCTGCGTCCAGGAGTATTAAAGATGAATGAACAACAGATGAAAGATCAAATCGCGCAATCTATCCAAAATTTAGCTGCGGGTAATGCAGCCCAGAAGCTAGAGCTCTTATTCCAAACCCTAGGATATACGACGCAAAGAAAATTTGAGTTAGATAGCAATCACCCTGAAGATTTTATCGATACTTTTGGATTTGGGGAAATCAACCAGCAACGGGCGAGTTTATCTCAATGGAAGTCCGTTGATTTTTTGTTTCAACTGACTGAAGATGAGATTAAATCCAATGGTCAATTAGGATTTTCTAGTAACATAGATCAAAATTATCTGCAATCTTATATTTTCTTGGCGGTTGAGTTGCGCGAGACTGATTACACGCGCAGTCAGCTATCCGATATTACTCGCGAAGTTAACCGTCAGTCTGATATTCCCATCATGATTTTATTCCGACATGGTGAGTATTTTACTTTGTCGATAATTAACCGCCGCCCTAATAAACGAGCAACTTCTAAGGATGTTTTAGAAAAAATCACTTTAATTAAAGATATTAATATTTTTCAGCCCCATCGCGCCCATATTGAAATACTTTTTGACCTTTCATTACCTCAGTTGTTTAAACAGTATCAATTTACCAACTTTGACCAATTACATGATGCTTGGCAGAAAACTCTTGATACTTCTGAA